>CAXUOD010000017.1:7514-43472 GCA_964252585.1 uncultured Lichenihabitans sp. | reverse complement strand
ACCAATGACCGGCGCCATGTCTGCAGACGGCGTCGAGCCGGATGGTCATCATCACCGAGCCCTTGTCAAATCGCGCCATGACGCGGCGAATGCACGCCGTTCAGCCAGTAGTCGCTGATGAACTTATACTTCCACCGCACCGGGTCGTGCAGCCGTGTGGGTACGGGCGTTGCGCCAGTAGCGGTCGAGATCATGGACGGCCGGAGTCGCGCTGGAGCCGCCGAGTTCGATCAGCTTCGAGGAAAACGAGGAGGGCAGCGTCCGTGGTGGCCACCTTGGCTTCGGCGACGGCGACCGAGGCCGCCGCAGTGGACCCGTCGGTCGGCTCGGACTTCGCCGCATCGACGAACGGGCTGCGCGGTCGAGCAGAGCGCCCGATCCATCCACCTGAATCTTCATCTCACCGGCGATCGCCACCACGTAAGGGTCGAGGCTGGCCTTCTCGACGCCGCTGTTCCGCACGGTCTCGGCAAGCGCCGCCTCCGCGATGCCCTGCTCGACGGCAGCGTGCATGATCTGCGCGAAGGCTCCAGCCAAAACCAGATCCGTGCCGCGCGCCCACCCGCAATCCGATGCACCGAGACGTTCTCAGAAAGCTCGCGGCTTGAGGAACAAGCACTGCATCTCGGACTGACCGCTCACGATCTTGAAGTCGTCGTATTGGTGGTCGGTCCAGAAGCCCCAATCGTATCCATCCGGACTTGGCAGCTCCTTTCCGTAGGGAACCACTTTCGCGAACCCGTCAATGTGCCAGCCGTCCGCGCCGGCGTGGACCGATCCGGCCGCGAGGAAATGGATCTCGGCATCGCCGCAGCATTGACGTTTGATCTGTTCGGAAACCGGCGATCCGTCGCCCCATTGCGTGTGGGCGCTGCTGGGCTCGCAGAACACCAGACTCGGTGCGACGACCGCGGCCGCGAGCATGCTTGGTATCATGCGCATCTGCCTCCCTCCGGAATTCGCGTTCGATCGAACGGCTCTATCGGCCGACGAACCAGGACCGCCGTGCCGGCATTGCCAGTAGTTGGACCGTATCGCGCTTGTGACCGGCGAGTGGGCCGGTTCGAAAAGGCCACCACAGGACGGGCGAATTCAATGAATGTCTGCACCGGTGCAAACCAACTTGCAGCAGCGGAAGGAAGGTTGTCAAGCGCTTTTTGTACCGGTGCAATCGCCGGCCGTACCTCGATGTACCGCGAGTATCGTGGCACACAGCTATGCGCGAGGCGGGGCGGTCGTGTCGCGAATGACTAAATGCACCGGCGTGATCACCTGCCGCGGCGGACCGCCGTTCAATAGTAGCTGTGCCGCAGCCCGACCGTTCTCGACGGCGGACACGTGAACCGTGGTCAGCGGCGGTTCTGACAATGCGGCGTCTGGACCGTCGTCAAATCCAACGACAGACAAATCGCGAGGAACGTGAATGCCGCGTTGCTGGGCTTCCCGCAAGACGTTGATCGCAATGCTGTCCGTGAGTGCGATGACGGCGGTCGCCTCGGGCGCCATGTCGAGCATGGTGGCAATGCCGCTTCCGAAGGCTTCGGCTTCCTCTCGTGTTCCGCACGTCTCGACGATCGGCATGTCCGCGATGGACAACCCGGCCTCCTCCAACGCATCGGCGATGCCGTCGATCTTCTCGAGGAGCGGCGGGCCCGTGTCCACGAGCCGGCGCTCGGTGATGGACGGTGGGTGATAAACCGGCGCGCGAAAGGAGTACATGGAGGATGCGATCACGAAACGCCGATGGCCAAGCTCGATCAAGTGACGCGTCACCTGCCGCGAACCGTCGCGGTTTTCCGTGTTGACCGAGCTGATCGCGGAGTTGCCGCTGAGATCCATTACCACAAAGGGCAAGCGGCGCCTCTCGCCTTCGAGCAAGCCAATCTGGTCAACGCCGGTGAAGATGAACCCGTCCACGAGCGCGTTCTTGATGCCCCATGCGTCCTGATCGTCCCGACTGGACACGAGCGACAATCCGACACCTCGTTCGTCACAGATTTGCGCTACGCCGGCCAAGAACAGTCGCTGGTAAGAGAACCTGAAGAACTGGCCGATCCCGTCGCGGCCGAAAGGAACGACCCCGATGGCGTTGACCTTGCCCAAGCTCAGCATTCGCCCCTTCGGATCCGGACCGGCGTAGCCGAGATCGCGTGCGGCAGCTTCGATGCGCGCCAGGAGCTCGGCCCGAACGCTCTTAGGTCGGTTGAAGGCATTGGCGACGGTGGACTTCGAAACGTTGGCCGCCTTGGCAACATCAAGAAGGGTGACGGTCTTCCACATGGGCACCTCATACCATAGCCACCATCGGCTAGGTCAACGGGCGACAGGCGACAGGTCGCGGCCACCGACCTTGCAAGGCGATTGCAAAAGAGGCTGCTGGGCAACCGCCGCAGGGCTCCATCCCGGTGGTTCAGAAATCGCAGGCGATACACGGAGGCGACCACGCGTCCAGACGACCATGCAGAGGAGTTCGTCGACGAACTCCGCGATCTCGCGCATCAGCGCCATCGTTTCGGCTGCCGGCGGCTGCACTCGCTTCCGCATCCTGGACGTGGCCGACGACGCGACCCGCTAAATGCCTGCTCGCGGTCGCCGACACGTCGATCTCGAATGTCCTATCCATGATCGTGGCTCTTGAAGCGAAAGGAGCCCGGTCGATCGCGATCGACGGCATGCCGGTGACAATGTCTGCCATGTCCAGTCCCCGCTCGTTGCGAAGATCAGCACAGTGACAAGGTCATGGAGGTGCCACGCGAGTTTCAGAAGGTGGAGGGCTTCGACCAGCGACAGCCCCGAAAGCATGCCGAGGTCGATCGAGATGGCCGCGGCGAACGCGATCATCATCACGCCGTCGCGAACTGTCAGCCATCTCCGATTGCAAGTGTGCGTGCGGTCCCATCAGGGGAAGATCGTGAAGCCCCCGTCCACGCGAAGCACCTGCCCGTTGACGAACCGGCTCTGCGGTCCCGCGAGGAAGGCCACGGCATCGGCGATCTCGGACGGCTCGGCATAGCGGTTCAGCGACTTGCCGACTTCCATCCGGGCCGGGTCGACGGTGCGAGTGGCCTGGAACCGTGCCGTCTTCGTCGCGCCGGGACTGACGGCGTTCACCCGCACCCCGTGCTCCTTGAGTTCGAGCGCGAGGCACCGCGTCCAATGCACGACGGCGGCCTTCAGGGTCGAGTACACGACCTCCGGCGTGCAGCCGATGTGGGCCGCGGCCGAGGCGATGTTGATGACCGAACCCGAGCCGCGCTCCTTCATCTGCGGGCAGAACGCCTGGCACACCAGCATCGTGCCGATGAGATTGTTGTCGGTCAGCGTTTTGATGTCCTCGTAGGAGATGTCGAGGGCGTTGTTGGGATTGGGCTTGTTGCCGCTCGCGCCGATGTCGCCGCCGGCGCAGTTCACCAGGATGTCGAGCGGACCGAGCCCGGCGCCGATCTCGGACTTCATGCGCGCCACGCGGGCCGGGTCGCCGATGTTGCCGGTCACGGCCATCACGCGGGTGCCGTGCCGGCCGATCTGCCGGACGACCTCGTCGAGGTTCGCCGCCTCGCCGTACTTCGCCGGGGCGGTCCCGTCGATGTCGTGGATCGCGACGTCGGCGCCGAGTTCGGCGAGACGCTCCGCCATTGTCCGGCCGAGGCCGCGACCCGAGCCAGTCACGAACGCCGTCTTTCCGCTGAGGTCCTTGGTCATGGTCGTGCTCCCCTTCCTATGACATGACGCCAGAGGCCCGCATGGCGGCGGCGCTGCGGCGGATCATGTCGAGTTCGTAGCGGACCAGCGCGGGCCCGTCCTCGCCCGCCTCCCACGGCGTGCGGTGGTCGGCGTCGGGCGCGAGCCGGTGGCGTTGCGCGGCGCCGAGGCAGGCGGCGAGCGCCGCGGCGGACTTGGGAGCGTAGCAGCCCCACCAGTCCGGCCGGAAAAGCCGCACGTGCCGGGCCTCCAGGGCGCCCGGCTCCAGCACGGCCGTCAAGGTGGGGGTGCGGGCCAGCAGCATGTCGGCCAGCTCGGCGAAGGGGACGGCGCCGTCGCCGATGGCGCAGCGCACGAGCCGGAACCCGTCGTCCGTGAACTGGACGCGATAGTCCTTGAGGTGCACGTGGCGGACGTGGCTCGCGATGCGGCTCGCGAAGTCGAGCGGGGACTCGGCCACGGGGAAGGCGTTGCCGGTATCGAAGCAGATCCCGACGTTCGGCCCCGCCTCATCGCAAAGGGCGACGAGTTCGTCGCTGCCGAAATCTTGATGGTTCTCGATCACCAGGGTCAATCCGGCCTCGGCCGCTTGACCGGCAGCCTCGCGCAACCTGCCCCGCACGCCGTCGACGAGTTTCAGCCATCCATCGCCGAGCGCGGCGCGGTCGCCGCAGAGAACGGACGTGAGCGCGAGACGCACCATCGTGGCGTCGAGCGCGCGAGCCGACCGCACGATGCTCGTCATCGACGCGCCCTGTAGGCCTGAACTGATGACCGGCACCATCGCGAGCCGTTCCAGCCGGTCCCGCAGCGCCCGCAGCCCGCCGTCGTCCAAGGCCGCGACCCAAGGCTCGAAGATCTCGATCGTCCTGACGCCAAGCTCCTCGGCCAGCACCAGGAAGCCCTCGAGGCCCCGTCCATCGGGGTTCGCGCGAGCCGTACCCCGCCCCTGCAGGCCAAGGTGGTAGGTCAACCCGTACGGGTTCAGCCCCATCGCGAACATGCGCCTTGGTCCTTGTGGTATGGTCATCGCAGGCCGCCGTCGACGGTGATCGACTGCTTCGTGATCATCCGGCTGTCGTCGGCGGCCAGGAACAGCGCAGTCCGCGCGATCTCGTCCGCCAGCAGGACCGTCCCGAGGCACTGTTTCTCGACCACGGCCTCGATCGAACCGGGTCGCGTGAACCAGAGCTGCCTCTGGCGCTCCGTGATGACGGCGCCTGGCTCGATCGCGTTGACGCGAATCCCGTCATGGCCCAACGCCCGCGCCAGACTGTGCGTGAGGCCGACCACGGCGGCCTTCGCGCTGGTGTAGGCCGCCATGTTCGGGCCGCCGCCGCGCCAGGCGATCGACGATAGGTTGATGATCGAGCCGCCGCCGCCTTCCCGCATCTGCGGGATGACGGCCTGGGCCGTAAAGAAGTGCGGCCGTATGTTGATGGCCTGCACCCAATCCCAATATTCGGGCGTGACGTCGGCGATGTCGTGCCGATCGTCGTTGCCGGCGTTGTTGACCAGCACGGTGATCGGACCCAGGCGGTCGCGCACGTCGGCGATGGTGGCCCGCACCGCCTCGACGTCGCGGAGGTCGCAGGGCAGGAAGAGCGGCGACAGGTCCCCGCCGCTCAGTTCGCTTACTAACGCCTCGCCGGCGTCGGCCTGTACGTCGCAGAACGCCACGCGCGATCGCTGGCCGACGAAGGCGCGGACGATGTCGGCGCCGATGCCGGAGGCGCCCCCGGTGACGAAGACGGTGCGGCCGGCAAGGCTCGGGTAGGTCGCGAAGGTCATGGGGGCCGATCAGATCAGGCGTTGCGTGTCGGGGTCGAACAGGCAGGCGCGCGCCATGTCGATCCCGATCGGGATGGTCTCGCCGGGGCGTGGCGCCTCGTCGGGCGCGAAGCGTCCCACGATCTCGCGGTCGCCCAAGCGCATGATGGCCATGGTCTCGGCGCCGGTCGGCTCCACGACCTCGACCGTGGCGTCGAAGGTCGCGAGGCCGGGTTTGCGCGACGCCGGGTCGGGGGCGAGCCGGCTCAGGTGTTCGGGCCGGATGCCGAGAACCACGTCGCGCCTCGTCACCCGCTCAGCCGCGCCATTCCAGAGCGGAAGCCTAGCCCTGCCTGCAGCTGCCATCTCCACCTCGAGAGCGGGCCGACCGTTCGCCTCGACCACCTCGGCGGGGACGAAGTTCATGGACGGCGAGCCCATGAAGCCCGCCACGAACATGTTGGCCGGCCGGTCGTAGATGGTCTGCGGCTCGGCGAACTGCTGCAGGCTGCCGGCGTGCATGACCGCGATGCGGGACGCCAGCGTCATCGCCTCGACCTGGTCATGGGTGACGTAGACCGTGGTCTTGGCGACCCGCTGGTGAAGCTTCTTGATTTCGACCCTCATGTCGACCCGGAGCTTGGCGTCGAGGTTCGACAATGGCTCGTCGAACAGGAACAGCGCCGGATCGCGCACCAGCGCCCGTCCCATGGCGACGCGCTGCCGCTGCCCGCCCGACAGCTGCCCCGGCTTACGCTTGAGCAACGGCTCGATCTGCAGCAGGGCGGCGACACGTCCCAGGGCTTCCTCCTGCGCCGCCTTCGGCACGCGCCGGCTCTGCATGCCGAAGGTGATGTTCTCCCTCACGGTCATGGTCGGGTAGAGCGCGTAGGATTGGAACACCATGGCGATGTCGCGGTCCTTCGGCTCGACGGCGTTCACGAGCCGGTCGCCGATGCGGATCTCGCCCGAGGTGACGCTCTCGAGTCCCGCGATCATCGCCAGCAGCGTCGACTTCCCGCAGCCGGACGGCCCGACGAGCGCGACGAACTCGCCCGAGCGCGCCTCGAGGTCGATGCCCTTCAGCACCTCGACCACGCCGAAGCTCTTGCGCAGGGCGCGGATGGTCAGGCTCGCCATGAGACGACCTCGGAGGGCGTGTGAGCCAATGAGACGAGCCTCCCGCGGCCCCGCGAGGTGACGCGCCCGACGCCGGACGGCTGCGCGCTCCCCTGCCCCGCCGATCTCGGGGCGGGGTCGGACCGCTCGACGCCGTTGGCGCTCGGCGGCCCGGGTTTGGGGGTCGGCCGGCGTGGGACGGCCGTGCGGGGGTCGGGTCGCGTCCTCACTTGACCGCTCCCTGCGTGAGGCCGCGGACGAAGTACTTCCCGCCGAACAGGTAGACGAGCAGGGGCGGCAGCGCGCCGATGAGCACGGCCGCGCTCATCACGTCGTAGACCCGGACGTTGGTGCCGTTGGCGCTGAGGGCGACGAGCGCCGCGGTGATCGGTTGGTGCTGGCCGGAGGTGAACACCACGGCGTAGAGGAACTCGTTCCAGATCGAGGTGAACTGCCAGATCACGGTCACGATCAGGATGGGCGGCGACAGCGGCAGGACGATCTTGAAGAAGATCCGCCAGAACCCGGCCCCGTCGATCCGTGCCGCCTTGATCAGGTCGTCCGGGATGCTGAGGTCGTAGTTGCGGCAGAACAGCGTGGCGAAGGACAGGCCCTGCACCACGTGGACCAGGACCAGCCCGCTCGTCGAGTTGGTGAGGCCCAGCTTGCCGAGCACGAAGGCCCAGGGCAGGAGCGCGATCTGGCCCGGCATGAAGACGCCGAGAAGCATGCAGCCGAACAGGACCTCGCTGCCGCGGAAGCGCCACTTCGTCAGCACGTAGCCGTTGATGGCGCCGAACAGGGTCGAGATCACCGTCGCCGGTATGGCCATGGCAAGCGAGTTGAGGAAGTTGCCCCGCATGCCCGCGCAGGTACCTCCGACGCAGTAGCTGCCCCAGGCCTCGCCCCAGGCATGGAAGGAGAAGCTGCGCGGCCAGGCGATCAGGCCGTCGCGGGCGATCTCCGGAAGATCGCGGAAGGAGTTCAGGACCACCACGAGCAACGGCAGCAGGTAGACGGCGCCGAACGCCGAGAGTGTGGCGTAGACCAGGAGACGGCCGCGGAACCATCGCCGGCCCGCGATCACCGCCTCCCGGTCGCGGACCGCCGGGCGGCTTATCGCGACGTCAGCCACGGGCGGCCTCCCGCGAGCGGCGCAGAACCATCCAGAGCGCGTAGGGGACGAGGACGACCGCGAGGGCCGCGAGGATCATGACGGCGGCGGCGGCGCCTTCCGCGATCTCGCCGCGCTGGAACATGAGGTCGTAGACATAGAGCGCCGGGAAGGTCGTCGATATCCCCGGTCCGCCCTTGGTCAGGGCGATGGCGAGGTCGAAGGTCTTGATGGCAAACTGCAGAAGCACGACCAGGACCGCGATGAAGAGCGGCGCGATCGTGGGCAGGACCACCTTGCGATAGGTGCGGATCGTGCCGGCCCCGTCGATCCGCGCCGCCTTCAACAAATCGGCGTCGACCGAGCGCAAGCCGGCCAGGAACAAGGCCATCGCGAAGCCGGAGGACTGCCAGACGCCGGTGATCACGATCGCGTAGATGGCGTAGTTCCGGTCCGTGGTCAGCGCGAAGCGGAAGCTCTCCCATCCCCAGCTCCGTACCAGGAACTCGATGCCGGAGGTCGGATTGTAGAGCCAGCCCCAGACGGTCCCAGTAACGATGAACGACACGGCGAGCGGGTAAAGGAAGATCGTCCGCCAGACCGCCTCGCCGCGAACGCGCTGATCGATGAGGATGGCGAGCAACAATCCGATCGCCATGGCGCCGACGACGTAGAGCACGCTGAACAAGGCCAGGTTCGTGTAGGCGACGTTCCAGCGATGGTTGGACCAGAGCGCCTTGTAGTGGGCGAAGCCGACGAAGCCGTAGGACGGGAGCAGGGACGAGTTCGACAGCGAGACGTAGAGCGTCCATCCGGAGAACACGAAGACGTAGACGAGGGTCGCGAGAAGCGAGGGCGCGAGAACCAGGATCGGCAGGACCTGACTCGCGCGCGCCCTCCACGGCACCCGCTCGAGCGGCGGTGCTACGATCGTCGCGGTGCTGGCCATGCTCATCGAGGACCCCGAGCGTTCGGCGGGCGGGAAGGGAGGCGTTCAGGACGGCCCGGCTCACTCCTGCGCTTCGGCCGCATCGGCCAGGTTGGCCGCAGCCTTCTCCGGCGACAGGTCTGTGTTCACGAATTCCGTGATCACTTCCATCATGGCGCCCCGCACCTTCTGCGGCACCGTCATGTTGTGGGCGAAGGAGCGGACCAGCGTCCCGTCGGCGATGGAGGCCTTGAGGTCGGCCTGCGACTTCTGCTGACAGGGGTTGAACCCCTTGCCGAGGTCGATGTCGAGGCGCGCCGGGATCGACCCCTTGGTCTGGTTGAACGTGGTCTGGAACGCGGGCGACATGATCAGCGTGGCGAGCAGCGTCTGCCCCGACTGGTAGTCGGGATCGGACTGCGTGAAGAACCCGACGGAATCCGAGTTGAGGATGAAGCCCGGCTTGTTCCAGTCGGTCGGTGCCTGGGCGCAGGCGATGTCCGTCCCAACCTTGAACCCGGCGGCGCTCAGCATGCCGATCTCCCAGTCGCCCATGATCATGAAGGCGGCCTTGCCGGTGCCGAGCATGCTGTTGGCCGCGTCGAAGTCGCGCCCGGCGATGCCGCGGTCCATGTCCTTCGACACCATGAGCCGCAGCTGCTGGAAGGCCTTCACCATTCCCGGGCCCCGCATGGCCTCGACATCGCCCTCGACGAGGGCCTTGCGATAGAGGTCGATGTCCTGGCCGTAGAGCACGACCTCGAACGTCGTCGCGTCCGACCAATCCTCGGAAAAGTGAGCGAGGCAGATCAGCCCAGCCTTGACGACCTTCTCGCAATCCGAGTTGAAGTCGGCCCAGGTCTTGGGCATGTCGGTGACGCCGGCCTGCTGCATGGCCGCGCCCGATCCCCACAACCAGTTGATGCGGTGGATGTTCATCGGCACCGCGACCCAGGCGTTCGCCGGCTTCATCACGGGGAGCAGTTCGGGCGCGACGAGCTTGTCCCAGCCCTGCGCCTTCGCGATCGCATCCATGTCGGCCATCTTGCCCGTCGCGTTCCACTCCGCGATCTCGGGTCCCTTGACCTGCACGGCCGGCGGCGCGTTTCCCGCCACCACGTCGGCGCGCAGTTTCGCCAGCGTGTTGGCCGTGTGGCCCGCGATGGAGGTCTGTTCCCACTTCCCGCCCGCCGCGGTGAACATCTCGCCGAGCTTGGCGATCGCCGCTGCGTCCGACCCGGTCGCCCATTGGTGCAGGATGTTGATCTTCGGCTCCGCCGACGCCGATCCGGCCAGCAAAGACGAGATGGCTAGGGCGCCGCCAAGGCGCGCCACGCGGCTGCGTGTCATGTCTCCCCCCGATGTTTAAGCCCGATCTAGCGTCGGTGACGTCAGCTTAGAACGGCGTCGGGCGCTGTCAACGGCAGGTCTGGATCCGCCGGTGGCAGGAGATCGGGTCCCCTGGTCACCAACCGACCTCGCCGGTCAGGCGAGATGCCGCTCGCTGCAACGCGGCCGATCCGAGAAGAAAGGCAGATTCATGCACTGCGCCGGCGCCCAAGTTGTGGCCCCGCTTTGCGCATTGCGGATAATAGAAACAGAGTGGCGCCACATTCGGCAGTACTGCCCGTTCCACGAAATACCGAGGTTCCGCGCCTGATCCGTCCTGTAGATATCGCCCGAGATCGCAGGTGACGTTACGGCATGGGTCCTGCAGGGCTCTCAAACCGGCGGCTTTTTTCCGGTGATGTGGAGAGTGTCGTGGTATTACGTCGATTTGGCTGGTCCGTGGCTCTCGCCGCTTTGGCAGTAACCTCTCTGGAAGCGACCTCAGTCACCGCGGAGGCAGCCGGAACCTTGATTTGGGGCATGCCGGCTGAAACCGATACGCTGGACCCACATGCGACGGGCGGATGGGGCACCTATCAGATTACCTACCAAATCTTCGAAGGGCTGGTGAAGGAAGATCTCACCAAAGCCGACGCTCCTACCCCTCCGCTCGTGCCGGGATTGGCGAAATCTTGGGACATCTCCGACGACGGACTGAGCTACACGTTCCACCTGCGTGATGGGGTGAAATTCCACGACGGCACGCCATTCGATGCTGCCGCGGTCAAATTCAATTTCGACCGTTTCTGGAACGAGAGTTCGCCAGATTTCTACAAGAAGGCCAAGGCGTTCGTGATTGCCTATACCAAATGGATCAAGAGCGTTGACGTCATCGACGCCATGACCGTGAAGGTGACCTTGACGGCGCCGAACTACCAATGGCTGCGGCAGGGACTGCAAAGCTATGGACAGCCGCTGATGATCAGCCCGGCATCCGTCAAGAAATACGGAAATGAGGGCGTCGCCCTGCATCCGATCGGAACCGGGCCATTCAGGTTCGTCGAGCGCGCCCAGGGCGTGAAAACCGTGATCGAGCGGAACGACGACTATTGGGGCAACAAGGCCAAGCTGGATCGCGTGATCTTCCGGCCGTTACAGGATCCCGCAACCCGGGTCGACGCGCTCGAAAACGGCGAAGTGCAAATGATAACCACCCCGCCGTGGGACGAAATCGATCGGCTCGTCGGCGAAAAATTCAAGCTGACCACCAACAGCAACGTTCCTTACATCAACTATATTCAACTCAACTTCAAAAATCCTGCTCTGCAGGATGTCCGTGTCCGCAGAGCGATCAACATGGCGATCGACCGCGCGGGAATCAGCAAGGAAATCATGCACGGTACCGCAAAGCCTGAATACGGATTGCTGTCGCCCGGCACCGATGCCTACGACCCGAGCTTCAGAAGCTACGGCTACGATCCGGAAGGGGCGAAGAAGCTGTTGGCCGAGGCCGGCGTCAAGGATCTCAAGCTGGTGTTCGAATTGCCGCAATACGGAACGGGTGAACTTGTGGAAACATGGATCCAGCGCGACCTGAAGAAGGTCGGGATCGACGTCGAGCTGCGCAAATTCGAGTGGGTGACCTACCTTGGGAAATGGGCTGCCGGCATGTCGGCCGATGTGGCCATGAACGAGATCGGCTGGGGCATGTCGACACCTGCCTGGATCGGCATTGTCTCGCGGTGCGACTCTGCTCCTCCGGGCGGCGTCAACTCGGGCTATTACTGCAACCACGAGGTCGACAAACTGCTCGATCAGGCGATTGTCACACGTGATGCAGCGTCCGCGCGGAATCTTTATCAACAGGTGAACAAGATCGTGATGGACGACACCGGGTACGTACCAATCGACGACGATCTACAGCCGATTCTGCTCTCGCCAAAGGTCAAGGGCTTCGTTAATCCGCCCGAGGACTGGTACGATCTGTCGATTGTGTCCGTCGAGTAGCGGTGGCAAGCCGTGGGAAGCTTCATAACGCGGCGGCTTGCCGGGGTCGTTCCCGTGATGCTCGGCGTGTCGATCGTGATCTTTCTGCTCATCCAACTCGCGCCAGGCGATGCCGCGACCTCGCTGCTGGGGCCACAAGCGTCCGAGGCGGCCAAGCAGGATCTCCGGCATACACTGGGGCTCGATCGCCCCGTCCCGGTGCAATATCTCGCGTGGCTCCTCCGCACGCTCTCGGGCAATCTTGGAACGTCTGTCGCCACGCAGCTTCCCGTCGTGTCCCTGGTGGGACCGCGTTTTCTCAACACACTCATTCTGACTTGCGGCAGCTTACTGCTCGCGATCGTCATCGGCTACGCGGTCGGGCTCTTCGCGGCACTGCGGTCCCGTTCGCTGTTCGACCGGCTCAGCATGGCGTTGGCGCTGCTGGCAGGAAGCGCTCCTCCGTTCTGGCTCGGGCTTCTGCTCGTCCTACTCTTCGCCATCCAGCTGCGTTGGCTACCCGTGTCGGGCATGGAGGACATGGCCGGCGACGGCGGCGTGCTCGACGTGCTGCGTCACCTTGTTCTCCCCGCCATCACGACGGCGCTCGGGCCGGCCGCCATCATCGCTCGCATCGTGCGGTCTAGCGTCATCGAAGCCCTGGGCCGACCGCATGTGCGCGTGGCGCGGGCCAAGGGCTTGCCAAGGGCGAGGCTGATCAAGCGGCACGTCATCCGCAACGCGCTGCCGCCGATCATCACCATCACCGGCCTGCAACTCGGGTATCTGCTCGGCGGCGCCCTGCTGACCGAGGTGGTGTTCGCATGGCCTGGCCTAGGGTCATTACTCTATGACAGCATAACAGCCCGTGACCTTCCAGTGATCCAGGCCACGACTTTGCTGATCGCATTCGCCTTCGTGCTCGCAAATATCTTCGTCGACATGATCAACGCGGCCCTGGACCCTCGGCTGCGCGGAGCATGAGTGGGCTCGACGCATCGGCCGACGTCAGCACTGATGGTATGGTGGCGACCGAGGCCTCGCCGCTCGGGAACTTTCCGACGCGGTCGCGCTTCTGGCAGCTCTCCTCGTTTGCGCGCGATCGCGCCGCTCTCGCCTCCGCGGTGCTGCTGGTCGCCCTCGTCGCGGCCACTGTGTTTGCCCGCGTGATCGCCGGAGTGGGCCCGGACGAGGCCGACAACCTAGCGCGTTACGCCCCAATGGGAACGGCGGGACATGTCCTCGGGACGGACCAGCAGGGGCGGGACATGCTGGCGCGCCTTCTGTTCGGCGGGCGCGTGTCCCTGCTGATCGGCGTCGTGCCAACCCTGGTCGCCGGGGCGATCGGCTTGGCTCTCGGTCTCGTCGCTGGCTTCGTGCGGGGGCTCGTCGATCAAGTCATCATGCGCTGCCTGGATGTCGTGTTCGCTTTTCCGATGGTGTTGCTGGCGATCGCCATCGCGGGATCGATGCGCCCGGGCGTGCTAACCGAGATCATCGCCATCACGATCGTGCTCGTGCCCTATTTTGCTCGCCTCGCGCGCACCGCGACCGAGGCAGTTGTGCCGATGCCGTTCATCGAGGCCGCGCGGGCCGCGGGCGGTACGCGCGCGACCATCATGCTTCGCTATGTGCTGCCCAACGTGTTCTCGCCCGTCGTGGTCTATGCCACAACGCTCATGGGTTTGATGATCGTGGTCGGGTCCGGCCTCAGTTTCCTCGGTCTCGGTGTCCAGCCACCGACTGCCGATTGGGGCGCTATGGTGGCCGAAGGGCGTGTCGTGCTCCGCCGTGCCCCTCATGTCACGATCCTTCCAGGGTGTGCCATTCTGGTTGTGTCGCTGGCCTTTAACTTTCTCGGCGACGGCATCCGCGACGCGCTCGATCCCAGGACCATCCGTCGATGAGAGCGCCCGCAGGCTTTGCGGTGAAGGACCTCCGCACACGTTTCGGAACAGACCGGCAGGGTGCAACCGTGGTGGACGGCGTGAGCTTCACGCTGCAGCCTGGGCGTACTACGGCGCTCGTCGGTGAGTCCGGTTGCGGCAAGTCCGCGACCGCGCTGTCTCTGATGCGACTGATCGAACCGCCAGGACGCATCATTGCCGGCTCTGTCACATTCGACGGCTGTGATTTGCTCACGATCACCGAGCGCGAGATGGAGCAGGTGCGCGGCGCACGGATCGGCATGATCTTTCAGGATCCGCTGACGTCGCTCAATCCCGCGCTGACCGTTGGGCAGCAGATTACCGAAACTCTGCTGGCCCACCGAACGATGTCGCACTCCGAGGCAAACCGGAGGGCCGTCGAACTGCTCACACGGGTCGGCGTCACCGATCCCGAGCGACGGATCCACGACTACCCGCATCACTTCAGCGGCGGCATGCGGCAACGCGTGCTGATCGCGTCTGCGATCAGCTGTTCTCCCGCGATCATCATCGCCGACGAGCCGACCACCGCGCTCGACGTCACGGTCCAGGCCAAGATCCTGCGCCTCCTGCACGATCTGCAGCAGGACATGGGCGCCTCGCTGCTGCTGATCACCCATGACCTCGGCGTGGTGGCCAGCATGGCCGACGAAGTGCTCGTGATGTATGCCGGGCGCATCGTCGAACGGGCTGACGTCGACACGCTGTTTCACGACCCCCGTCACCCCTACACCATCGCCCTGCTGGCGTGCGTGGCTGGCATCGAGGATGACCGCAATGTGCCACTGCAGCCCATCATCGGCAGTGCGCCCGATCTTAATAGTCCGCCGATGGGATGCCGTTTCGCTCCGCGCTGCCCGGCCGTGCAGGATATCTGCCGCAGACAGGATCAGCCGTTGCGACCGGTGTCCAGCAGCCACGAGGCGGCTTGTGTCCTGGTCGAACAGGAGCTGACGACATTTGGCTGACACGTTACTCGAGGTCGATGGCCTAACGAAGTCTTTCGGGGTTCGCCGCGGTCGGGACGCGGGCGTCAGGGCGGTCGACGAGGTCGGTTTCTCGCTGCGACGGGGCGAAACCCTGGGGCTGGTCGGTGAAAGCGGTTGCGGCAAGTCGACCTTGTCCCGCCTTGTCCTTGCGCTGATGGAAGCCGACGCCGGCTCGGTGCGGATTGGAGGGGTCGATTTCATCAACGCCCCAGAGCACCAGAAGCGCGCCATGCGGCGGCGCATTCAGGTCGTCTTCCAGGATGCGCTATCCTCGCTCAATCCGCGCATGACCGTTGGTGCGAATATCGCGGAGCCGATGCGGTTGCAGGGGATCGGCTCGAAGGCGGAGCGCCGGTCTGAAGCGCATCGCCTTCTCGGCCTTGTTGGTCTGCGACCCGAGCAGGAGGACCGCTACCCGCACGAGTTTTCCGGCGGTCAGTGCCAGCGGATCGCCATAGCACGCGCGCTGATGTTGAAGCCCGAAATCATCGTGTTCGACGAAGCTGTTTCGGCACTCGATGTGTCGATCAGGGCCCAGATCCTGCGCCTGATCTTGGACCTTCAGCAGCAATTGGGACTGGCCTACATCTTCATCTCGCATGACCTCGGTGTGATCAAGCGGATCTGCGACCGCGTGGCCGTGATGTATCTCGGGCAGATCGTGGAGATCGGGCCGGCCGATGCTGTGTGCCGCCATCCGCGCCATCCCTACACGGCGGCCTTGTTGAGCGCGATCCCGATCGCCGATCCACGCCGAATGCGAGTCGCTGACCTTGGCCAGATTGTGGGTGAGACGGTGGGCCAAGCAAAACCCAACACGTGTCCGTTCGGGCCGCGCTGCCCCCACCGGTTTAGACCTTGCGACGCAGCCCGGCCCGCCCTGGTCGACCTTTCAGCCGACCATATGGCCGCATGCTATCTCAATGGACCCGAGGCTCATGGAGGGATGTCATGACCCAGACTCCGAAAATCGTAATTACCGGCTTCGAAGCCTTCGCGCACGGCACAGAAAACCCGACCCTCGACGTGCTAGCCCAGCTCCGTGCCGCTAACGACATCGAGGGCGATCTCTTCACCGTTCAGCTGCCCGTCGACTCGGCACAGCTTGCCGAACTCACGAGCGCCCAGCTTAACCATCTAAAGCCAGATATTTGGATTAGCCTCGGAGTCGCTCCGGGCTTATCGGTTGTCGCGGTCGAGCGCATCGCAGCCAATGTGATGGACTTTCCCATCCCGGACAACGTCGGCAACCAGCACGGCGGCCATCCGGTGTTCGACACTGGCCCGGCGGGCCACATGGCCACCTTGCCTGTTAAGGCCATCGCGGCCGATCTTCGCGCGGCGGGCATACCAGCCAAGGTCTCAAATTCGCCCTCAACCTACCTTTGCAATCAAATGATGTATACCGTGCTGCACCTCATCGCAGAAACGGCAATGGCTACTCGTGCCGGGTTTATTCATGTGCCGGCGCATCCGTCCTATGTGGCCAAACAAGTCTATCCCTTCGTTGAGATGCCCTCGATGAGCATCGATCTTATGACTGCCGCCGTGAAGAGTGCAATCCGCACAACTGTCGCTGTCGAGCAGGATTACCGAAACCCGGGATTCAATTATTAACTGAATATTATCTCCGAACTGATGCTGCCGAATTTTGCGTAGGTTCTGTATCGAATGATTATAGATTAGAAAATTAGTATTTTCAGCGACCATTGCCATCGGTGGCATCAGCCACCATTGATCGGAAGATGCCAGGCGCGAGAACCTCGTGCTCGGCGTGCAGGTGCTGGTTGAAGGGGCCACGCGGTTCCTGGCGTGACCTGTCGACCTCCGAGCTCCAGCCCACCGCTCCCTCGCGTGCATCGGGCCCGCGCGGCATGCTGGCGAGATCGAGCGCTATCCTCAAAGGCTCAGGTGTTCGAGCACGCGGGCACGGGCGGCGGGGTCACAGACTCCCTCGTCGTCGATCTCGCCCATTTTCAACACGGCCCAGCGGTCGGCGACGCGGAGGGCGAACTCGAGATTCTGCTCGACCACGAGCATGGCGGTTCCATCCTTGCTGCGCTCATCTCGCAGCGCGCCTGCGATGCGGTCGATCACCGACGGTTGCAGGCCCTCCGAAATCTCGTCGATCAGGAGGAGGCGCGGCCGCAGCATGAGCGCGCGAGCCAGGATCAGCATCTTTTGTTCGCCGCCCGACAACGTGCCGGCGCGCTGCTTCAGCCTGTCTTTCAGGAACGGGAAGTAGCTGAAGACATGCTCGAGGGCCGGGATCAGCTTCGCATCGGACTGCACTGCCAGCCGGAGGTTGTCGCGAATGGTCAGATCCTGGAACAGCGGCTGATCCTGCGGCACGTAGCTCATTCCCCAGGCGATCAATTTCGCCGGTCTCAAGGTGGCGGTGTTCTTGCCTCCCACGTGGATCGTGCCGGCGCGGAGTGGCACTAGACCAAGAATGGTCTTGAGCAATGTGGACTTTCCCATACCGTTCTTGCCGAGCAGTGCGACGATCTCGCCCGGGCTCACGGAAAGGCTGACGGACCGGACCACCGAGATCGCGCCATAGCCGCTCGACACCTCGTGCAGGGCCAGCGCTTCGCTCGGGTCCGGCGGAACGGCATCAGACATGTCCGCCTCCCGCGTAAATGGTCCGCACCGTTTCGGAGTTGACGACCTCGTCGACGGTGCCGTCGAGCACCAGCCGGCCCTGGTGCAGCACGACGATCCGGGACGAGATCTCGCGTACGAAATCGAGATCATGCTCGACCAGGATGGCCGCGAAGCCGGCTTGCGCTGTCAGGTGCCGAAGGACGGTGCCGATGGTCGTGCGTTCGGTCTTGGTCAGCCCCGCGGTCGGCTCGTCGAGCAGGATGAGCCGGGGCTCCAGCGCCAAGACCATGGCGAGCTCCAATCCCTGCTTCAATCCGTGCGACAGCAGCCGGGCGGGCGTTGCCATTTCGTCGCCGAGGCCCGTCAGCCGAAGGACCTCGGCGCTCGCCTGCGGCAAGGCCACTACCGGCGCGGTGCCAGTGACGCTGGGTGCCTGCGACGAGGTCCGGGCAAGTTTCAGACACTCGGTCACGGTGAGGCTCTCGAAGATGCTGGCCACCTGGAATTTGCGACCGACACCGAGCGCCACGATCCGATCAGGCGTCAGGCCCGCAATCGACGCCCCCTCGATCTCGACGACGCCCTTGTAGGGCTCGGTGCCGTCGCTGAGGCAGCGCATGAGGGTCGTCTTGCCGGCTCCGTTGGGGCCGACGATGCTCACCAGCTCGCCAGCATTGATCTGCAAGGTGATGTCCGTCAGCACCGACAGGCTTCCGAACGACCGGGCGAGTCCGACGACGTTCAGTAGCGGCGCGTCCCCGTCGGTCGAGTGTCGCGTCGGCGCGGCAGCCTCGACACGGACCTTCGTCCTGGTCCGCGGGCCTGATACTGCGGCGAAAGCCTGCCGCGCCAATCCGGCGAAACCGTCCGGCAGAAGGATGATGATCAGGACGAAGGCGGCGCCGAGCACCAGCTGCCAGAGGAAGGGGAGGTCGCCCGACAGGCTTGCGCTCAGGTAGTCGATCGCGATCGCCGCCAGCACCGGCCCGAGCAACGATCCGCGTCCGCCGAGCGCGACCCAGATCACGAGTTGCGTGCCGAAAAGGAAGCCGGTGTTTTCGGGGGCGACGACGCCGGATGCTTGGGCGAACAAAAATCCGGCTAGCCCGGCGACGCCGGCGAGCGCGACCGTCAGAAGGATTTGGACTCGTTTCGGGTTGATGCCGAGGTAAGCGCAGCGGACGTCGTTGTCGCGCACGGCCATCAACAACTTGCCTGCATCAGAACGCACGAAGATCCAGGCCGCGAAAGTGACCGCGACGAGGACGAGCCCCGCCAAGCGGAAGAAGCCCTCGAGGTCAAGCGGCAGCGTGTCATAACCCACAAGGCCGCTGCTCGACCCGGTCCAGGTGCCGCCCGAATAGACAAGCTGCGTCACGACGATGGGGACGACGAGCGAGATCACCGACGCATAGAGAGGCGTCGAGCCGTGGTAGAACGACAGCCATCCGACGAGAAGACCGAGTCCCATCGGGACGGCGATGGAGAGCGCTAGCGCCACCACCATCCACCCCGGAGTGGAGCCGAGTTGGATCATCACGATGGCCGTCGCGTAGGCGCCGACCCCGAAGAACGCGGCTTGGCCGAAAGTCAGGATGCCGGCGAAGCCCCAGAGGAGATCGACCGTGACGGCCAGAACGGCGTAGAGCAGCGACCGAGTCAGAACGTTCACCGCAAAGGTGCCGAGCAGAAAGGGTGCAAACCAGACCGCTGTCGCGCTCGCAAGAGCCACGACGGTTGCGAGCCAGACGGCGGTTGTCACCGCTCGCTTCGGCCGATGTTCGCGACCAGCCATCTCGCTTTCAAGCACGGGAGAAGCCTCGAGGGCTGATCCGCAGGACGAGAGCGGCCAGCACCGCAACCGAAATGCTTCCGAGCACAGGGTTGACGAAAGTGCTCACCAGCACCTGAGCGCCGCCAAACACGAGGCAGGCGACGGCCAGCGCCACGTAGGAGGTGTCCGCCACCATGACCAGCATGAAGGCGCCAATGAGCCAGGCCACACCCATGTTGGGGTCCACGCTCGTCATCGGCGTCAGCAGAACGCCGGCCAGCGCTGCCAATCCGGCGCCGATCATGAACGTCGTGAGTCTAACGCGACCGGTGTCGATGCCGAGCCCGCGCGCGAGGGTCTCGTTCATGATCACGGCCCGTGCCGAGAGACCAAGGCGCGTGCCTTGGAGCGTCAGCGCAAACGCCGCTCCGATAACCAGGGCGGCGACCAAGGTGAACAAACGATAGGCTGAATAGTCGACGCCGAGTACCGGGACCGTGCCCGACATCAGGCTTCGGGTCAGCTGAACGTCCCGCCCGAAGCCGAGCGTGATCAATTGGCCGATCACGATGCCGAGCCCCCACGTCGCCAGGATCGCATCGAGCGGCCGTCGATAGAGCGGCCGGATGATCAGCATTTCCGCCGCTCCTCCGAAAAGTGCGCCGACCACAAAGGCGAGAGGCAGCGCGGCCCACGCATTAAGCCCCAATTTCGTCGCCACGACCGCGCAGTAACCACCGATGGTCAGCCACGCGCCGTGCGCGAAATTGATGATCTTGAGGACGCCGAAGATCGCCAGGAGTCCGACCGCGACGATGAACAGAATTGCGGCCGTGGTTGCGATGTCGAGCAGTAGCAACATGGAAGCACCCGGTTCGGGCCAGCGGCTCAGCCGCTCGCCCGCTCAGCCTCATTTCAGGTTGGGGCACTGGGCCCCGGGGTCGACGTCCTTGAACGTAGCCGCGACCTTGACCGAGCCGTCGCCCTGCACCTGACCGAGATACATTGTGAGCGGCGCATGATGGTCCTTGTCCATCTGAATGGTGCCACGCGGCCCCGTGAACGAGACGGTCGGCAATGCCTCAAGGATCTTGGCGGCATCCGTAGACCCGGCCTTCTCGACCGCTGCCTTGAATAGATACACGGCCTCATATTCGGGAACCGACAGGTCGTTGGGCGTCTTCAGGTCGTCGCCGAACTTCTTCTTCGCGGCGTCCAGGAACTTCTTGTTTTCGGGCGAGTCGATGCCGGTCACGTAAGAGGCGGAGAGATAGATTCCGGTAGCATCGGCGCCCATGCTCTTGGCCGTACCCTCGTCGACCGCAAGATTCGCATACGGGATATCGACGCCCGCCGCCCGCATCTGCTTGGTCAGCGTGACATTGGGGGCACCGCCGGCCGTGGAGGTGATCAAGGCGTCGGGCTTGGCTTCCTTCAGCTTGGACAGAATGGGCGTCCAATCCGTGCCGTCCATCGGCAGATATTCCTCGCCGACGACCTTGCCCCCGGTTTTCTCGATGTAACTCCGCGTGAAGCCGAGCATGCCGCGACCGAAGGCATAGTCGCTGCCGATCAGGAAGTAGGTCTTGGCCCCCTTATCCTTGACGAAGTTATCGACGATCGGCGGGACCTGCTGCTCGGGCACCCAGGCATCGACATAGAGATATTTGTTACAGGAATGGCCTTCGTAGAACGATGTATAGATGTAAGGCACATGGCCTTTGCTGACGATCGGCAGGCCGGCATTGCGTGCGGCGCTGGTCTCCATGGAGATCAGCACGTCGACCTTCTTCTGGTAAACGAGCGAGTCGAAAGCCTTCTGGGCGCCGGCTGCGCCAGAAGCGTCGTCGGCGACGTCGAGTGCGAGCTTGCGTCCGAGGACGCCGCCAGCGGCGTTGATCTCGTCGACGGCGAGCTGCGCTTCCTGGACGACGGACGGTGCAACGACACTGTTGGCGCCCGACAAGCCGACCGGCACGCCGATCGTGATCGGGCCGGTATCGGCGGCCCGTGCCGCCGTGGTGAGGAGGAGACAAGCCGCAGCGGCGGTCATGCACGAGAGCTTCATGGGAGGTCCTTCCGGTATTGGATTACGGTTGGCTAGAGCAGTATCGGATCAGATGGAATCGCTCTTGCGATTCCATCTGATAAAACTGCTCGACATTCTAAGCTGGAGCGAATTCGCCAAAGGCGAAAGCGCTCTAGCGTCGACTTACCGACGCCGTTACGGCCCATCACGGCCGTGATTTCACGGGCGTGGATCGCGAGATCGATGCCCTGAAGAATAGGCTTCCCGCCGAACCCGCTGCGTAAGCCGTCGACGGCCAGAAGTGGCGAGATCGGGTCAGCCACGGCGCTGGGTTCCATGGCCTTGGCCGAGGTAGATCTCGGCTACACGATCATCGGCCATAATCTCGTCGATCGAGCCCTGCGCAAAGATGCGCCCCAAGTGCAGAACCGTTACCCGGCTTGCGATCTGGCGCACGAAGGCCATGTCATGTTCTACAGCGAGCACCGTCATGCCTTCGGCTTGCAAGGCGCGCACCAACTCGCCGGTCGCATGCGTTCCGTCGGGCGACATTCCGGCCGTTGGTTCGTCGAGCAACAGCAGCTCGGGCTTCAGGCTCTGGTTGCCCGTTGGGGGTTCTCTCGACCTCGGGAAGCCGGCTGATCCCATGCCGCTGGAGGCAGCGGTGCAGAGTCGATCGCGTAAGGTGTGGGATGGTGGCCTGAAGGGCGTAGAGGCAGTCGTCCAGCGGCAGCAGCGTATGCCGCCGAAAGGCAACCACGACAGCTTCCTCCTCGATCGAGAGCGTCGTTGACGTCGCATTGATCGGCCCGGTTCGCCGGTCAGCGACCGAACTCCGGCCCTTCCACTTGGCAATGGTCTTCTGGTTGACGCCGTAGCGCCTGGCGAGAGTCCTCAGGCTCGCTTGACTATGTTGTATCGCTCGACGGACCGCCTCAGTCGTGCGGGCGCTCCCATGGAGAACCTGAGCCATAGTGCGTCCTTCCATTCACGTGAGAAGATTGCACCATCAAACCCGGGATCAAACCCAGGAGCGGTTTGGCATTGAGTCGAATCGGATGATCTGATTCAGGTTTGGCTGATGAGGAGGTCAGCCATGCCGCAATGCGATCAAATCGCTGCATCAGGTCGACGACGAGCGTATCTAGGTAAAACCCTTCAAAGCAGCGTTCGTCTGCTCGCACGCCTTAACATAGTTCGACATGAACTCGTCAAGGAGGTCGAGCATTTGCAGGCTCTGAAGGTCACATCGCAATACGATACTGCGACGCGCGGCTGCAACATCATCGATATGCTCGACAAAATAGTTGAGAACGTCGCCGATGATGCCTTGTGCCATGAGCCGACGCTCCGAGCATCGATCGTCCATCAGCATGCTGCGCGCGTTCGACATGTCATATAGGTAGCGCTGTATAATGTCCGAAGCCATTGGTGTTCAATTCGGCTCTATGACTCGAAGCAACAAGAGCAATGTGTGGGCCCCGCCGCACACTCGCCCGGAACCTACCCTGAAAAGGTGCCGCTCGATTAAGCTGTTGCGGTCTTGAGGGAGGACACGGATTGTTTATAAACCGCGCGCTCCGTCACTGCCCCGAAGACTAAGCCGAGCGTCGTCCACATCAGGAGTTGAGCGCCCAAGGACGCGATCCGGAACTGCCACAACACGACCGCTGGAAAATTACTCGGCACCTCATTCACCACCGGCAACAGGAGGGCCACCACCAATACGACGATCACATAAGCGGCACCCGAGGCGAGAGAAGCATTCCAGGCGCCGAGGCGATCGACGATGCGACGCTGCAGCATCACCGAAGCGATCATGGCGGCCAGCGAGATCGCAATCATTGCAAAGTAGAAGGCGGTTCGCATACCGATCGTATCGGGCTCGCCGACGGACGGCGGGTTCGCCGCATATTTGAGGTTCGGCACGAGATAGACCGATACAAAACCCGCACCCGCCAGCAGCGCGGACGTTGCCCGCGGGCCGAACGCCCCGAGCCTGCCAAAGACCAGCGAATACGCCAGGGCGAAAAGGCCGCCGAAGGACGCGCTGTACACCGTCACTCCTGTGAACAATCCGATGCCGGCCTGGACGGGACGGCTGACCAGTTCGGGCTCCGGCTCTTCTTTGGCCATCACAATGCCCTTGGCCAAGGCCTCCTGCGCCTTGGCTTGATCCCTGGCTTCGTTCATCCGGGTCTCGAACGCGATAGCCGTGTCGACCTGCGGTTCTCCGAAGACCTTTAGGAAAGTGAAACAGAGCAGGCCTGCGACGATGCCGACCAACATGCCGCGCAAGAGCAGTGTTCCAGCCATGGTGAGGTCCTCACAAATTACCGGCTCCGGAGTAAGCCAAACTATTCACAATTTCGAGCTATGGAGGACACCCTAGAAGGCCCTCGATGGGTCGGGCTTGGGCAATCGAAGCCGCCGGAGCACGACACGCTCCGCATCGGATAGAGATACCGAGCGGGATCGCAGCGATGCCACTCGTCTCAACCAAGCTACGCTCCTGCCTCAAGCTCGTTCCGAGCTCGAGGCAGCATGACTCAATGGCAGGGAAAGCCGAGCAGGTGGCGACCGTCGTGCACGAATTCATGCACATACATGCCGCGAACGATCGAGGTGGCGCCTTCCTCGGCACCGACGAAATAGATTCCCAGGATGCAAAGCAGCCCTGCAAAGATGACCCAGGGCAACACGTCGCGCAGCGGAAGGGCAAGCGGCCGGGCGGCCGGGACTAATACAGCTGTTGTCATCTCCAAAGCTCCATAGCTACGATCAAGACGAATGGGACGCGTTAAGCGCAAAAAGCCCCCGTACCTCCGCCAACATGTCGGAGATAAGTAGGGCTCTACTGCCTGATGTGAGAGGTGGCGCTGTTGCCACCAGCGAGACTACGAAATAAGTTAGAGCTGTGTCAATAGAACCGCCATCAATCGGCGTCATGACGGCGACAATTCGGGGACACTGGGTAAAGGTTGCTTTTGGCCCGGAGCTTCACATACCAACCGCGTTCATCTCGCCTAGCACAATCCGGGCCGCGTCGTGGACTACTCGGCCGCCAACGCCTTGTCGGTCCCTAGAATGGCCAGCATCTGCTCCGCGCTCGAGACGTTGTGATCGACAAAGTTTTTCTCGACCTTCAATGTCTCGACGATCCCGTCCTTGACCACCATGGCGTAGCGTTCGGACCTCGTACCAAGGCCGAAGTTCGACGCGTCCGTCGCGAGGCCGACCTTGGTGGTGAACTCGCCGGCATCGTCGGCCAGCATATCGATCTTGCCGTCGGTATTCTGGGCTTCGCCGAACGCCTTCATGACGAAACAATCATTGATGGAGATGCAGGCGACCTCGTCGATGCCGTGCTGCTTGAAGCTGTCGATGTGGGCCATGTAGCCCGGCACGTGATTGCCCTGGCACACCGGCGTAAAGGCGCCGGGGATGCCGAACAGCAGAACCCGCTTACTGGCGAAGAAGTCGTCAGTCGACACTTCGCTGAAGCCATCTTTGCCGAACTTCTTGAACGACACCGATGGAAGTTTCTCGCCGATTTGGATCGTCATCACGATGCTCCTTGCTGGGTGGGTCGGCGGATGGCCGCGTTTCCATACCGACTTGGGTCGTCGGCACGAGACAGTCCGCCGGGGGCGGTCAGCCGGCGCAGGGCGTCGGCCGAAACGATGGGGAGGAGACAACAGGTCCCGATGCAGACCTGGGCCGTGGCTTGGCCGTCCACGGGCGCGTGAGCGCCGGAGCCGGGACCCAGCACCATACGGTCCGGCAGGCTGCAGTCGAGCGCCGCGCGCATGAGATCGCGCGTTTCAGCCCGATCCGGACGGCCCGAGACCGCGATCCTGACGAAACGACCGAGCGTCAGGACGTTGTCGACAGCCGTCGCGGCTGCGATGCCGTGCCGGACGATGTCGGCGCGAAACACCTCGACCAGCCGTTCGGCGCGCTCCCGGTACCGGCCCTCACCCGTGACTTCGTGGAGGCGCGCCAGAACCCCGATCATCAAGGCGTTGCCGGAGGGCAGCGACGTTTCGGTGATGGACTTCACGCGCGCCACCCCGTTCCACTGCGAGGCGGCGCTCATGAAATAGCCGCCGGCTTCCTCGTCCCAGAAGTCGGCGTCGAGGGCCTCGACCCAGGCGATCGCCAGATCGCGATAGCGCGTCTGGCCGAAGGCCTCGTAGAGGCGCAGGGCCGCCCGGCTCATGGCCGCGTGATCTTCGAGGAAACCCGCAGGGCCGGCGATACCCTTGGCCGAGCAGTGAAACAACGCATCGCCCTGGTTCAGCCGCGCCGTCAGCGCGTCGAACACGTGCCGCGCCGCGGCCAGCCAATCGCGCCGGTCGAGGGCGCTGCCGGCCTCGATGAGCGCCACGACCGCGAGCCCGTTCCAATCGGCCAGGACCTTGTCGTCGCGCTCGGGCCGGCGTCGCGCTTCGCGACGCTCGAACAGGCGTTGAAGACACGCCGTCAGGCGACTCCTGTCCGCGTCTGCGATGGGACGCTCCGTCCTCTGCAGCGGACCGGCCGGATGGTCGCCATGGGGGCAGAGATCGTAAAGCGTGAAAAAGAAGCCGGCGTCGGCGCCGAGTGAATGTTCGAGCTCGCCGCGCTCCCAGCGATAGAAAAGGCCGGCGCTTTCGGCTTCGTCGATCCCCTGGTCGTTATGGGCGCCGAGGCTCGATGCGAAGCCGGCCTCGGACAGCAGCATCTCGCGCAGGAGCCAGCCGACCGAGCCTTCTATAGCGTCCCTGAGCGGGCGCGCGCGCGAGCCGCGCCACACCCAGCTCAGCAGCTCGATCAGCTGGGCATTGTCGTAGAGCATCTTCTCGAAATGCGGGGTCGTCCAGGCATCGTCCACGCAGTAGCGATGGAAACCCCCTCCGACCGCGTCGTAGAGCGCCGAGCCGCAGATGCGCGACAAGGACTCGACGACCGCATCGCCGAAGGCTTTGTTCCCGGTCAGGACGAAATGATGCCAGAGGAGCTGGTGGGCCGACACCTGCGGGAAACGAGGACCCGTTTCCCCGAAGCCGCCGTAGAGCGTATCGATATTGTCGAGAAGCCGATTGGCGAGAAACACCGCATAGCTCTCGATGTCGGTGGCGGCGGAGTGCGGTGTTACCGTCCCGGCGCGAAACGGCACGGGCTTCGTGTCCTCCGCGCCGTTCCGATCCCCGAAACGTTGCGCCGCGTCCGCCATCACGTCGAGCAGGCCCGGGAGGCCGTGGCGCGGCTCGGGCGGGAAGTAGCTGCCGCCCGCGAAGACATCGCCCTGCGGCGTCATGAAGGCCGTGACCGGCCAACCCGTCCGCGCGCCCAGACGCGCCATGGCGTCGAGCACCGCGCGGTCGACGTCGGGCCGCTCCTCGCGATCCACCTTGATGGCCACGAAATCTCGGTTGATGACGCGGATCACGCGGGGATCGCTGAAGCTTTCCTCCGCCATGACGTGGCACCAATAGCAGGCGAGGTAGCCGATCGAGACGAGGATCGGCCGCCCGGACCTTTCGGCCAGCGCGAAGGATTGCTGGTTCCAGGCCTGCCAGCGGATCTTCTGACCGGCATGGCGCCTCAGATAGGGGCTCGCCTCGCGGCCGAGGCTGTTGCCCGGCATGCGAGGGGTCGCGTCCCGCGGCGCCTGGGGCGAGACGCCGCGCACCGGCACGATCACGCCCGAAGCGCGTGCGCGATCGTCCGGCTCGTGGGGCGCAGCAGAACTCATGCGTGGTCCTTGTTGAAAGCGAGGGCGAAAGAAGCGACGGGTCGGGGTTCGCGATCAACCGTGCAGCGTGGCAGGGTCTATCGTGAGGGCGAGCCGTTCGACCGGAATGCCGCCGATGATGTGCTGACGCAGGATCTCTTCGACATCCGCTTCGCTCTCGAACTTGTACCAAACCCCTTCGGGGTAGACGACCATGACGGGGCCATGCTCGCAGACATTGAGGCAACCCGCATGGTTGATGCGGATGCGCCTGACCCCGAGCGCCATGCCGAGGCGACACATGTAATCGCACAATTGCCGGCTGCCGCGGGCCGCGCAGGATCCCCGCCAGTGGGTCTCCGGCCTTTGATTGATGCAGGCGAAAACATGCACGCGGTAGAGCGGCTCCGGCGCATGACTTATCGCCGGTGTGCTGGAGAGGCTCGGCATGAGGCCGCTCAGGCGTCGCCGCCGGAGCGGACCACGCAGCGTGCGAACCCTTCGGCGAATTCGGTGCGGTCGAGGTTCTTGCCGATGACGACGAACTGCGACAGACGCTTCTCGTCTTCGGCCCAGGGCCGATCGGGGCGCATGGTGGTCAGCATCCGCACGCTCTGGAAGACGAGCCGCTCCCGGAACCCTTGCGCGTTGAAGATGCCCTTTGTGCGATAAAGGTCGTCACCGCGCGTCTGCGCCACGTCGTTCATCCACAGGACGAAGCGGTTGATGTCGATGGGGCGCGCCTCTTCCAGGACGAAGGATCCAACGGCGGCGTCATGTTCGTGTTCATGGTCGCCGAGGAACTCCGGATCGACTTCGAGCTTCTGCACGAGGTCGAAAGCCCCGACATCGATCACCTTGGCGATGTCGATCTCGGCGTTGGCCGTGTGGTGAATGGTGGCGAGTGGGTTGAGCTTGCGGATCCGGGCCTCGATGCTGCGCACCTGTTCGGCCGAGACGAGGTCGATCTTGTTGATCAGGATCACATCGCTGAACGCCACTTGTTCGACCGCCTCGTTGCTTTGGGCGAGGTTGGCTTCGAGGTTGACGGCGTCGACGACTGTCACGAAGGCATCGAGCCGGATGCCCGCCTTGACATCGTCCGCGACGAAGAAGGTCGAGGCGACGGGCGCGGGATCGGCGAGCCCCGTCGTCTCGATGAGAATGCCGTCGAGTTTGCCGGCGCGCTCCTGAAGCCGCCCGAGCGTCTCGATCAGGTCGCCGCGCACCGTGCAACAGAGGCAGCCATTGTTGAATTCCACGAGTTCGGCCTGATCGTCGTGGACGACGAGCTGGCCGTCGATGCTGATCTCGCCGAATTCGTTGACGATCACGGCGAGCTTCTTGCCGTGTTGTTCATTCAGGATACGGTTGATCAGCGTCGTCTTGCCGGAGCCGAGGAAGCCCGTGACGACCGTCGCGGGGATCCTGTCGGGGGCGGTCTGGCGGCTGGTCATCGATCATGCCTTTCTCGACGCGAAAGCCGCGCGACGCTTGCGGCTGCTGCGGGCCGGGCCTCGGCGCGCAGAAACCTTCGGTGGCAGAGGGAACCGGGCGACGCCCGGTCCCGTCCGGTGCGGAACCGCTATTCGGCCGCCACGAGATCTTCCTGCGGGGCCACGACGCGACGCGGAGCCTCGCCACCCGGGGTCGGGACCACGGTCTTCGTCATGGCCGCGATCCCCGCCTCCATGATGATCTTGCGGTTCGCGGGAGGCAGCACGTCGCCGCGAAGCTGGTCGTAAGGTACCACGACCCAGCAGGCGCAACCCCAGATGCATTCGCCCGCCATGCCTTCGAAGCGGATCGCCGGCTCGGACAGCATCGGCCCGATGTCGACGAGCCACGCGTGTTCGTTCAGCTTGTCCTCCCACGACAGCTTGTCATAGACCTTCTGGCTGCTCCAGAAAGCATCGAGATCGGTCTTGGCCACGCCGGGCAGGATGACGTTGGCATAGGCCGTCAGAGCGTCGAAGAACTCGTGATTGAAGACCTGGATGGTCGACTCCGAGTCGAGCAGGTAGCTCTTGGTCATCATGGTGGTGAAGGACTTGTTCATATCGGCGTGTCCCATATTGCGGGACCCGTAGATGAAGACTTCGGCATAGTCGGTCTTGAAGTCGTCCTTCAGGCCATCGTACTTCGGGGTGAAGTCGATCCATTGGCTGATGACCGAGTCCCACTTCGAGGGCGCTTCGCCGGGAAGGACCTGCACGCCGGGGTGGGTCAGCTTGGCGACGTTGAACATCGTCCAATTGCGCGACTTTGCGCTGACGGTCTCGTGCGGCGCGCCGGTCAGGCCAGACGGACGCAGGGCCCTGAAGAGGTCGCGACCATTGTCCACCACGACGAACCGCATGAAGCTGTCGGCCACGAAGCGGTTGGTCACCATCTCCTTGATGCTTTGGCGAACCGCGGCCTCGCCCGTCGTCGTATAGGCGGTCAAGCGCTGCCAGCTCTGCTCGGGGTTGACCACGAAGAAGCCGCCCGTGAAGGGGCTGCGGTAGAGGTCGCCCCATACCGCCGTGACGCCGGCATTCTTGTCGTCGTCGAGCATGCAGTCGAGGTCGTTCAAGGTCGTGTAGAGGGCCGGGCTGTCCTTGTAGGTGTCGGGGTCGCCCGAGTGGGGCAATTGGCCGACGCCGATGACCGGAATACGCCGCCCGAGCTTCACGTTCGACAAGTGGCGCGCGAGGTCGACCACCATGCCGCTGCCCGTTCCGCCCGCCAGGCTGAAACAGACCGTGACCATCGAAGGAAGGCCGGCGCGCTCGATTTGATCGACGAACTTGCGCAACGCCACATCCATGGGGCGGCTGCCCGCGTAGTAGGCATTGGCATAGATGCCCTTGGCGACGGCGCGCGGGAAATGCTCGCCGGCCTTGGGCATCTCGTATTTTTTGGGCACATAGGATTCGAAGTTCGGGTTCCAGTAGTAGCGCGGATATTCGAGCTTCAGGAACTCGCGCGTCCGGTTCATACCCTCGAAGAAATCTTCCTTCGACGGCACGGGCAACGGGATCGCCTGGAACAGGAACCGGTCGGTGGGAATCCCGCGGGACTCCAGCCGCTTGATGAAGGAGGCGGCGTAGTCTTGCGCCAGGTGCATGTCCTGGTCGCCGATGTCGACCACCATGGCGGCGAAGGTCGCTCGCGGATCGGCCAAGTGGTCTTCGATCTCGCCGGTGCGGAGCAAGGCTTCGACATAGGCCGAGCCGGTGCGGCCGATACCGATGACGTGCATGCAATGCGGAGCCTGGACGCCGGTGGCGCTATGGTAGAGAGACGATGTCATGGGTGTTTCTCCTTTCTGTGAGGGACGAAGCCTTGCGGTCGCGCGCCTTCATCGCTGTGGCCCGCGTCGACATTTGTCTCGATCCAATCGTGATCAGCATCTCACCGAGAATGTTTCGGTCAGATCGAGATATCCAAGATCTCTGAGGATATGCGCAACAGAGGTCGCACGAGTATTTGAAACATAGAGCATGTAATCTTCGACAAAAAGACCTGGATCTGTGGATATTGTACCTTCCTCGATCAAATCGACGCCTTTTTCCAAGTCTTCGCGAGCCAGTCTCGCGGTCCAGATCGGGGATTCGATGTAGATCGCTTCATCGGTGGCGCGGGAGATCTGGAGGAACTTACCACCCGCGATGGTCGCGACTTTCGCGCCCGCGCCGTATCTTTCCACCACGTTCGACCATTCGAGCGGCATGACGATCTTCCTTCAAGCGAGCCGGCGAGCGGTACGGTCTCTAGGCATTCTCGCGGACGGTCTCGCGTCTTGCCGGTTCGCCGCCGCGCAGGTCTTTCAGCGGGACGGCGATCCAGCTGTCGCAGCCTTCAAGGCTCGCGCCCGCCATTCCTTCGAGCCGCGTCGAGGGCTCGCTGAGCAAGACCCCTTGCTCGAGCAAGAGCGAATGGTCGAGCAAGCGGCGTCCTTCGGTCTCGGCGTCATAAGCATCGCGCGCCGCGTAGAAGAGGCCGAGATCCGCTTTGCTGATGGACGGGAGAATGAACTGTACCGAGCCGGGCCGACCTCCTGTCGCGATCTGAGGCGCGACATCGGGCGCGAACACGGTCCCGAGCTTTGCCGCGGCAGCAACGGATTCGGGCGCCTCGGGCGACGCCACCCTGAGTTCGACATATTCGGGCTTGTAGCTCGGGAGCAGGCCGAGTTGCTCCGGAAGGTGCCGGTCGATGCCGATCGGCTGGGGGAGCTTCGCCTTTCCGCTCTTTGCGCTCATGTCGGCGAAACCCAGCATATGGATCCAGTGGGCGCCCCAGGGGGTCCGGGCCGCCGAATGCTGCGTCGAGGGTGCCGCGACCCAGTTCAGGAGCCGCAGGGTCTCCCAGAGATTCGCGCCGCCTCTCGCGGTCAGCAGCGCGCCAATTTCTTGGCTGATGCGCGCCTGGGTCTTAGCGAGGTCCCCGGTGGCGACCCAGGCCGGTTGCTGCGGCACCAGGATGACACCCGCCGTGAAGGGGTTCCGGAACAGCTCGCCGCAAGCCGTAACGACGCCCTGGTTCTTGGTCTCGTCACCCAGGCAGTCGAGCTCGTTCAGGGTCGCGAAGAGAGAGCCGTCGCGGTGTTGCGGCTTGTCGCCGTCGCAGGGCAGGATGCCGATCCCGACCGTGAGGGCTTGCCGGCCGAACACGACATTGCTGAGATGTCGCGCAAGGTCGACCACCATGCCGCTGCCCGTTCCGCCACCCGCGCCGAAGATGACGGCGACCATGGACTGGGCGCGCGACGCCTCGACTCGGGCTCCGAAACGTCGAAGAGCGGCCCTCAAGGGTCGCGTCCCGTCGTAATAGGCACGACCGTAGACGGCCTTGGCATAGGCGCGATCCACCGGAGCACCGGGATTGGGAGGTTTGACCGAGGAAGGTAGCCACGCGGCGTCTTTAGCGGTCCAGTGGAACATCGTATATTCGAGCTTCAGGAAGTCCCGGTAGCGATGCAGCGTGTCGAGAAGCTCGGGCGTGCCAGGAACCTTGAGCGCAACGATTTCGACATCGGCCCGGTCTGGCGGCAATGCGGCTGCTGCCTCGCGAAGGCCGCCGAGATCGCCCTCGCCGATGTCGACGACCAGGACGGAGAGTTTCGGGCCGGTGGGCGGCAGGGATCTCAGAACCTCCGCGACCGTGTCGGCTCCGGCCTTGCCGATGCCGATGAGATTCACGCAGAACGGCAATCCTTGTTCAGCTCCGATGCGGTGAACGCCCCGACGCAAAGCGTCGAGCTTCCGCTTCTTCAGCTTACTATCCATCGGTGAAAGCATAGACAATCCCCGGCGAAATCGATTGATTTCGCAGTACTTCAGCAAGTCGGCAATGACGGCTCAAACGCAAAAAGCCCCCGTTCTTTTCGCAATTCTGCGAAAAAATCGGAGGCTTTGATGCCGAATTTCGATATGGCTCTATTGCCAGCGATGTAAGGTAGGTGCTGAGTGATTAGCTTGTCAACCGCTATTCGGCAACCGATCACCGTGTTATTTTGGTCACACGCAAGGCTTTGAGGATACCATCCGTCGGGTTGTGCGTCGAAGTTGGATAAGCTGGTGTCGGTTCAGGGCGAATTTTCGTGCGAATCCGCCCGAGTTCGATTTTGGGTACAGCATGTTAGGCTGGTGCAAGGTCACGGGGCGAGGCATGATCAAAGCCTTGGAATCTATTCCGACCGCAGCATTGATCATGAAGAGGACTTGATCGTGGCATGTCCATTGCTTGAGTAATGCTCTGGAGGCCACCTTCGCGTGACCCCACGTCCTGTCAGTGACGACCATAGAACCCGATATCGCGGCGGATCCTGTCTAGACGGTTCGCTCCGAAGAAGGACAGTGGGCCTGCTTGTCTCTCCATCGAGAGGATTTGGCCATGCGAAACGCGAGGACCATGACACAAGCCCCCTGGCGGGTCGGTGTGCTGTTTGCACAAACGGGTTGCACTGCCGATATCGAAAAGACGCAGCTCGACGGCACCTTGATGGCGATCGACGAGATCAACGACGCTGGTGGGGTGCGGGGTCGCGAAATTCTACCAGTTATCTACGACCCGGGATCGGGGTCCGTTCCCTATTCCTATCTCGCCAAGAAGCTGATGGTGGAAGACGGGGTGACGTCGATCTTCGGCTGCTACACGTCGGCGAGCCGCAAGGCCATCATGCCGGTCATCGAACGTCTCAATGGTCTGCTCTGGTATCCGACGACCTACGAAGGCTTCGAATTTTCTCCCAACGTCATCTACACGGGCGCGGCTCCCAATCAGAACAGCATCGAGCTTTGCCGCTATCTGATGCAAACCTACGGGCCGCGCTTCTATTTGATCGGTTCGGACTACGTCTATCCGCGCCAGTCCAATCGTTTCGTCCGCGAATTCCTGGCGAGCACCGGCGGGGTCGTGGTGGCCGAGCGCTACCTCGACATTCAGGCGCGGCAGCGGGATTTCCTGCCGATCATGCGCGACATCGATGAAGCCGGAGCCGACGTCATCTTTTCGACCGTCGTGGGTCGCGGCACGAGCTTCCTCTACCAGGCCTATGCCGACGCGGGTTTCGACCCGAGGCGCATGCCGATCGCCAGCTTGACCACGACCGAAGCCGAACTGCGGGCGATGGGTCTCGATGTCGGCGAAGCCCATGTCACGGCGGCCTGCTATTTCGAAGGCATCGAGAGCGAAAACAATGCCGCTTTCGTGGGTCGCTTCAAGAAGCGCTTCGGGGGCGATGCATCGACCAATGTCTGCGCCGAGGCGGCCTATTTTCAAGTGCACCTCTTCGCTCGTGCGCTGGAGAAGACGAACTCCCTGGCGACCGACGACCTTCGGCCAATCGTTCTCGGTTCGGCTTTCGAAGCCCCTCAGGGTCGCGTGCGGATCGATCCCGTTTCCGGCCACGCCGACCTCTGGACGCGAATCGGGGTCGCGAACCGGAAGGGTCAGTTCGACCTCATCCGACAATCCGCGGCGCCCGTCCAGGCCGACCCGTTTCTGATCTGCACCAGCGGGGCCCGGGCCCGGGCCTGACGGAACGGGACGCAGGCCGGGACGAGTGAGGCAACTGTCCGCCCCATCGGCGCATGGACCAGGTCTTGGACGCGGTCGAACGACACGCCGCACCTGAAAGGTGTCGCACGCGTCCGACATGATCCGGTGCCTCCGGCACCGCCTAACCCGGGGGAGCTAGCGTTGGCAAACATCTTTGACCGGGCCAGACATGACGCGGTGATCCTTCCCCGAAACGGGGAAGGTGGTGCGGCCGCAGGCCGAGTCGGAAGGGGTGAAGCCTCGGCGGGAAGACCCCACCCGTCGCTTCGCACCATCCTCCCCGTTCCGGAGAGGGATTTCCCAACGACCTTCCCTCTTCAGGGTAGGCCACAAAGATGTGAGCCGACGCTTACCCTGGCGAGGGCGGCATGAAGCACGGCGACCAGTCAGACCATCACGGCCGCGGCCCGGCTCATCCTCAGGCCAACTTGAGATTCGACGATATCGACATCGCGGTCGTGACGTCGCGCGACGAGCAGGGAAGTTTCCTGATCCGCGAGTTGCAGCGGCTGAGGGCCCGCGTTCGGCACGTTTGGCCATCGGCCGAGGCCCTGCCCGTCGACGTCAACGTCCTCTATTGCGACTATACGGCGGATCTGGCGCATCGCATCCCATGGCCTGCCGGCGAGGCGCGCGCGGCGCTCGTGGCGATCCTGCCGCAGAACGAGGCCTTTGCGTCCGAAGGCCTCGAAGCCGCGACTCCCGACGCCGTTCTGGCGCGGCCCTTCACGGCCAACGCGATCCAGGCGAGCCTCGTGATGGCCTGGAGCCAGTTCCGTTACGAGCAACGCCTGCGCAACAAAGTGGATCGGCTCGAGGAAAATCTTCGCGCCATGCGAACCGTCGAGCGCGCCAAGGCCATCCTGATGATGACCCGGGCCCTCGACTCGGAGCAGGCCTATGCCGTCATCCGCTCTCAGGCCATGGCAAGGCGGGTGCCGGTCAGCAGTATCGCGGCCGCGATCGTCTCGTCGTCCGAGATCCTGGGCGACGAGCCACGGCTGCGCTGAGGATCGTCGCGGGTTTCCCCGACGCGAAGCCGATCGAGGATGTATCGCCGTGGCAGCATGGATCTTGCTATCCCTATGGTCGCGTCAGGTGGCGTAGAGTATGAGCGCGATGGATAGCTACAGGATCGGGTCGGAGCCTTATTACCGAGCCTCGGGCAACGAGGTCGAGATCTTCGAGGCCGCCTACCGCGACCGCTTGCCCGTCATGCTCAAGGGACCCACGGGTTGCGGCAAGACCCGCTTCATCGAGCACATGGCGTGGCGCCTGGAACGGCCGCTGGTCACGGTCGCGGCACACGAGGACATGACGGCGGCCGATCTCGCGGGCCGCTTCCTACTCGCCCCGGAGGGCACCGTCTGGCACGACGGGCCTCTCACCCTGGCGGTCCGCAACGGCGCCGTCTGCTATCTCGACGAGATCGTCGAGGCCCGGCAGGACACGACGGTGTTGATCCACCCTCTGACGGATGCCCGCCGCGTTCTGCCGCTCGACAAGCGCAACGAGCTGATCCAGGCCCATCCGGACTTCCAACTGACGATCTCCTATAATCCCGGCTATCAGAGCGCCGTGAAGGATCTGAAGGAATCGACGAAGCAGCGGTTCGTCGCGGTCGAGTTCACCTATCCCGAGGCGTCGATCGAAGCCGAGATCATCGCGCGCGAGTCGCGCACCGACGCGACGCTCGCGGCCCTGCTCGTGAAGGTCGGCGAGCGGTCGCGCAACCTGCGCGGCCACGGTCTCGACGAGGGGGCGTCGACCCGCATGCTGATCCACACGGCGCGCCTCGTGGCCGGGGGGATCGGGCTCAAGGCCGCCCTGCAATCGGGCATCGTGTTGCCCATCACCGACGACCGCGACATCCGCGAGGCCCTGACCTCGGCCATCGCGGCCTGCATCGCATGACCC
>CAXUOD010000017.1:5081-7504 GCA_964252585.1 uncultured Lichenihabitans sp. | reverse complement strand
CACCTCGCGCCCGCGGTCGGACAGGTCTCGAGGGTGTCGACCGCAGGCTTTGATGCGGGGCGCGCGACCGCGATGGGCCGCCTCGCCATCATGGTCCGCGGGCGCGAGGTGCTGGGCGGAAGCTTCCACGCCGCCCTGGCACGGCACGACGCGGCGCCTGCCGAAGCGCTCGCGGCCTGGGCCGAAGGCGCTTTCACGCTGGCCAACGTCAACGCCGGCCCCGGCTGTCTGCTGCTCCTGTTCCGCATGACCGCGATGGCGCCCGCCGGCCCGGAAAGCCTCAATCGGTTGGCCGAGGCCGCGACTGCGGCCGCCGAGATCTGCCGCAAGGCGGGCGCTGGTGCGGCGCGCGCTTGCCTCGACGCCCGCTCGACGGTGTTGGCCCGGCCCACCGCCGCGGGCCAGCCGGAAGCCGCGTGGTGGCGGGGGCTCGTGCTTTTGGCGCAGGACGCCCCTGGCGCCGTCACGGCGGCAGCCGCGGCGAGCGAGCGCATCATACGTGCATGCGGCACCACGGGGTTCGAAGCCTTCGTGTCGGCCGGGTTGCGGGCCGTCGCCAAGACGCCGGCGCGTCAGGCGGCGTTCTTCCGGCTCGACGACCCTGAAGCGCGGCGCGTGCTCGACCGCCTCTCCGGCCAGGTCACGTTTGCGACGATCCAAACCCGGCTCGGCGCTTTCGCCGCCGCGCTCTGGGGATTGAACGTTCCGCTGCGTGAAGTCGGCGGATCGTCGGGCGACGGTCAACCGGCGCGGCGGGTCGCCATCTCGTCCGGGATCGTGCTCGTGCCGGACCTTCTGAAAGGCGCATCCAACCGCACAGCGCCGCGGCTCTACGAGGCCGCGGTGGCGCATGCGACGGCCCATCTTGCCCTCGGTGGTCCACGGTTCGAACCGGGTGGCCTGAAGCCGCTTCAGATCGCCCTCGTCGGGCTCGTCGAAGACGCCAGAATCGAGGCACTGGCCATGCGGCGCTTCCCGGGCCTGTTCCACCTCTGGGCACCGTTCCACACGGCCGAACCCTCGGCCTTGAAGACCGCGCCCGCCATCCTGGCCCGCATCGCCCGCGCCTTGTTCGACTTGGCTTTCGCGGACCACGATGGGATCGTCGAGAAAGCCCGGGCTCTGTTCGAGGCCGAGCCCGATCTCGGCGACCCCGGGCTCTCCCGACGCATCGGCGGGCTGCTCGGCAACGACATCGGCCAGATGCGGATCCAGTTCAATGCCAAGCTCCATGTGATCGAGCCGGAGTACCGGGACGACAATCTCGGCCTCTGGAGTCTGCCGCCGCCTCCGCCCGATGGCGCCCAGGACACGGTCGATCTCGCGGTCGAATCGGCCCGGATCGAGCGGCAAGACAATCCGGACGGCGATCGCCCGGATCGGAGCGAGCCGCCCCAGGATGGCGGCACGGGGCGGTTCCGCCCGGTCGAAGACGACGAGCGTGGCAGGGTCGTGGCGCATTACCCCGAATGGGACCGCGCCGCCGGCCTCGACCGCCCCGATTGGACCACCATTCGAGAGGTCGAGCCGCGCCTCGCGGCCACCCACCATCTCGATGAGGCCCTGGCCCGCGACCCCGGCCTGGGGCTCCGCGTCGAGCGGCTCGTGCGCGCGGCCCGCGTCGGGCGGACCACGCGGCTTCGCCGGCAGCCCGACGGGCTCGACCTCGATCTCGATGCCGCCATCGATGCTGCGACCGACCTCCGGCTCGGCGACCTTCCCGATCCCCGGATCCATGTCCGAAAGGCCGTGCGGACGCGCGACCTCGCAGTGCTGGTGCTGATCGACGTTTCGGAATCCACTCGGGACCGTGTGGCTGCCGCGGACGCATCGGTGATCGAGGTGGAGAAGCGGGCCGTGGCGGTGCTGGCCGGGGCCATGCAGGCGCTCGGCGACGTCTTCTCGCTGCAGGCTTTTGCGTCGAACGGCCGCGACGAGGTGCGCTTCATCCGCGTCAAGGGGTTCGCTGAGCCGTTCGACAATGAAGCCCGGTCACGCCTGGCGGGTCTCGCGCCGCATCTTTCGACCCGTCTCGGCGCGGCCCTGCGCCATGCCGGCGCCCAGCTCCGTCCAATCGCCGCGAGCCGCCGCATCGTCATGGTGCTGACCGATGGCGCCCCCTCCGACATCGACGTGCCGGACCCTGACGATCTCGTCGACGATGCACGTCGCGCCGTGCTGCGGCTCCGCGCCGATGGCATCGACGCCTTCGGCATCACGCTCGACCCGTCGGGCCAGGGCGCCGGGGCGGCGGTGTTCGGCCGGCCGAACCACATGCCGGTGCGCCGCATCGAAGACCTCCCGGAGCGCCTGTCGGAGCTCTACTTCCGCATCGCGCGGCGATAGCGGACGTTCAGGTAAGGCTTGGGCTGCGGCGTCGGAGCATCCCTCGACACGACCGCGTGCTGCGGTCGGCTCGGGAT
>CAXUOD010000017.1:0-5071 GCA_964252585.1 uncultured Lichenihabitans sp. | reverse complement strand
GGATGAGGCGCCTTGGGATGTCCCTATTTCCGGCGGCGTGCCGGCCTCATGCCAAGGAGAGCCTCGAAACCGAGCGCGAAGCCGGCGTCGAGGCCGCGTGCCAGCGCGCCCCCATCCGTCGCGAGAAGCCGGATCGCCCACCCCGCCGCGTTGGGGAGCCGCGAGACGCCGCCCAGCACGCCACGAGCATCGAGCATCTCCTCGACGCCGGCGGGGTCGAGCGAGACAGCTTGCTGCCCCAACACCATAACGCTGCCGAAGGCCTGATAGCCGTGCAGGGGCGACGCGATGCCGAAGAAATCCATGCCTTCGATCAGGCCGCGATCCTCGGCGAGACGCGTCCCGCCGCTGTCCTCGATCTGGCACGACGCAGTCAAGGCGTGGAACGGCCCGTCCCGGCCCGCGGGATCGTGGACCGCGAAGCCCTCGGCCAGGATGGCGGAGGAGCCCGAAGCCAGCACGATCCGGGTCTCGGTCGAGAGGTCCGCGCGGGGAAACAGGATATAGGGGTCGGAGGTCAGGGCCAGCATGGCACCGGTCCCAACCTCGATCCGGGTCCGGAGTTCGATCCCTGCCTCCGCGCTGGCATGGACCACGGTCGCGGCCTGGGTCGTCACATGGGCGAGGGCGCCCGGACCGGCTTCGATCGACAGGTCGAGACGGTCGCCGCGGTAGAGCCCGCCCGACGCGGATTGCAGATAGAGCGTCGCGAGGTCCGGGCGGTCGGCATCGAGTCGATGCGGACGCGTCGTGTGGAACGGGTAGGGGGTCCGCTGCTCCTTGAGGAAAGTCCGGCCGCCACCGCGCGCGAAGCGTAGCGTGGCGGAGATGGTGCGACCGACCGGCCCAGCGCGGTCCAGCACATCAGGCCTTGAACAGCACGGCGGCGCAGATGGCGTCGGCCACCGCCTCCACGGCCTCGCCATGGCGGAGGTCGGTCGCCACCACGGGGGCGCCGTTGCGCACCGCCGAGGCTTCGGCCAGCATGCGCGGCAGGTCGACCCCGACATGCGGTGCGAGGTCGATCTTGTTGACGACCAGAAGATCGCTGCGGATCACACCCGGCCCGCGCTTTCGCGGAATGTCGTCGCCGCCCGCGACGTCGATCACGAAGATCCACCAATCGACGAGGTCGAGCGAGAAGGTCGAGGCGAGGTTGTCGCCGCCCGACTCGAAGATGATCAATTCGAGCCCCGGGAAGCTGGCCTCGAGCGCGTCACCGGCCGCGATGTTCAGCGTCGGGTCTTCGCGGATAACGGTATGCGGACAGGCCCCGGCTTCGACGGCCGAAACCCGCGCGGGGTCGATCAGGCCGGAGCGCCGGACCCGCTCGGCATCTTCGTGGGTCACGAGGTCGTTGGTCACGACCGCGAGGTCGACGCCGCGCGCGTGCAGCAATGGGATCAGGCGCTCGATCAGCGCGGTCTTGCCCGAGCCGACCGGGCCGCCGATGCCGATCCGCGCCGCGGTCGCGAGCTTGGCCGGCGCAGTCGGGGTGACCGTCTCGAACATCGAGTTCATCGCAGCATGTAGCGTTGCGTCAACGGCAATCGCTCGGCCGGCTCGCAGGTCGCGAGCGTGCCGTCGACGAAGACGTCGAAGGTCTGCGGGTCGACCCGGATGTCGGGGCAGGCGTCGTTCCACAGCATGTCGGATTTCCGCAAGGTCCGCGTGCCGCGCGCCGGCAGCAAGGCTTTCGACAGGCCCAACGTGCGGCCGAGCTCGCGGTCGAGAGCCGCCGGGTGGACGAAACATGCCGAGAGCGCCGGGGCGGCCCGGCCGAAGGCGCCCCATTGCGGACGCATCAGGATGGGCTCGCAGGTCATCAGCGAGGCGGCGGAGTCTCCCATCGCGCCCCAGGCGATGAAGCCGCCCTTGACCACGAGCTCCGGCTTGATGCCGAAGAAGGCCGGTCGCCAGATCACGATATCGGCCATCTTGCCGTCTTCGAGCGAGCCGACATGCTCGGCGATCCCGAACGTGCGGGCCGCGTTGATCGTGTATTTGGCGATGAAGCGGCGGATGCGGGCGTTGTCGCCGAAACCGGGCCGGTCCTCGGGCAGCAGGCCGCGTTGGTCCTTCATCTTGGAGGCGAGCTGCCACGTCCGGCAGATCACCTCGTGGATGCGTCCCATGCCCTGGCTGTCGGAGCCGAGCATCGCGATCGCGCCGAGGTCGTGGAGCACGTCCTCGGCCGCGATGGTCTGGGCGCGGATGCGGCTCTCGGCGAAGGCCACATCCTCGGGGATCGCGGGATTGAGGTGATGGCACACCATCGTCATGTCGAGGTGTTCGTCGAACGTGTTGACGGTGTAGGGATTGGTCGGATTGGTCGAGGACGGCAAGCAATAGGAAAGGCCCGCCACCCGGATGATGTCTGGCGCATGACCGCCGCCGGCACCCTCGGTGTGGTACATGTGAACGGTCCGGCCCGCAATGGCGGCGAGCGTGTCCTCGACGAAACCGCTCTCGTTCAGCGTATCGGTGTGAAGCTGTACTTGGAAGTCGAGCTCGTCCGCGACCCTGAGGCACGTGTCGATGGCAGCCGGCATGGCGCCCCAGTCCTCGTGGATCTTGAGTCCCAGGCAGCCCGTCTCGAGCTGCTCGACGAGCGAAGCCGGCTTATGCGAGTTGCCGCGTCCGAGAAAGCCGAAATTGATCGGCCAGGCTTCCGCGGCCTGCAGCATCTTGCCGGTGTTGAACGGGCCGCCGCTGTCGATGCCCACCGTAATGGGCCCGAGCGAGCCGCCCAGCATGGTCGTAATGCCGCTCGCGATGGCGTGTTCGCACAGCGCCGCCGAATCGAAGTGGACATGGACGTCGATGGCGCCGGCCGTGGCGATCAGGCCCTCGCAATCCCGCACCGTCGTCGCGGCCGACACGATGAGGCGCGGATCGACCCCGTCCATGACGGCCGGGTTGCCGGCCTTGCCGATGCCGACGATCTTACCGGCCCGGATGCCGATGTCGCCCTTGACGATGCCGAGCACGGCGTCGATCACGACGACGTTGCAGAGCAGCATGTCGAGCGCGCCCTCGCGGCTCGTGACGCCGGCCGCCATCCCCGCACCGTCCCGCAGCGTCTTGCCGCCGCCGTGCAGGCATTCGTCGCCATAGACCGTGTGGTCGTGCTCGACGACGGCCACGAGCGACGTGTCGGCGAGGCGCAGGCCGTCGCCCACCGTGGGCCCGTAGAGCTGCGCATAGGCGCGGCGCGACATCGTGGCCATGGGTCAGGCTCCCTTGAAGCCGGCCGCGCGGGCCTTGGCGACGGCAGCGTTGCGGGCGTCGTCGCCGTCGGTCGAGCCATCGGCGAGGCCGTGGAAGCCCGAGACTTCCCGCCGCCCGCCAAAGCTCACGAGGGCCACGTCCTTGCGCTGTCCGGGCTCGAACCGGACCGCGGTACCGGCCGGGATGTCGAGCCTCATGCCGAAGGCGGCGGCACGATCGAAATCGAGCGCCTTGTTGACTTCGAAGAAATGGTAGTGCGAGCCGATCTGCACGGGGCGGTCACCGGTGTTCACGGCTTCGATCGTAACCGTGCGCCGACCCGCGTTCAGCGTGATGTCTCCCATGGCCGGAACCAGGGCGCCGGGCTCCAGCGGGTCGGGGTCGGACCCCTCGACGGGCCGGATCGGCTCATGCACGGTCACGAGCTTGGTGCCGTCCGGGAAGACGCATTCGACCTGCAGGATCTGCACCATGCTGGCGACGCCCGGCATGACGTCGTCCTGGTTGAGGATCTGCGATCCGGCCCCCATCAGATCGGCCACCGATCGCCCGTCGCGGGCGCCTTCGAGGATCTCGTCGGTGATCAGCGCCACGGCTTCGGGGTAGTTGAGCTTGAGGCCGCGGCCGCGCCGCTTGCGGGCCAGTTCGGCGGCCGTGAAGATCGTCAGACGTTCGAGTTCAGTCGGCGTCAACAGCATCGGGGCCTCGCTCAGTTCGAAAACAGGCGCGTCCCGGCGCGGGCCTGGCGGATCGACGCCAAATCGAGCCAGGGCGTCATGCTGGACAGCACCATGTCGGCGTCGGGGTCGAACGGCGCGTCGACCAATCGGGCGATGAGCGGCAGCGCACGGGAGAGCACGCCCTGGGCGGCGATCGCCCCGACGGCGCCGAGCCGGACCGCGGCGTTGACCATGGCGGCGGCCGACCCATAGGCCGAGGCCGCGGCGGCGGAGCGTCGGTCGAGGCCGCATCGTGCCCAGACCCACCCCTGCGCGACCGCGAGATGGCCCAAGGCACGGCCGGCTGCGATCTCGGCCCGGAACGCCGCGGCGCCGGGTGTGCCGAGGCGCCCATGGGCGGTGAGGAAGGCCGACCCGTTGCGACGCGATCCGATCCGCAGCGGCTCGACGGGTGTCGCGGCTTCGAGCCTCTGGTCGATCACGACGAGACGGGCGACGTCCCGTGCCCCGAAGGCGTGCAGCAAGGCAATCCGGTCGGTGCGGCTCCAGCGATGGATCAGGGTGGAGGCGAGGAGCCTGTCGAGTTTGCCGGGGTCGAGCGGTGGGTCGAGCGCCGCGCCTCCCTCGACGCCGTTCGAGAAGGCGAAAGCTCCGTTGGGGAAGGCCGTGTCGCTCTGCCAGAGCGCCGCGAGCAGGGTGGAGGTCCCGGTCACGTCGGCGCCGTCAGGCCGATGGCGCCACGGAGGTCACGATCCGGCGATCGGTCACCAAGGCGCCGAGCCGTTCGAGATAGCGGTCGACCGGCCCTTCGAGCGCCACCAGCATGGCTTCGCCGCTGAAGCGCACACGCCAGTGGAGGTTGCCCGCGTGGTAACCGAGTTCGACCGCGTCCGCGATCGACCGCGGCTGCAGGCGCAGCCAATGTTCGGCATCGACCTTGACCACCAGGGCTCGTGCCTCATCGAGGTAGAGCACGGCGCCATCGAACAGCTTCTGGTCGCGGGGCAGAGCGATGGCCACCTCGAGGCCGGCCTCGCTCTTGGCGCGAAATCGGCGTCGCGCCAGTTCCCCGGCCTTGAGGAGCAAGACGTCGACTTGGCCATGGTGCTCGAGATGGTGGATCCGCTCGGATAGCGAAGCCTCGATCCGGCTTCCAAGAA
>CAXUOD010000016.1:0-44024 GCA_964252585.1 uncultured Lichenihabitans sp. | reverse complement strand
TCCAGCAGAACTTCGCCCAGGTGACGAACCCGCCGATCGACCCGATCCGCGAGGAACTCGTCATGAGCCTCGTGAGCTTCATCGGGCCGCGGCCCAACATCTTCGACCTCGCAGGCAACTGGAAGCGCAAGCGTCTCGAGGTCCGGCAGCCGATCCTGACCAACGACGACCTCGAAAAGATCCGCTGCATCAGCTACTTCGAGGATGCGTTCGACACCAAGACGCTTGACATCACCTATCCGGTGAAGCTCGGTGCCGAGGGCATGGAGGGCATGATCGCGCGCATGACGGACCGCGCCGAAGCGGCCGTGCGCAGCGGCTACAACATCATCATCCTGTCCGACAGGATGATGGGGCCGGACCGCATCCCGATCCCGGCGCTGCTCGCGACCGCGGCCGTGCACCACCACCTGATCCGCAAGGGCCTGAGGACGCTGGTGGGGCTCGTGGTGGAGACGGGGGAAGCGCGCGAGATCCATCACTTCGCCTGTCTCGCGGGCTACGGCGCCGAAGCCATCAATCCCTATCTGGCGTTCGAGTCGCTGACCGCACTCGCCTCGGAGTTCCCCGAGGAGGTCGACCATGCCCATGCGGTGAAGAGCTACATCAAGTCGATCGACAAGGGGTTGCTGAAGGTCATGTCCAAGATGGGCATCTCGACCTACCAGTCCTATTGCGGCGCCCAGATCTTCGACGCCGTCGGGCTGTCGACCGACTTCGCGCGCCGCTTCTTCACCGGCACGGCCTCGATGATCGAGGGCGTCGGCCTGAAGGAGATCGCCGAAGAGACCGCGGACCGCCATGCCTTGGCGTTCGGCGATGCGCCCGTGTACCGCAACGCCCTCGATGTCGGCGGCGATTATGCCTATCGGGTGCGGGGCGAGACCCATTCGTGGTCGCCGCAATCCGTGTCGCTTCTGCAGCATGCCGTCCGGGGCAACAGCCAGGACAAGTACCGCGCCTACGCCAAGCTCCTGAACGAGCAGGACGAGAAGCTGCTGACGATCCGCGGGTTGTTCCGGATCAAGGAGGCGGAGGCCGACGGCCGCTCGCCCGTGCCGATCGAGGAGGTCGAGGAGGCCGCCGCCATCGTGCGGCGCTTCGCGACCGGCGCCATGTCGTACGGCTCGATCTCGCGCGAGGCTCACACGACCCTGGCCATCGCGATGAACCGCATCGGCGGGCGGTCGAACACAGGCGAAGGCGGCGAGGAATCCGACCGCTACCAGCCGATGTCCAACGGCGATTCCATGCGCTCGGCCATCAAGCAGGTGGCATCGGGGCGCTTCGGCGTGACGGCGGAATATCTCGTCAACGCCGACATGATGCAGATCAAGATGGCCCAGGGTGCCAAGCCCGGGGAGGGCGGCCAGTTGCCCGGCCACAAGGTCGATGCCACCATCGCCCGGGTGCGGCACTCGACGCCCGGCGTGGGCCTGATCTCGCCGCCGCCACACCACGATATCTACTCGATCGAGGATCTGGCGCAGCTGATCTTCGACCTGAAGAACGTCAACCCGGACGGGCTGGTGTCGGTCAAGCTCGTGTCCGAGATCGGGGTCGGCACGGTTGCGGCCGGCGTGTCCAAGGGACGCGCCGACCATGTGACGATCTCGGGCTTCGAGGGCGGCACGGGCGCGTCTCCGCTGACGTCGATCAAACATGCCGGGTCACCCTGGGAGATCGGGCTTGCCGAAACCCACCAGACGCTTGTCATCAACCGGTTGCGCTCGCGCATTACGGTGCAGGTCGACGGCGGCCTGCGGACGGGGCGCGACGTCATCGTCGGGGCGCTGCTGGGTGCGGACGAATTCGGCTTCGCGACCGCACCGCTGATCGCGGCCGGCTGCATCATGATGCGCAAGTGCCACCTGAACACCTGCCCGGTCGGGGTCGCGACCCAGGACCCCGTGTTGCGCAAGCGCTTCGTCGGCCTGCCCGAACACGTCATCAACTACTTCTTCTTCGTTGCCGAAGAAGTGCGCGAGTGGATGGCGAAGCTCGGTTACCGCAAGCTCGAGGACATGGTCGGCCAGATGCAGATGCTGGACCGGACGCCGGTGGTCGACCATTGGAAGGCCAAGGGGCTCGATTTCTCGCGGCTGTTCCACAAGCCCGAAGCGCCAGAAGGCGTCGGGATCCGCAAGACCGACAGCCAGGATCATGGTCTCGACGGCGTGCTCGACCGCACGCTGATCGAACGCTGCGGCGAGGCGATCGAGAACAGGACCCCGGTCAGCCTGACGCTGCCGATCCGGAACACGGACCGGTCGACCGGCGCCATGCTGTCGGGCGCGATCGCCAAACGCTACGGCCACAAGGGCCTGCCCGACGGCACGATCCATATCAAGCTCGAAGGCACGGCGGGCCAGAGCTTCGGCGCCTGGGTGGCCAATGGCGTGACGCTGGAGCTCGAAGGCGAGGCCAACGACTACGTCGGCAAGGGCCTCTCGGGGGGCCGGCTGGTCATCTATCCGCCAGCCGCGGCCAGGAAGATCGTGCCGGAAGACTCGATGATCGTCGGCAATACGGTGCTCTACGGCGCGATCTCGGGCGAGTGCTATTTCCGCGGCGTCGCGGGCGAGCGCTTCGCGGTGCGCAACTCCGGCGCGATCGCGGTGGTCGAGGGTACGGGCGACCACGGCTGCGAATATATGACGGGCGGTATCGTGGTGGTGATCGGGCCGACGGGGCGCAACTTCGCGGCCGGCATGTCGGGCGGCATCGCCTATGTGCTCGACGAGGAGGGTGACTTTCGCCGCCGCTGCAACATGGCCATGGTCGAACTCGAAATGGTCAAGGCCGAGGACGAACGGAACCGGCGACTGTTCCACCAGATGGACAACTGGACGGGGCCACCTTCGGTCGACGTGATGGGTGACATGACGCGGTTCGATGCCGAGCGGCTCCAGCAGCTCATCGGCAACCACGCCAAGCTGACGGGCTCGACCAAGGCCGAGGCGATCCTCGCCGATTGGGCGAGCTACCTGCCGAAATTCCGCAAGGTGATGCCCGTCGAGTACCGCCGCGCGCTAGCCGAATTGACACAACTGGACGAGCCGCTGATGGCGGCTGCGGGGGAGTAGCCCGATGGGCAAGATCACGGGTTTCATGGAGCTCGACCGGCAGGACCGTCGCTACGGGCCTGCTGCCGATCGGATCCGGAACTACAAGGAGTTCCTCCTGCCGCTGAGCGAGGAGGCGACGCGCTCGCAGGCGTCGCGCTGCATGAGCTGCGGCATCCCGTTCTGTCATAACGGCTGCCCGGTCAACAACCAGATCCCGGACTGGAACGACCTCGTCTACAAGGGCGATTGGGAGGAGGCCTCGCGCAACCTTCATTCCACGAACAATTTTCCCGAGTTCACGGGGCGGATCTGCCCGGCGCCTTGCGAGGCGTCCTGCACGCTGAACCTCGATAACGCCCCGGTCACGATCAAGACGATCGAGAACGCCATCGCGGACCGGGCCTGGGCCGAAGGCTGGATCAAGCCGGAGATCGCGACCAGGCGGACCGACAAGAAGATAGCCGTGATCGGCTCGGGTCCCTCGGGTCTCGCCTGCGCGCAGCAGCTCGCCCGCGTCGGCCATGACGTGACGGTGTTCGAGAAGAACCAGAAAGCGGGCGGCTTGCTCCGCTACGGCATTCCGGACTTCAAGCTCGACAAGCTGCATGTCGAGCGCCGCGTGGCCCAGATGACCGCCGAAGGCGTCGTGTTCAAATGCGGCACCAATATCGGCGTCGACGTGACGGTGGCCGAACTGCTCGAGGGTTTCGACGCCGTGGTCCTGGCGGGCGGCGCCGAAAAGCCGCGCGACCTGCCGATGCCGGGCCGCGACCTCGGCGGCATCTACTTCGCCATGGAGTTCCTGCCGCAGCAGAACCGCCGCGTCGGGCGCGAACCGCTGCGCTCCAACAACCCCATCCTCGCGACGGGAAAGAACGTGCTGGTGATCGGCGGCGGCGACACGGGATCGGACTGCATCGGCACCTCGATCCGCCAGGGTGCCCTCTCCGTCACCCAACTCGAGATCATGCCGGAGCCGCCCGAAAGAGAGAACAAGCTCCTGACCTGGCCGGACTGGCCGCTGAAGCTCAGGACCTCGTCCTCCCAGGAGGAAGGCGCGTTGCGGGATTTCGGCGTCATGACGCGTCGCTTCGTGGGCGAAAACGGCACGGTCGAGCGCGTCGACTGCGTTCGCGTGGACGCCAAGATGCAGGCCGTCGCGGGTAGCGAGTTTGCGATCCGGGCCGACCTCGTCCTCCTGGCAATGGGTTTCGTGTCGCCGCTGCATGACGGGATGCTGGCGGATCTTGGCGTCACGCTCGATGGGCGCGGCAACGTCGCGGCCGACATGAAGGGCTACAAGGCGTCGGCCGACAAGGTCTTCGCCTGCGGCGACATGCGTCGCGGCCAGTCGCTCGTCGTCTGGGCGATCCGCGAAGGCCGGCAAGCCGCTCATGCGGTCGATAAGCATCTGATGGGAGCGACCGTATTGCCGCGTTAGAATGCGGGTCGCCGCTGCCGTTGGAGAGCGTGACGGCTCTCCAACGATGATGAGAGGAGATGGGTCGTGAAGGTTGCCATCCCGCCCGAGTTCGAACGGTTCGCGCGCGAGCAGGTTGCCGGAGGCCACGTGATCTCCGAAGAAGAACTGGTGGCGATCGCCCTCAATGGCTACCTCGACGATGTGCAAGCTTTGCAGGATCTTCTCGGCCCTGCCATCGCGGCTGCCGATCGCGGAGAACTCGTCGACGGTGAGATCTTCATGAGCGAGTTGATGGAAGAGACCCGAGCCATGGTGGCAGCCGCGCGGGCGAGGTGAGTCTCTATCGACTGACCGCGCAAGCCAGCAAAGACTTGCGAGACATCCGAGACTGGATTGCGAACGCCAGGCCGGATCGCGCGCAGTCTTTCGTGTCGGAGCTATCGACGACGTTCCGGCTCCTCGGTCCGTCGCCACTGATGGGTCGGGAACGGGCCGAGTTGCGAAAAGGTCTTCGATCGTTCATCCACGGCAGCCACACGATCTTCTACCGACCAGCAGCGAACGGGATCGAGGTGATGCGGGTCGTCCACGGCCGTCGCGATCATCCCCGGATCTTCGAGCCTTGAGCTTGCGGCTTCGATCTTCCGCGCGCCCGTGCTAACAGGCTTCCGCTGGCGGTTACCCATTGCGCCGCTTCAGAAGAGTCTCTCACGATGATCGACCTCTATTACTGGCCGACGCCCAACGGGCACAAGATCACGCTGTTCCTCGAAGAGACGAACACGCCCTATACGATCCACCCGATCAATATCGGCAAGGGCGAGCAGTTCCAGCCCGACTTCCTCAAGATCGCGCCGAACAACCGCATGCCGGCCATCGTCGACCATGAGCCGAAGGACGGCGGCGCGCCGATCTCGCTGTTCGAGTCCGGCGCCATCCTGCTCTATCTCGCCGAAAAGACCGGCCGGTTCCTGCCGAGCGATCCGCGCGGTCGTGCCCAGGCGATCGAATGGTTGTTCTGGCAGATGGGCGGCCTCGGTCCCATGGCGGGGCAGAACCACCACTTCTCGGCCTACGCGCCGGAGAAGATCCCCTATGCGATCAACCGCTACGTCAACGAGACGAACCGGCTCTATGGCGTGCTCGATCGTCAACTCGAAGGTCGCGACTATGTCGCGGGCGCCTATTCGATCGCCGATATGGCGGCCTATCCCTGGATCGTGCCCTATGAGCGGCAGGGCCAAGACCTCGACGATTTCAAGAACCTGAAACGCTGGTTCCAGGCCATCCACGACAAGCCCGCCACGATCGCGGCCTATGCCAAGGGCGACGCGATCAACAGGCCGAAGGAGATGAGCGACGAGGACAAGAAGGTCCTGTTCGGCCAGACCGCGGCCTCCATCAAGCCGCGCTGAGCACCTCCGCCAACCGACGAGACACACAATGGACCAGACCATCAAACTCACGACCGGTGACGGCGTCATCATCGACGCCTACCGCGCCGAACCTGTCGGAAAGACCAAGGGCGGCATCGTGGTGCTGCAGGAGATCTTCGGCGTGAACCCCCACATCCGCCGCGTGGCGGACGGCTTCGCGGCCGAGGGTTACCTCGCCATCGCCCCGGCCCTGTTCGATCGGGCCAAGCCCGGCGTCGAACTCGACTATGTTCCAGCCGATATCCAGACCGGCGTCGGCTATGTTGGCCAGATCCCGCCCGATAAGACGATGCTCGACGTCGCGGCCGCCGTGGCGGCCGCCGCGGAGGGCGGTAAGGTTGGCATCGTCGGCTATTGCTGGGGCGGCTCGCTCGCCTATGCCGCAGCCTGCAACCTTCCCGGCCTGGCGGCTGCGGTCGGCTACTACGGTGGGACGATCGTCAAGATGCTCGACCAGCATCCGAAAATACCGTTGATGCTGCAGTTCGGCGAGCGCGACGATCATATTCCGATGAGCGACGTCGCCAAGATCAAGGCCGCGATGCCTGACGTTCCGGTCTATACCTATGATGCCGGCCATGGCTTCAATTGCGACGCCCGCGGCTCCTACGACAAGGCGAGTGCCGTCGAGGCTCTGGCCCGCACGCTGGCCTTCTTCGGCCAGCATCTCGCCTAGGACGCCGGCGCGGTCCCCTTGGAGCCATCCGGTGATCAGGATCACGGACCGCATCGCGATCGACGAAGGAGAGTTGCAGGAAGACTTCATGCGCGCCTCCGGAGCGGGCGGGCAGAACGTCAACAAGGTCGAGACAGCGGTGCAGCTTCGCTTCGATGTGCGCCGTTCGCCGAACCTTCCCGAAGGCGTGCGGTCGCGGCTGGAGCGCCTGGCCGGCCGCCGCCTGACGAAGGACGGCGTGCTGGTGCTGACGGCGCAGCGCTTCCGGACGCAGGAGCGCAACCGCGCCGACGCGCTGCAGCGGCTGGTCGACCTGGTCCAGGCCCGCTGCCGCCCACCGGCGCCGCGGGGGGGCGGGGGGTGGTCCCGGGGGCCCCGGGGGGGCCGGGGCCGCCCCCTCCGCCGCGCCGCCCGACCCGCCCGACGCTGGGCTCGAAGATGCGCCGCCTCGAGGGAAAGAAGTTGCGAGCGGGCGTCAAGGCCTTGCGGGGCGATCCGGTCGGCGATTAGCCTGCCGCCGAGTCCGCGCAGCCCATCGCCGCGGCAGCGCGCACGTGGGTCAGGCCATCGTTGAAGCTCGGGCTTACCCTTCGTCGTCGCCAGGAGCGTAGTGCCGAAGCACCCCGCCTGTGACCCAGGATGAAGCTGGTCACGCTGCGCTTGCGGCGCGGTCGCGATCCGATGCTTCTCTCAAGGTTTTCCCTAACGCCTAAGTCTTTGTTTCCCATACCGACCGTGTGCCATGCCGGTTCTGCAGCGCGGACGTTATGAGTCATCCCGCGACCACGCTGCGCCGCCAGAGCAGGACGATGTCATGACGGCTTGGGTTCGTTTCGTTCACGCCCTGTCGGGGCATTTCCGACGACGGAGAAGCCAGGTCCTGCGGGATCGCTTCCCGGACCTCAAGGACAGGCGCGTTTGCGACCTCGGCGGGTCGCGGCACTTCTGGGAAGCCATGCCGGCGGATCTCGTGCCCGACGACCTGGTTCTGCTCAACATCGCGGACGACGGACAATCCCGCAGCCATACGGGGCGCTTCGATCACTTCGAGCTGCGCTTCTACGACGGACAGCACATCCCCTACCCGGACGGGTATTTCGACGTCCTGATTTGCAATTCCGTGATCGAACACGTGCCGCTCGGCCAGCGTCGGCAACTCTGCCGCGAGATCCAGCGGGTCTCCCGCTACTACTTCGTGCAGACGCCCGCCTATACGTTCCCGATCGAACCGCATTTCGTCGTCCCGGCCGCGCATTGGCTGCCGCGCGCTCTCGGCCGCAAACTCGTGCCCTTCGGCGTCTGGGCGATCCTCAACCGGCCGACCCGGGCCAAGATGGACAGCTATTTCGACGACGTGCACCTCCTGACCCGTCGGCAAGTGGCCGACCTGCTTCCGGGTGCGACGATCGAGAGCGAGCGCCTGATCGGGTTCGTCAAATCCTATATCGCCCATGGCCGCGGCCTGGCCGCGGGTGGAAGCCCGGTCAGGCTGGCGTCCTGACGGCGGCCTCGGTCAGCGGAAGGTCTTGCGGGGATCGAAGGCGTCGCGGACCGCTTCGCCGATGAAGATCAGCAGCGACAGCATGATGGCGATGGTCAGAAAGGCCGTGAGGCCGAGCCACGGCGCCTGAAGGTTGGAGGTGCCCTGCAGCAGCATCTCGCCCAGGGAGGGCGACCCCGGCGGCAGGCCAAGGCCGAGAAAGTCGAGGGACGTCAGCGTGGTGATCGAGCCGCTCAGGATGAAGGGGAGGAACGTCAGGGTCGCCACCATGGCGTTGGGCAGCACGTGCTTCACCATGATGCGCGCGTTGGAGAGGCCCAGGGCGCGGGCGGCATTCACATATTCGAAGTTCCGCGCCCGCAGGAACTCGGCCCGCACGAGGTGGACGAGGTTCACCCAGGAAAACAGCAGCAGGATGCCGAGCAGCACCAGGAACGACGGCGTGATCACGGCCGCCACGATGATCAGGATGTAGAGATGCGGCAGCGAAGACCAGATCTCGATCACGCGCTGCATGATGAGGTCGGTCCAGCCGCCGAAATAGCCCTGCACGGCGCCCGCCGCGATGCCGACGACCGACGAGATGCCGGCCAGCAACAGGGCGAACACGACCGACAGGCGGAACCCGTAGATCAGTCGGGCCAGGACGTCGCGCCCATGGTCGTCGGTGCCGAGCCAATTCATCTCGATGGCCCGGCAAGGATGCGCGGCGGGTGGCGTGCCGCCCTGGTCCTGGATGGCCTTCGCGCATTGCGCGCCGCTCAGCATCCAGGTCGGCGGCGACGGCAGGGTCGTGGGCGGCGACAGGTTGCGCGTGCCGTTCGAGTAGCGGTTCGGCGCCCAGACCATCCAGCCGTGATCCTCGATCTCCTTGGCGGTCTCGGGGTTGCGGTAATCGGTATGGGCCAGAAAGCCGCCGAAGCGGTCCTCCGGATAGTCGTTGAAGACCGGAAACAGGATGTCGCCTTTGTAGGAGATGACGATCGGCCGCTCGTTGGACACGAACTCGGCCACGAGCGAGACGGCGAACAGCACCCCGAAGATGACGAGGGACCAGAGGCCGCGACGGTTGCGCTTGAAGTTGTCGACCCGGCGGCGGTTGATCGGCGTGAGTTGGATCCAGCCGCGGCGGACCGCCGGCGGTGCCAGCGGCGTCGGCGCGTCGGCAGGCGTGACGATCGCGTCCATCACACGCCCCGGGTCTCGAAATCGATGCGCGGATCGATCCAGGTATAGGTGAGGTCGGAGATGAGGTTCACCACGAGGCCCATCAGGGCGAAGATATAGAGGTTGGCGAAGACCACCGGATAATCGCGGTTCATGATGGAATCGTAGCTCAGCAGTCCGAGGCCGGGCAGGTTGAAGATCTCTTCGATCAGGATCGCGCCGGTAAAGAAGGCCGAGATGAAGGCACCGGGGAAGCCAGCCACGACGATCATCATGGCGTTGCGGAAGACATGGCCGTAGAGCACCCGGTTGTCGCTGAGGCCCTTCATACGGGCCGTCTGCACATATTGCTTCTTGATCTCGTCGAGGAAGGAATTCTTGGTCAGGAAGGTGGTGGTGGCGAAGGCGCCGACCGACATGGCGATGACCGGCAGCGTGATGTGCCAGAGATAGTCGGTGATCTTGTGCGGCCAGGACAGGTCGGCCCAGTTCTCGCTGACGAGGCCCCGCAGCGGGAAGATCTGGAAGAACGACCCGCCCGCGAACAGGATGATGAGCAGGATGGCGAAGAGGAAGCTCGGCACCGCGTAGCCGATCGTCACGATCCCCGAGCTCCAGACGTCGAAGCGCGACCCGTCCCGCACCGCCTTGGCGATGCCGAGCGGGATCGAGATCACGTAGGACAGCAGCGTCATCCACAGGCCGAGCGAGATCGAGACCGGCAGGCGCTCGCGGATCAGCTGCAGCACCGGCACGTCGCGGTAATAGCTCTGCCCGAAGTCGAAGCCGGCGTAGTTCTTCACCATCAGGGCGAAGCGGAGATAGGCGGGTTTGTCGAAGCCGAACTGCTGTTCGAGCTCCTTGACGAACTTCGGGTCGAGGCCCTGGGCGCCGCGGTATTTCGAGCTCTCGCCCCCGAGGCCCGCCTGGGTGCCGGCGGCGGAACCGATGTCATTACCCCCGCCGCCGAGGTTGGAGGCGCCGCTCGTGAGCCCCTGGAGCTGAGCGATGACCCGCTCGACCGGGCCGCCCGGCGCGAACTGCACGATGACGAAGGACACGAGCATGATCCCGAACACGGTCGGGATCATCAGCAGGATACGGCGCGCGATGTAGGAGAGCATCGGTGCCGTCCGTCAGCCGCGCTGCTTCAGTTGGCTCGCCTTGGCCTCGTCGTACCACCACGTCGACAGAACACCGGGATCGAGCTTCGGGCGCTGCTTCGGCCACCCGAATTGGTCCCAATAGGCGAGCCAGTGGGCCGGGTTGTTCCACATCGGAACCCAGTAGTAGCCCGAGCGAAGCACGCGGTCGAGCGCCCGGCAGATGGTGGTCAGGTCCGCCCGCGATGTCGCATTGAGCGCCTTCTCGATCAGGGCGTCGACGACGGGGTCGGCCGTGCCGGTCATGTTCTGGGAGCCCGGCGTGTGGGCGGCCTCCGACCCGAAGGTGACACGCAGGCCTTCGCCGGGCGTCGGATCTCCGCCGTGGCGCAGCGTGATGACGTCGAAATCGAAGTCGTTGACGCGAGACTGGTATTGCGCCGCGTCCACGACGCGGAAGTTCGCGTCGATGCCAAGCAGTTGAAGGTTCTTGATGAAGGGCTGCGTGTGGCGTTCGAGCCCGCCGCTGAAATCCAGGAATTCGATGCGGAACGGCTCGCCCGAGGGCAGTTTCAGGACATTGCCGTCGCGCTTGCAGCCTGCCGCCTGAAGCATCTTGAAGGCCTGCCCGAGCAGGCCACGGTCCTGGCCCGAGCCGTCCGAAACGGGCGGCAGGATCGCTTCCCCGAAGACACTCTCCGGCACCTTGCCGCGAAACGGCTCCAAGAGCGCCAGTTCGTCCGGACCAGGCAGGCCTGAGGCCGCCAGGGGCGAGTTCTGGAAATACGAGACGGTCCGGGCGTAAAGGCCGTACATGATGTTCTTGTCGACCCACTGGAAGTCGAAGCCGAAGCCGAGGGCCTGGCGGATGCGCGGGTCCTTGAACTTGTCGCGCCGCGTGTTGAACCACCACCCCTGCGCGCCCGAGGGAGCCTCGTCGGGCACAACGTCGCGCTTCACACGCCCGTCCGCGACGGCAGGAAAGTCGTAGCCCTTGGCCCAGTTGATGGACGTGAAATCCTCGTGGTAGGTCGTGGCCCCCGACTTGAACGCTTCGAAGCCGACCTGCCGCTCACGGTAGTATTCGTAGCGGATCGTGTCGAAATTGCCCTGGCCGCGGTTCAGCGGAAGGTCCTTGCCCCAGTAGTCCTTGACGCGGTCGAACGTGATCGTGCGGCCCTGGTCGACGGCGCCGACCCGGTAGGCCGAGGAGCCGAGCGGCGGATCGAGGGTGGTCTGGTCGAAGGGATGGGCCGTGTAATAGGCCTTCGAGAAGATGGGCAGGGCCGCGACCGTCAGATGGGTCTCTCGCGTGCGGGCGGGATCGAGCTTCACCTCCAGGAGGTCGTCGGCGAGCGCCGTCGCGGAGGCGAGATGGCGCAGGCCGGTCCTCAGGTTCGGGTGCCCCTTCGTCTTCAGGAGGTCCATCGAGAAGGCGGCGTCGGAGGCCGCGAGCCGCGAGCCGTCGTGGAAGCGCGCCTCGGGCCGCAGCAGGAACCGATAGGTGAGCCGGTCGGCCGACCAGCGGACGGATTTCGCCACGAGCCCATAGACCGCGTCGGACTCGTCGAGCGTGGCGCCCATCAGGGAGTCGAAGATGAGCGACATGCCGGCCGCGCCGTCGCCGCGCAGGATGAAGACATTCAGCGTGTCGAAGGTCGTGAAGTTCTGGTTGAGGCCCGCCGATGTAGGCTCGAGCACGATGGTGCCGCCCTTTGGCGCATCGGGATCCGCATAAGGCAGATGGGCGAAATCGGCCGGCAGGGCCAGTTCGCCAAAGGCCGAGAGGCCGTGGCTCTCGCTTTCGCCGTCGGCGAGCGGTGCCGGCCAGTCGGCCGCCGCCCCGGGTGGCGTATCGGCGGCCCGCGCCGGCCAGGACCGTGTGAGCAGGGCGCCGGCGGCGCCGGAACCGAGCGCGAGGGCGGAGCGGCGGGTGATCATCGTCATGGGTTCGGCTCCGCGGCGGGCAAATCCCTCGAGGGTCGCCATCAACGCTCGCCATTATGTCGGTTTTCGGAAGCGAGCGCCAACGCGACACCGCCCCTCGGCTCGCTTGAAGGCGCCGGCCCCGGCTCACGTCAAGGCGAAGGGTGCTCCCGGAGACCCCGTGGCGCCGACGATCGGCAGCGGTGCGAAGACATAGGCGAAGCGCCAGATCTCGGCCGTGGCCAGCGCATCGAGCGCCATGCCCTCGTGCAGGTAGATGCCGTGTTTCATGATGAGGTGCTGGTGGACCGGATGAAAGACCTCCGGGTCGACGGGCGGCACGACGTCGACGGCGAAGTTGTCGGCGCCGACCACACAAGGCTGTTTCGCGGCCAGCCATTCCGCGGCCGGCAGGCCGAGGCCCGGCGCGCCGTCGTAGAAGGTGGCGGCTTCGGTCCGGAAGCGCGAGCCGTGGCCGGTCCGGATCAGGACGGCGTCGCCGGGCGCGAAGACCGCGTCGGTCAGCCCCTGGCGCTCCAGGCAGGCCTGGAGGTCCGCGGGCGTGATCTCTTCGCCCGGGTCCATGACGCGGCCCTTGAGGGCCTGCACGTCGAGGAGCAGCCCCGGGGTGAAGAAGATCGGCGCGTTCTCGATGCCGAGCCGCGTCAGCCCGTAGGGCGACCAGATCTCGGAGAGCGGCGTGCCGTTGTAGAAGCGGATGTTGCCGTGATCGGCCTTGTCGCCGATCTGCCGGCCGAGATGGCCGAGCGCATCCATGTGGGTGCCGATCTGGCCGATCTCGGTCGTCAGGAACTCGTCGTTCCACACCGTCTTGCTGCGGCTGCCGTGCGGGCCGCCGGTGGGACCCCCCGGCATGCGCAAGCCGAAGATCCGGCCGGGCGCGAGGGGGATCTTGGCATCGTATTCGTGCCCGAGCCGCACGATCGCGTTGCGTCGGACGAGCGCCAGGGCCTGTTTGATCTTCTCGGGCCCCAGCAGGTTGCCGTTGCCGCGCTGGTCGTCGGCGCCCCAGCGGGATGGGTACCAGACGGCGCCCAGGGCCGGACTCTCCGCGAGGTCGTCGACGGCGTCGTCGGGCATGGGGAACTCCTCATCTCGTCGTCTGATGGGTGGCCGGCGCCGTCGCCGGAACCTCCGGGTCGCCGGCGCCGAGCTTGACCCTCCGCTTGGCCGCGATCACGGCGAGGCCGACGGCCAGGATCAACATGGCGCCGTCGAAGATCGGCTCGACGAAGAAGGGCGCGCCGAGCTGGTTGAGGCCCGCCACCGTGACGGCCAGGACCGCGACCGCCAGGATCGTACCCCAGACGTTGACCCGCCCCGGCCGTATCGAGGTCGCGCCGAGAAGGGCGGCCGTGAAGGCCGGAAGCAGATATTCCTGGCCGACGGAACTCTGTCCCACCTGCAACTGCGACTGGAGGATGATGCCCGCGAAGGCCGAGGTGGCTCCGGCCGCCACGAAGGCCCCCGTCACGTAGCGCCTGGCCGAGATGCCGTTGAGTTCGGCCGCACGGGGGTTGGCGCCGAGCACGTAAAGGTGCCGCCCCATCGGCAGATATTCGAACACGACCCAGAGGAGGACGCTGAGCGCGAGGACGTAGAGCGCCGGCAGCGGGATGCCGAAGATCACGCCCGAGAGGTCGGTGAAACTGTCCGGCAAAGAGGCCACGACCTGCTGGCCCCCCGTGTACCATTCGTTGAAGCCGTAGAGCAGCGTGCCGGTGCCGAGAGTGGCGATGAAACTGTCGATGCCGATCATCGTCACCAGGATGCCGTTGAAGAGGCCGACAAGGCCCCCGAGCACCAGGACGAGAGCCGAAGCCTCGATCCAGCCGAGCCCCTGACCCTGCAGCCCGATCACGAGGACCTGGGCGATGCCGAGCAGGAAACCGGCCGAGAGATCGAAGTGGTTGGCCGTCATGGGCAGGAACACGGCCAGCGCCAGCAGCGCCGAGATGGCCTTGTTGTTGATGATCGAGCGCATGTTGAAGTAGGTCGGGAAGGTCTCCGGCTTCAGGAGCGAGAAGAAGACGATCAGCAGCACCAGGAGGACCAGCAGGCCCCAGACCGAGACGGCCTGGGTCAGGCGCGAGGACGTCGGGGCGGCGGTGCGGGACGGCGAACTCACGCGGTGGCCTCCGCGGCGAGGCTCGAGCCGGCCGCCAGGGCCGTGAGCCTGGCGACCGTGATGTCGGGCCTGCGGATCTCGGCCGTGACCTTGCCCCGGTTGAAGACCAGCGCCCGATGGCAGACCTTCTCGACCTCCTCGAAGTCGGAGGAGATCAGCAGCACGGCCCGGCCGCGCTCGTGGGCCAGGTCGAGATCGCGGTAGATTTCCGCCTTCGAGCCCACATCGACACCGATGGTCGGCTCTTCGAGGATCAGCAGTTCCACGTCCGACTCCATCCAGCGGGCCACCACGACCTTTTGCTGGTTGCCACCGCTCAGGGTGGCGATGGCCGGCTCCGGCTGGGGGGGTCGCACGGAAAACCGTGCCAACGCCGTAGCGCAGGCCTCGCGCTCCCGACCTCGACCGACCGGGCGCAACGGGGAAATGCCGCGGGCGCGGGAGTTCATGAAGAGGTTCTCGAGCACGCTGAGCCGCCCCGCGAGGCTTTCCTCCCCGCGACGGCTCGACACGAAGCCGATGCCGCTGCGGATGGCCCCGGAAGGACTGCCTGTCGCAAGCGGCCGGTCACCGAAGGTGACGCGGCCCGCCTCGACCGGGAGGGCGCCGTAGAGGGCGCGTCCGAGGGCATGGTGGCCCGCGCCTCGCAGCCCCACGAGGCCGAGCGTCTCGCCCCGGCGGACCGCCAGCGAAACCGGGCCGACGCGGCCCGCGCCGTCGTCCTGGGAGACCACGAGGCCGTCGAGCTCCAATAGGATGGTGTCGGAGGCCTGCGTCGCCGCGAACGTGGTTTGCGCCAAGGCGCCGCCCACGATCCAGTCGACGAGCTCCGCGGACGACGTCTGGGCGATGGCGCGGGTCGCGATGCGGCGCCCGTCGCGCAGCACCGTCAGCCGGTCCGCGATCCTGAACACCTCGTCGAGCCGATGCGTCACGTAGATGAGGCCGATGCCGCTCGCCTTCAGGCGCACGAGCGTGTCGAGGAGCCGTTCGACATCGGCCGCGGGCAGCGCCGCGGTCGGCTCGTCGAGGACCAGCAGGTCCGAGCGGCACGCGAGCGCCCGTGCGATCGCCACGATCGACTTGTCGGCCGCCGACAAGGTCGCGACCCGGGTCTCGGGATCGACGCTGCTACCCATGCGGTCGAGCGCCGCGCGGGCGGATCCGGCCGCCGCCCGCCAGTCGATCAGGCCGCGGCGGCGGGGATAACCGGTCAGCATGGCGACGTTCTCGGCCACCGTCATGGTGTCGACGAGGCCGAGGTCCTGGTGGATGAAGGTGATGGGCACGGCGCTCGAACCCGGCACCACGTCCTGGCCTTTCCATCGCATCCGCCCCTCGGTGGGCGGATAGATCCCGGCCAGGATCTTGATCAGGGTCGATTTACCCGCGCCGTTCTGGCCCAGCAGGGCGTGGATCTCGCCCGGACGCACGTCGAGATCGACGTGGTCGAGCGCCAGAGTACCGGTAAACTGCTTGACGATGCCGCTGAGCTCCAGGAGGGCGTCTCCCGGTCCGACCGCGCCATCGACGGCTGGATTCACGGTGCGACACCCCACAGCTTCAGATAGTGCGACTTGTAGTCGTTCTCCGGCACGAACATGTCCTTGGTCCCGCCGGCCATGCCGACATTGGCCGCGGTGACGAGATAGGGCGGCTGCACGAAGCCGCTCGGAGGGGCCTTGTCGAAGGCGCGGTTGAACTCGTCCACGGCCTGGTAGGCCTGCAGCTCGATGGGCTCCGAGACCGTGACGGTCTGGTACTGGTTGCCCTTGCGGATCCGCTCATAGGCCGAGCGGTTGCCGTCCGCTCCGATCAGCTTGGCCTGCGCAGGCGGGACACCGGCGCTGCGCAGCGCGGGAATCGCGAAATCGAGATCGTTGTCGCCGACGGACGTGATATAGATCGGCAAGCCGAACCGCTGCACCCAGCTCGTGGTCAGCTGCGGCATCCGCTGGGCGGCCTCGGACGCCGGGAAATTGGCATAGTCGAGCATCTTGCAGCCCGGGCAGGCCTGAATCGCATCCCGAGTCGCGCCGGATTTTGTTTCCGCGATCTGGTACTCGTTATGCGTGATGACCACGACTCGAGCGGTCCCGTTGCTGTCCGCGATGGCCCAATCGGCTTCCGCCTTGCCGATCTCGCGCGGATCCTCCTGGATATTGACGAACAGGTGCAGGTCCGGTGCGGGTCCCGGCAGCGACGCGGCATGCAAGCCGATCACCGTGATGCCCTTCTCGGTCGCGGTGCGGATCGGGTCCTGCAAGCTCTTGGCATCGGCGAAGATGGCAATGCCGTTCGGCTTCAGGGCGATCGCCTGATTGAAGCCGGACACCCAGGAGGACGGACTGCCCTTGCCATCGATGACGGTCAGCGTCCAGCCGAGCTTCGCGGCGGCTTCCTTCATGGACAGCCCGTATTCACGCGAGATGTCGTTCTGCTCGTCGCCCGACAGATAGACGAGGGACATGCCCCCGGCGGGTTTGGGGGCGGAGGTCGGGCCCTCCCATGTCGTTTGCGGGCCTGCATATTTCTCGACCGCGGCCTTGGCGGCCGCGACACCATCATCGGCCGCCGAGGCCGCCGACCCGAGCGGGATCAGGCTCGCGAACACCATCGTGCCCAAAACACTGCATGTCGTGGAACGCATCGTTCTCTCCCCAGATGGCCGGCCCTTGGTCGACGCTGTTGTTGCCGCAATGTCCCCCAAGCCCGCCATCTAGGTCAACTCTTATTTAGATCGATCTAAATTCATAGATGAGGCGTGAGCCTGAAATGTGAGTTATCGTTGCGGTTGCAGCAGTCCAGCCGCGAGCTTGTCCAGCATGGTCGGCCATTGAGTGAGCGATAAGGCACCCGCGGACCGCCGCGTCGCGACCCTGAACGATGTGGCGCAAGAAGCCGGGGTCTCCCGGGCCACCGTCTCGTTGGTGCTCCGCGAGAGTCCGCTGGTCGCCGCGACGACCCGGAACCGTGTCACCCACGCCATGGCAAGCGTCGGCTACGTCTACAATCGGGGGGCCGCGCGGCTTCGGACCGGGATGTCGGGGACGATCGGCCTCATCGTGCCGGAGATCACCAACCCGTTCTATGCCGAGCTGACCGCCGGGATCGACGATACGTTGGACGTGGAGGGGAAACTCACGTTCCTGGCCAATTCGAAGGAACGGCCCGAACGCCAGGACAGGTTTCTGCGCCGCATCCGCGAGCAGGGCGTCGATGGCATCATCCTCAGCGCGGCGGAAGGCAGCACGGCGGCGCTGGCCGATCAGCTCCGCAGGTGGCGGCTCCCCTTCATCCAGATCCTCCGTGCGATCGACGATACGATCGGAGACTTCGTGGCTCCCGATTTCCGCCTCGGGACCCAACTCGCGGTCGATCACCTGGTCGGACAGGGTCATCGGCGGATCGCGCTCATGCCAAGCATCAGGAACACGTCGGCGGCGCGGGAGCGGATCGACGCCTTCGGCACGGTCCTTCACGGGCTGGGGCTGAAACCGGCTTCGATCGTGCCTTGCGCCACCGATCGCGCCGCGGCTGCCAATGCGATGGATCTCCTGCTGCAAGGAACCGACCGGCCGACCGCTGTCATCTGCCACAACGACCTGATGGCGCTCGGCGTCATGCACGCGCTGCGGAGCAGGGGCCTCGTCCCGGGCCGCGACCTCGGCGTGGTCGGCTTCGACGACATCCCCGAGGCCACGAACGCCGTCCCACGGCTCACGACCGTGGCGACGGCTCCGGCGGCCGTCGGACGGGAGGCCGCCAAGCTGCTCCTGCGGCGGATCGCATCCCCGACCGGACCTCCCGAGCGGATCTTGATCGAGCCCAGGCTGATGGTCCGCGACACATGATGGGCGGCGGGTCCTCGTGGCCGCTCGCGATCGTCACCGGCATGCTCGGCAGCGGCAAGACCACCCTGATCGGCCGTATGCTGCGAGATCCCGCCTTTGCGGACACGCTGGTGCTGGTCAACGAGTTCGGCGAGATCGGCCTCGACCACGCACTCATCAGGGGGGTGACCGATAACGTCGTGCTGCTGCCGAACGGCTGCCTGTGCTGCACCATCCGCGACGACATCGTGCAGACCTTGCGCGAGCTCCGCCGCGCCTGGCTGGCCGGGACTGTCCCGGATTTCGGGCGTGTGCTCATCGAGACGACCGGTCTCGCCGAGCCGGCGCCCTTGCTCGCTTCGCTCCTCTCGCACCCGGTTCTCGCCGACATGGTGTCGCTTCAGACCATCGCGACCGTGGTCGATGCGACGTTTGCGCAGAGGCAGATCGCCCGAAGTGCCACATGCCGCAATCAGATCGCGGTCGCGGACCATCTGATCGTGTCCAAGCGGGACTTGGTGAGCGGCGGCGCGGTCGAGGCTCTGACGACGGAGCTCAGGCGCCTCAACCCCTTAGCGACGCTCGGCACGAGCGGGGACGCCACGCCGAACCTTCTGTTTCGGCGCGAGACGCCGAGGTTCGAAAAACCCGTTTTCCTGTGCGACGAGCCTTCCGATCACTTGGCCGGCATCTCGACGGTCGTGCTGCGGCCGAATGGCCCGCTGTCCTGGACCCGGTTCAAGATCTGGCTTGCGAAGGTGCTCGACGCTTTTGGCCCGGACCTTCTCCGCCTCAAAGGCCGTCTCACGTTCGAGGACTCGCCCGCGAGCCTCATCATCCAGGCCGTGCACCACACCTTCTATCCGGTCATCGAGGATCCCGAGGGCGCCCCGCAGGATAAGCCGGATTTCTTGGTTCTGATCCTCGCCACCGCCGGGCCGCCGCTCGGGTTGACCGATCTCATCGAGGAAGGTGGGTTCGCGATCGGTTAGACTCGTGGCGACCCACTCAGGTGCTCCAACGGGAATAAAAACCGCGGCAAGGAGGTCGGTGTCGTGCCCGCTACGGTGAGCCGCCGATTATAGCCGCAACTCGCAAACTCGATTGACCGATCACGCAAGCGTGTTACATTCGTCGCAACAAGCGTGATCTATGTTTGATAACGCTCCTGGAACGTCACATAAGTGACGACGGGGTGAGGAAACGCTGAAGCGAGTGGGCACGTGATCGAGTCTGATTCTGCCTCGGTAGTAAGCTCGCTGTCCTATGCGGACAAGCCGGCCTTGGCGTTCGACGGTCTCTGCAAGAGCTTCGACGGCGTTCCGGTCCTGCGCGAGCTGACAGCCACGTTTCGGCCGGGAACGGTCAATGTTTTGGCCGGCGAAAACGGCGCCGGCAAGTCGACCCTTTTCAAAATCATCTCCGGGCAGCTTCGTCCGGACAGCGGGATGCTGACGGTCCATGGAGGGCCGGTTCAGACCTTCGAACCGCGCCACGCCCAACGCTTGGGTATATCCATCATCCCGCAGGAATTGCTGCCCATTCCCGACATGAAAGTCTGGCAGAACCTGCTGGTCGGGCGCGAACGCACGTTCGCGTTAGGCTTCATTCGTCGCCGAGAGATGGTCGAAGAGGCGCGACGCCTCCTTTCGGCGTTCGGCCTCAAGGTCGATCCGGAAGCCCCGATGCGGCGGCTCGGCGTCGCGACCACGCAGATGATCGAAATTATCAAGGCCACGTCACGAGACTCCACAGTCGTATTGATGGATGAGCCAAGCTCATCGCTCAGTTCGAACGAAACAGAGCAACTGTTTCGCGTGATCCGATTGCTTCGCTCGCGGGGGACTTGCATCCTCTATACAAGTCACCGCATGGAGGAGATCGAGCAGATCTCCGATACCGTGGCGATCATGCGAGACGGGGCCATCATCAGGCACGCCGCGACGAGCGCGATGACCGAGCGCCAGATCATCACGGATATGGTCGGGCGGGACATCGAGGACATGTTTCCCAACCGAACCGCGTCGGCCAACGAACGCAAGGCTGTTCTGGAAGTGCGCGACCTGCAGGTCGCAGGCTCTCCGGCGCGCACGAGTTTCACGGTCTACGCGGGCGAAATCCTCGGGCTCGGCGGCTTGGTCGGAGCCGGCCGCAGCGAACTGCTGGAGGCGATCTACGGGTTGCGCAAGGCGGCCGGCACGGTCACGCTCGACGGGCAACGTTTGACCCTGTCCGAACCCGCTACCTCCATCCGGCACGGCATCGCCTTCGTGCCCGAAGATCGCAAGCTGGCCGGTGTCCTGACGTCGCTCTCAATCCTCGACAACGTCACGCTGCCGCATCTTTCCGGGTTCAGCGGTAGAGTCGGTTTCGTCGACAATGCGGAGCGCCGCAGACGCACGCTCGATGTGCTGAATCGCACACGCGTCAAGTACGCCCGTCTTGGCCAACTGGTCGCGCATCTGAGTGGCGGAAACCAGCAGAAGATCGCGCTGGCCCGTTGGCTCGTCACTAGCGCACCGCGGTTGCTGATCCTGGACGAACCGACGCGTGGCATCGATGTCGGAGCACGCAGCGAAATCTATCGCCTGATCCACGACCTCGCCGGATCCGGTGTCGCGATCCTGCTGGCGTCTTCGGATATGCCGGAACTGATCAACTTGAGCCATCGCATTCTCGTCATGCGGGCCAGCGCGATCGTCGGCGAACTCACGCGCGACGCCGTCGATCAGGAAAGCATCCTTCGGCTCGCCATGGGAAAGACCAAAGATGCAGCCTGATCGAACCGCAACGGCGACGGCGGATACCTTGCCCACCACGTCGGGCAGGACGCCGTTCAACATCAAGGAGGTGTTGCTCCGCTATGCGCTCGTTCTGGTGCTGCTGGTGTTCGTGGCGGTGCTCGGCCTGTCGAACGCAAGCTTCTTCACCCTTTCCAATTTCAACGTCGTCCTGCTCCAGGTCTCGACCAACGCCTTGCTCGCGACCGGCGCCACCTATGTCATCCTGACAGGCGGCATCGATCTTTCGGTGGGTAGCGTCGTCGGTATGGCGGGTGTCGCGTCTGCCATGGTGGCGCAGCGCGACGGCGTGCCGTGGACGATTGCAGCAGTTGGCACCGGTGTCCTGGCGGGTGGCGCGATCGGCCTTCTCAACGGGCTACTGGTCGCGATCGCTCGGGTGCCGGCATTCGTGGCGACCCTCGGCACGATGACGATCGCGCTCGGCATCGCCTACGTGCTCAGCGACGGGCAGCCCATTTCGGGTTTGTCGGATGCATTCCTGGCCGTGAGCGACAGGCTCCACGGCTTCCCGGTCCCGGTGCTCCTGATGGTTATCGCGGTGGGGGTGTCCTGGCTCCTGCTCGCCCGCACTCGTCTTGGCCTGCATATCTACGCCACCGGTGGCAATCCGCAGGCGGCACGGGTGGCCGGCGTCGATCTGCGGTTCGTCCGCTTGACGGTCTACACGATCAGCGGGCTGCTCGCGGGCTTGGCCGGGGTCGTCCTCGCGTCGCGGGCTACGGCCGGCATAGCCACGACCGGAGCCGGCTATGAGCTCAATGCCATAGCGGCGGCTGTGATCGGCGGGATCAGCCTCATGGGCGGCCGGGGCAGCATCTTCGGCACGGTGTTCGGCTTCATGATCATCGGTGTTCTCGATAACGGCCTAAACATCCTCAACGTCTCGCCCTTCTACCAGCTCATCATCAAGGGTGTGATCATCATAGGGGCGGTCTTCATCGACTCGAGCCTGAACCGGAAGGACGATTGAGCCCCGTCCGGTCCGTCTATCAAAGTAAAGCTCAATGGAGGAAATCATCATGACATCCGCTAAACACGCCGCTCTCAAGACTGCATTTCTCGTCACCGCCGCCTTGTTGCTCGGCCGGCCCGCGCTTGCCGATAAAGCGCATCCGACGATCGGGTTTACGGTCTACGACATGAGCTCCTTCATAGCCTGGGGCAAGCAGGGGGCCGAGGCCATCACCAAGGCCAATAACGGCACGCTGCTGTGGCAGAGTGCACATGGCGATGTAAACACACAGATCTCGCAGATTCAGCAGTTCATCAACCAGAAGGTTGATATCATCATCGTGGCCGCCGTAAACTCGTCGACCCTGGGGCCGCAGATCGAGCAGGCGAACCAAGCCGGCATCCCGATTCTCGCCACTAATCTCAGCATCAGCGGTCCGGAAGCCGCCAAGTTGGTCTCCTATGTCGGCCCGAACGACATCGGGGCCGGTGAGCAGGAGGCTCAGGCCGTAGTGGACGCGCTTGGCGGCAAGGGCAATATCCTCGTGATGCAAGGCCCGGTCGGCCAATCCGGTGCCATCGACCGCACCAAGGGCATCCAGAATGTCCTGGCCAAGTATCCCGACATCAAGGTCCTCAACATGCAGCCGGCCAATTGGGAGCGGACCCAAGCCTATAAGCTCATGCAGGACTGGCTGTCGCGCTACGGCAATCAGATCAACGGGCTGATCTCCGAAAACGACGACATGGCCATCGGCTCTATTCAGGCGCTGAAGGAAAAGGGTCTCAACGGCAAGATCCCGGTCTCCGGCGTCGATGCCATCAAGGATGGTCTGCGGGCGATCCGCTCCGGCGACATCATCGAGACCAACCTGCAGAACGGGGCGCTCGAACTCGGCATGGCGGTGCAGGTCGCGGTAGATCATCTCAACGGAAAATCGGTTCCGAAAGAGGTCATGCTTCAGATGCCCAGCATCACAAAGGCCAATGTCGACAAATACTACGACCAGCTCTTCGACAATTCTGACAAGTTTGTCGCTGGCTTGCCGGAGTTGATAAGACAGAATCTCGTGTCGGGCCAATACGCCGCTGAGTAATACGGCTGATTCAACCTCCGCTCGACGGGCTGTCGGGCGGAGTACTCGAAGCGTTGGGGGTAACAAAGCTGCGTGCTTGCAGGACCTAGGCTTCGCACCCATCGTGGCAAGCTGGGCTTCGTCGTTCGACTGAAAGACGGACCCGACGGAGTCACGGTCAACAATGATCAAGGCCAACGATCCAACCTTCGACCGGGCGCGCAGCGCGGAGGCCATCGAGAACCGGCGCAAGCTGATCCTCGAACAAATCATCCGCGCCGGCTCGGCTCAGGTGGAGGATCTCGCGTCTCGCTTCGACGTGAGCCGCATGACCATCCACCGCGATCTCGACGCGCTGGCCGATCGCGGCATGGTGCGCAAACAGCATGGCGGCGTGACGCTTCACGAGTCCAGTCTGGTCGAGAGTGGCTTCACGTACCGGCTCCACCTGGCCGAACGACAGAAATCCGCGATCGCCAAGGCTGCAGCCGACCTGATCCAACCCGGGCAATCGGTGATCCTCGACGAGTCCACCACGACCCTCTTCATGGCGCCTTATCTTTCGAGCCGCACGCCACTGACCGTGATCACCAACGGGATCGCCATGATCGACAGGTTGAAGGAAGCGCAAGGCATCCAACTCATCGGGCTTGGTGGCACGCATCAGCCTCGCCTGAACGGCTTTTTCGGCCTTCTGTGCGAGAACGCCATCGCCACGATCCGCGCCAACCTGCTCTTCATGTCGACGTCGGCCGTGCTGGATGGCGTCGTCTACCACCAGGACGAGGAGGTCTTGAAGATCAAGCGGGCCCTGATGGGCATCGCGCAGATCAGGGTCCTGATCGTCGACAGCACCAAGTTCGGGGTCACGGCTTTGAACAGGCTCGTTTCCCTCGACGCGTTCGAGGCCGTGATCACCGATGACGGCCTTCCCCCGACGGATCGCGATCGACTGCGTGATCAGGGCATCAAGCTCACCGTCGTGTCGTGCTGAGTCACTTCGCCAACTCCGTCATATCCGCAGCAGAAAGCTAAAGGAATAGATCGTGGCCGACACCTCCTTCGACGATGCCTTCTCTCTCGCCGGGCAGACTGCCCTGATCACTGGAGGGGCGAGCGGCATAGGCTTCGCGATCGCCAAGGTCTTCGCCGGGCGCGGCGCTCGCCTGGCGCTGGTCGATCTCGACCCGCACGTCGCCGAGGCGGCGCGCAGTTTGGGCCAACAGCACATCGGACTGCAGGTCGACGTCAGCGCCGAGGGAGCGCCCAAGCGGACCGTCGATGAGGCCGCGGCCCGCCTCGGCCGCTTGGACATCCTCGTCAACAATGCGGGCATCGCCCGGCTCGCACCCGCCGGGGAGGCGACGCGTCCCGATTGGGACCTGACGATGGCCGTTAATCTAACAGCACCATTCCTCTTCGCGCAGGCCGCAAGCGTGCACATGCTGAAGCAAGGCTCGGGACGCATCGTCAATCTTGCGTCGCAGGCCGCCACCGTCGCGCTGCAGAACCACGTCGCCTACTGCACCAGCAAGGCGGCCATCGTCGGCATGACCAAGGTGCTCGCATTAGAATGGGGTCCGAAGGGCATTACGGTGAACGCCATCAGTCCGACCGTCGTCGAGACGGAACTCGGCAAGAAAGCCTGGGCCGGTGAGGCCGGTGATGCGCTGAAAAAGCTCATACCGTCCCGACGCTTCGCCCAGCCGGAGGAAATCGGTTTTGCGGCGCTCTATCTCGCGAGTCCCGCAGCCGGCATGATCAATGGCGCCGATCTCGCCATCGATGGCGGTTACACCATTCAATGATCGGCGAGGAGCGCCCGACGAGGAAGTCGGGTCTGCAGGAGTTCGGCCAGACGGGACGCGAGGTACCGTCCTCGACTTCCAAGACGTTTCCAGTTGCCTCCGCGCGGCGCTTGACATCTACTCGCTAAACGATGGCCGGAAGGCCGCGTGCCACGGCGAAAAGCCGGGTTCCACGGGAGGATTGCATGTCGGACCATGACACGGGGCCACATTCGCGGCGTGACTTCATGCGGGCCGCGTCGCTCACGGCCGGTGCAGCGATGCTGCTCGGTGCCGGGCGCGACCCCGCCATCGCGGCAGAGGCCGCCAAAGCGGTCGACCGGTCGGCGAAGCCGCTCAAAGCCGCCTTCTCCAATGCCGGCCTGCAGGCGACCTGGTGCGCCCAGGGCAAACAGGCTGCCGAGTGGTGGGGGAAGATGTTCAACGTCGAGGTCACGTGGTTCGACGGGGAACTCGACGCCGTCAAGCAGCGCGCCGCCATCGACAATATGGCATCCCAGAAGTGGGACTTCGTCGCCATCCAGGCCTTCGGCATCGGCACACTGACCCAGCCGGTCAACAAGATGATCGAGGCCGGCATCCCGGTGATCGACATGGACACGCTGATCGCGCCGCTCGACAGCATCAAGGTCCACAGCTTCCTCGCGCCCGACAACATCTACATGGGAGCGACGGTGACGCAGGCCCTCGTCTCGGCGCTGGGCGGCAAGGGAAAGATCATCATGACGCAGGGCGCCCTGGGCCACACCGGCGCGCAGGGCCGGGCCAAGGGGTTCTACGAGGTCATGAAAACCAATCCCGGCATGGAGGTGCTCGACACGCAGCCGGGCGATTGGGACGTCTCGAAGACGGCGCGGCTCTGGGAGACCTACCTGACCAAGTATCCGCAGATCGATGCCGCCTATTTCCACAACGACGACATGGCGCTCGCGGCCTACAACATCATGAAGGCCCATAACCGGACCTCGATCCTGATCGGCGGTTGCGACGCGATGCCTCCGGCGCTGCAGGCCGTGATCGAAGGGCGCATGCACGCCACCGTGCGCAACCCGTCCTGCCGCATTCACGGCGGTGCCATCCTGGCCGGCGTGGCGGCGGTGGAGAACGGCGAGAAGACCGGCGACGGCATCCCGCAGCACGTCATCACCGACGGTCCCGTCGTGACGAAGGACAACGCGCCCGGCCTCGCGTGGATGGAAGCGCATTACCTGATCTAGCGCGTCCCTGCTCCCGCCCGCGGGAGGAGGTGGCCTTCGCGTCGGCGACGGTCGGACGAGGATAGCCGCAGGCCTGTGTTCCCCCCAACCGTCACGGCTGCGCCGCGGCACCTTCTTCCGCCACGGGGAGAAGGGTTTTCTTGGCGAGGCACGATGACCCCACCAGCCCTCGAGATGACCGGCGTGACCAAGAGCTTCGGCGGCGTGCAGGCCCTGCGCGGCGTCGACTTCACGCTGCGCGAGGGCGAAATCCACGGCCTCGTGGGCGAAAACGGCGCCGGTAAATCCACCCTGATGAAGATCATCGCGGGCGTGCACCGGCCGACCGGCGGCCGCATGGCGATGGGCGGGCGCGACGTGCAGTTCCGGGCTCCGAGCGAGAGCATCGCGGCCGGCATCGGCATGGTGCACCAGGAGCTCTCGACCGTGCCCGACCTCTCCGTGGCCGAGAACGTGTTCCTCGGCCAGCAGCCGACGGGGCCGGGTGGGTTCGTGCGCTGGGGCCGCATGCGCGAGGCGGCGCGCCGCCAGCTGGCGGATCTCGGGCTCGACCTCGACCCCCGCCAGCGCATCGGGGCGCTGCCGATCGGCCTGCAGCAACTGATCGAGATCGCGCGCGTCGTGTTCTCCGGGGCGCGTATCATCATCCTGGACGAGCCGACCTCGGCCCTTTCGCCGCCCGAGGTGGAACTGCTGTTCAGCGTCTTGCGGCGCCTCCGCGCTGCGGGCAAGAGCATCGTCTTCATCTCGCATTTTCTCGAAGACATCCTGCGCATCTCGGACAGCATCACGGTGTTCCGCAACGGCCGCAACGTCGCCGGGAGCCCGGCTGCGGCGGTCGGCAAGGCGTGGCTGATCGACAAGATGATCGGGGCCGGGCACGGCGACCTCGAGACGAGTTATGCGGGCGAGATCGCGCTCGCCCCGAAGCCCGACGCGCCCGTGGCGATGCGGGCGCGGGACCTCGGGCTCGGCCGCGCCTTCCGGGACGTGTCGCTCGACCTGCGGTCCGGCGAGATCCTGGGCCTCTACGGCTTCATGGGCTGCGGGCAGATCGAGCTCGCGCGCGCGCTCTTCGGCAAACTGAAACCGGACCGCGGTTCGATCGAGGTCGCGGGGCGCAGGACGACGCTCCGCAATACCGCCACGGCCCACCGCGCCGGCGTCGCATTCGTACCCGAAAGCCGCCGGGACATGCTGTTCCGCGACGCTCCCGTCTACAAGAACGTCTCCATCGCGAGCCTCGCCCGTCTCGCGCCCGTCTGGCTCCGTCCGGCGCGCGAGCGGGACATGGCGCACCGGCAGGTCGAGGCGCTCGGTATCCGCCCACCCGACGTCGAAGCGAGGCTCGGCGCGCTGTCGGGCGGCAACCAGCAGAAGGTGGCGCTCGCCAAGTGGCTCGGCTTTCCGCCCCGCGTGCTGCTGCTGAGCGAGCCGACCCGCGGCATGGACGTCGGGGCCAAGGACGACGTCGTGCGGATCGTGCGCGGCCTGCGCGACGCCGGCATGGCGGTGCTGGTCCTGTCGACCGAACCCGAGACCGTGCTGTCGCTCGCCGACCGGATCCTGGTCATGCGGCGCGGCGAGATCGTCCGGGAATTCGCCGGCGGCACCGTCACCAAAGACAGGCTGCTCGAGGCCGCCTGAGGAGCATCGCGCCGCCCATGACCGTTCCGTTGCCCGACGCGCATGCCGCGACCCCGCCCCGCGGCGCGTCCTTTCTCCGCAGCCAGATGCGCAACATCGCGCCGTTCGCGACACTGCTCTGCCTCGTGGTCTTCTTCACGCTGGCGAGTTCCGCCTTCGCGACGCTCGACAACCTCGCCAACATCCTCACCCAGATCTCGGTGACGGGGATCATGGCGGTGGGACTCACCTTCGTGATCCTGTGCGGGGAGATCGATCTGTCGGTCGCCGCGGTGGCCAATGCCACCGGCATCGTGGTGAGCTTCTTCACCGCGCAGCCCGACTACGTCAACATCGCGAACCTGCCGCTGCCGGGCGGCGTCGCCTTGCTGCTCGGCCTCGTGGCCTGCGCGGCGCTCGGCCTCGTCAATGCCTTGGGCCTGACCTTCGTGGGTATTCCGTCCTTCATCATGACGCTGGCCATGATGCAGATCGCGGCCGGGATCTCGGCCCTCCTGGTCAGGGGTCAGATCGCCTATGCGATGCCCGAGATCGTGGTGGCCCTCGGCAGCGGCACCGTCGCGGGCGTCCCCTGGATCGTGCTGCTGCTTGGCGCCTTTCTGCTCGTGGCCCATGTGGTGCTGGGCTACACACGCTTCGGCCGCTACGTCTACATGGTGGGTGGAAACCGGGAAGCCGCGGAATATTCGGGCGTGAACGTGAGGCGCGTGCTTAATGCCGCGCTCGTGATCTCGGCCGTCTGCGCGGGTGTCGCCGGCATGGTGGGCGTCGCCCATTTCGGCTCCGCCCAGCAGAACGAATTCGATACCTACCTGCTCGACTCGATCGCGGCCGTGGTGGTCGGCGGAACCAGCCTGTTCGGGGGACGCGGCGGAATCGGCAACACGATCGTCGGCCTTTGCGTGCTCGGGGTGCTCAACAACGGGCTCGACCATGTGCAGATCGACTCGTTTCTGAAGATCCTGATCCGCGGGTTGATCCTGCTGCTCGCGCTGGTGATCAACGTCTATGCCCAACGGCTGCGCGACGGCGAGGGCCGGGCGGGCGCCTGAGCGCGCAAGGTGCCTGCCTCGCGTTCGACTATAGCGTTCGCTCCATCGAACCTCATGCTGAGCCGGGCCTGAAAGGCCCGATCGACGCACGCACCACCCCTGGCCGCGAGCCGGCAAGGAAGAACGCTGGAGCATCCTTCGACACGGCCTTTCGGGCCGGCTCGGGACGAGGAACGTTGGTCCGCTCAGGAACCGTCTGTTGCCTCTATGCCACTGCGGGCCAGCAGAAGCGTACCCTTCCGCCGCGTCGCTGTGGACTCCAAGGCCGCCGCTTCGCTTCGGATGAAGCGCGTGTCGATGACGGGTCGATCTGCTTAGGCCGCCGGCTTCATGTGAACCGGCCGGGCTTGTTGACCGTCGGGGTCACGTCGAGGCCCGTGACGATCATCGTGCAGGGCTCGGACCCCACAGTGCCGGACTTGTGCCCTTTGCGACCGTCCCGGTCCTTCGTGTTCTGGTCCTCGCCCATCATCAGCTCGCCCGGGCCCATCTCGACCCGATGGCCGTCCATGGTCTCGACGAACCAGCGTCCGCTGAGGATCGCGATCCATTGCGGCTTCGGGTTCTCGTGCCAGTCCCCGACCCAGCCGACCGGCAAAACCGTGAAGGTCACGCCCGCTTTCACCGGATCCATCTTGTCGTTCCACTGGGGCTCGACCGTCGCGTCGATGCCTTTCAACTCGAAATTCGACAGTTCGAAACGCTGTTGCTGGCTCACACCCTCGTCGTCGACAAAAACGTGCCAGTAAGGCATCTTCGGCTTTGCTGCTGCCTCGGTCATGGCGATGAGCTCCTGTCGATCGACGCCGGGTCGGTTGAGCTGAGAAGGCACGGGCTCGGCGTTTGTTCCCGAGGTTTGGACCGTAACGTCGAAGGGGGCGCTATGACGGCCGCATGGGTCTGGCTGGGTGGAACGGCAGCCTATCTGGTGCTGGCCGGCCAGGTCAGTGTCGACGAGGTCGTGGCCGGGATCATACTGGGCGGCCTCGGTGTCGCCTGGCATGCCATCGTCTGCCGCTGTTCGCGGCACAGCTTCACCTTCGAGCGCCGCGCCGGGCTCGCGGTGCTCCAGGCGCTCGTCGGCTTGCCGGGCGCGATCCTGCGGGTCGGCTTGCGTCTAAGCACGGCGCTCGTGCGCGACGTCCAAGGCCATACCGTCGAGCAGCCGTTCCATCGCGGGCGCCTCGACGACCAGCGCGACGTGGCGCGCCGCGCCATTGTGGTGCTGGCGACCTCGCTGGCTCCGGACAGCTACGTGCTGCGCCTGCCGGTCGACGAAGAGACGATCCTGATCCACGCCATCACGCGCCAGTCTTCCGGGACCGACCCGCGGTGGCCCGCATGAGCGCATGGTTCCTAGCACTTCTGGCGCTGCTGCCGCCCCTCGCCGCAGCCTTCGCCCTCGCGTGGCGTGGACCGGCGGGACGACGTTTCGTCGCCGTGCAACTGGCGGGATCGATCTCGATCCTGGTGATGGCGGCCATGACCTTCGTGTTCGATCAGGCTTCCTCGATCGACCTCGCCGTCACGTTCGGCGTGCTCAGCCTGCCGGCGGCGCTGCTCTACGCCGTGTTCCTGGAGCGATGGTTGTGAGGGCAGTGGCGCTGGATATCTGCCTTGCGGTCGCGGTCGTGTCGGTCTGGCTCGGCTGTTTCGGTGCGCTTCGTCTGCGCTCCGCCCTCGATCGGCTGCATGCCGTAGCCTTCGTCAATGCGGCCGGCGGGATCGCCGTCGCGGCAGCGGCCTTCGTGGACGAGGGTGTCACCACCCGATCGGTCAAGCTCGCGGCGCTCGTGGTCGTGGTGCTGGTCATGGGATCGGCCGTCAACCATGCGGCCGGCCGCGCCCTCCTGCTGCGCGACGGACCGCAGGCATGAGCCTGCTCCTGGCGGCCCTGCTGCTGCTCGCCGCCGCCTCGGGGCTCGGCGTGGTGCTGACGCGAGATCCGCGCCGGCAGGTCTTCGCGCTCGCCGGCAATAGCCTCGTGCTGACGCTGTTGTTCTTCGCCCTGCAGTCGCCCGATGTCGCTTTGTCCGAAATGACGGTCGGGACCGTCGCGACCCCTCTGCTGTTCCTGGCGGCGCTGACAGCGATCCGCATCACCAAGGAGCGGAAGTGAGCCCACGGACCCGCAATTTCCTGCTCGGCTTGGCGTTCCTCGCGAGCCTTCCGGGCCTGATCGGTGTTGCCGAGGCTCTCCCGCCGTTCGGCAGCCCCGTCTCGCCTTACGGACAAGCCGTCAACGCCCTAGGACCTCCGCTGCGCCACGTCGCCAATATGGTGAGCGCCGTCAATTTCGATTTCCGCGGCTTCGACACGCTGGGCGAGGAGTTCATGCTGCTCTGCGCCGTGTCCGGCACCGTGCTGCTGCTGCGCGGCGGCCGGGGCGAGGACATGACAGGAAAGGCCGGCAGGATCCCGGGCCGGATGCTCGAAACGCGATCGGAGTCCACGATCCTGATCTGCCGCATCTTCGGCCCCTTCACGCTGATCTTCGGCCTCTATCTGGCGATCCACTCCACCGCTACGCCCGGTGGTGGTTTCCAGGGTGGCGTCATCCTGGCGTCCGGGCTGCTGATGCTCTACCTCGGCGAAAGCTACGAAACGTGGCGCCGCATCGTCCGCTCGCCTATCCTCGACGCCATCGAGGGTGGCGGGGCTTTCCTCTACGTCCTGGCGGGGCTTCTTTCGGTCAGCCTCGGCAAGCCCTTCCTAGAAAACGTCCTGCCGCTCGGCACCATCAAGGACATGATGTCCGGCGGATTGATGCTGGTCGAGAATGCGGGCGTCACCCTTGCGGTAGCGGGCGGCTTCGCCACCGTCATGCTGGAATTCCTCGAAGAAACGCGGGCCACCGAGGCCGAGGTGGACGAATGAGCCTCCTGCCCTGGTTCGTCGCGGCCTGGCTCTTCGGCGTCGGGATCTACGGCATCGTGTCGAGCCGCAACATGATCCACCTCATCGGCTGCCTCTCGGTGTGCCAGTCCGCTACCTATGTGCTGCTGCTCGGCCTCGGCTACAGCTGGGGCGCCGGCCCGCCGATCTTCTACGACCACCCGCCCGGGACGCCTGCCGTCGACCCGATCGTCCAGGCCCTGGTGCTGACCGACATCGTGGTCGGCGCCACGATCACGGCCCTGCTGCTCGCCATGGCGCTGCAGGTCCACAAGCACCGTGGCTCGCTCGACCCGCAGGATCTCCGCCCGCTCGACCGCGAGGGGCAGTGATGACGCTGCCCCTCGGGCTCGTGCCGTTCCCGGTCGTCCTGCCGCTGGCGGTGGCCGCCATCCTGCTGGCGCTCGGGCATCTCGTCCCGGCCGTCGCGTCGAAGGTCGCCGCCATCACGACGGCGCTCGCGGTCGCGGTTCTCTCGCTGTACCTCGCGGCCACGGCCGAGGCCGGGACGCTGGTCTACTGGTTCGGCGGCTGGACGCCGCGCCCGGAGGTGACGCTCGGCATCGCCTTCGCGATCGACCCGGCGAGCGGCGGGTTCGCGGGCTTCATCGCACTCCTCTTCGTTGCCAGTTTCGTCTTCGCCTGGGGCTTCTTCGACGAGGTCAGCACGACCTTCCACGTCATGATGCTGCTGTTCCTCGCCGCCCTGCAGGGCTTCTGCCTCACGCGGGACCTCTTCAATCTCTTCGTCTGGTTCGAGGTGATGAGCGTCGCGGCCTTCGCGCTGACCGGCTTCACCCGCAAGAAGTCGGCGCTCGCCGGCGCGCTGAACTTCACGATCTGCAACAGCCTCGCCAGCATGTGCATGCTGGCCGGCATCGGGCTCCTCTACGCCCGGTCGGGGACGCTCGACTTCGCCACCATGAGCACGATCATTGCGAGGGCCGGGCACGATCCCGTGATCGTGGGTGGCTTCTGCCTCGTCGCGACGGCGCTGCTCATCAAGTCGGCGGTGGTGCCGTTCCACTTCTGGCTCTCGGACGCGCATGCGGTCGCCCCGAGCCCCGTGTCGGTGATCTTCTCGTCCTCCATGGTGCCCTCGGCCCTGTTCGTCCTGACGAAGCTGGTGGTCCAGGTCTTCGCCGGCTCTCCCGACGTCCTGTCGATCGTGCACGGCCTCCTCATGACGCTCGGCTGCGTGACCGTGGTCATCGGCGGCATCATGGCCTGGTCGCAGCGGCACCTGAAGCGGTTGCTGGCCTTTTCGACCATTTCCCACATCGGCATCATGATGACCGGCCTGGCGTCTTTGTCGCCGGTCGGCTTGGCAGGCCTCATGGTCTATGTCGTGGGCCACGGCCTCGTGAAGGCCGCCCTTTTCATGCTTGTCGGCGTGTTGCTGGCCATGCGCGCTTCGGTCGACGAACTCGACCTGCGGGGTCTCGGCCAGGGTCTGTTTCCCGCGGGGCTCCTGACCGCCGTCGCCGCCTTGCTGCTCGGCGGCGCGCCGATCGGCATCCTGCACGGCGGTGCCGACCTCGTGTCGCTCGCGGTTCCCGCGGTCGCGGGGCCGCCGATCCACGCAGCCGTGTTGATCGGAACCGCCCTCACGGGCGCCGCGGTCCTTCGGGCCGCGGGGCGCGTCTATCTGGGGCTCGGTCCCGATCCCGGCGATGAAGCTCAGGCGCCGTCCGACAAGGAGCAGGAGAAGGCCGACCGGCCGCTCTGGCTGATGCTGGCCCCCTCTCTCGTGCTGCTCGGCCTCGCGGTGCTGGTGCCGGCCGAGGCCGCGCAGCATCTCGCGGCCGCTTGGGTGCCGCAATTCGAAGGCATCCCCGGCGCCGTGGCCTTGCCCGAAACGACCGCCTGGTCGATGGTCGAGCCCTGGCTCGCTCTGTTGGGAACAGTCGGAACCGCCGCCTTCGCGCTCTACAGACAGAACCTGCCGGGCTCCCTGCCACGCGCGGCGGACGCGGTCATCGGCCCGCTCGAGGGCGCGCTCGGCAAGGTCCACAGCGGCATCGTCAACGATTACGTCGTCTGGATCGCGCTCGGCGTGGCCCTTCTCGCGAGCTTCGCCGCGGTCTAGCCTCCGCGTAAGCTTCGGTCTTCTCTGCGAAGGGTGTTACGACAAGGCAATCCGGGGCGTGACCCAGGACGATACTGGTCCCGCCACGCTCCGCTCGCGACGTTCCGTCGCGTTTTCGATCAATTCCGGAAACTGCGCTGCAGCGTGTCCTCGCCGGCATCGCGCGCCGTCTGACCGTCCACGAAACCGCCCGCGCTCCGCGCCACGACGATCGCGCCGAAGCGGCGGATCTCCCAACAGAAGGCGTTGCTCTGGCCTGCACCTCGGACGACGAAGACCTGAAGACTGCCCGCCGGATCCTTGGGAAGGGCTGCGAGTTCACGCCGCTTGGCGAGAGCGGCATCGCGCGCCGCCTGGGTGAACCGGCGGCGGGACTTGGCGTGGTGGATATCCAGCATGAGATCTCCCTGATCGATGTCGTGCAGGGCGGAACGCGAAGCGGTCTATCCCGGATTTGCGGCCCGATGTCGCGCCTGGACCAGGGGTTTCGGCTGGGGCTTCGACGGCACCGAGCGCAAGGCGGCCTATCGGGTCAGACGACCCGGGTCTTGAGCGGCGGCAGGCCCGCGATGGTGCCTTTCATCGTCTCGCCCCGCCCGACCGCGCCGACGCCCTCGGGGGTCCCGGTGAAAACGAGATCGCCGGGAGCCAAGCGGACGAGGGTCGACAGCGCCGCGATCGTCTCGGGGACGCTCCAGATCATCCGGCTCACGTTGGAACTCTGACGCACCGCGCCGTCGACCTCGAGCACGATGGGACCTTCGTCGATAAAGCCGCAGCGGCTGGCCGGCACGAGATCGCCGATCGGCGCGGAATGGTCGAACCCCTTGCTCATGTCCCAGGGACGCTGAGCCTTCTTGGCTTCGCCTTGCATGTCGCGCCGTGTCATGTCGAGGCCGATCGCATAGCCCCAGATATGGCCGGCCGCATCGGCGACCGCGATACCGGAACCGCCGCGGCCGATCGCGACCACCAGCTCCACCTCGAAATGCAGGTCCCGTGTTTGGGCCGGGTAGGGCATGTCGGCCCCACCAATCAGCAGGGCATCGGCCGGCTTCATGAAGAAGAACGGCGCCTCGCGGGTCGGGTCGGCCCCCATCTCCCGCGCATGGTCGGCATAATTTCGGCCGACGCAGAAAATGCGGCGGACCGGGAACCGGCCTCCGCCGAGCACCGGGACCGAAGCCGGTTCGGGTGGCGCGATCACGAACTCCGACATGCCGAGGCTCCCGAGACGGCGATGGTTTCGTCTACGGTTGTAGGCCGTCTGGGCACGAAAGCGAAGACCTGGCGAAGTCTGTCCGTGCTTCAGGAACCTGCTCCGGCGACCGCCAAAGCCCGCTCGGCGCCCTTGCCGCGAAGCAGCCGCGGGAAAGCCCGGCCCGCCGCATCGAACAGGTGGCAATGCTGTTCCGGCAAGACCGTACTCACGGTCTCGCCTGGCCCGACGCTGGTGTCGCCGTCCTGCCGCACCGTCACGAAGCCGTCGACGGCCGCGACCTCGAGGTAGAGGTAGGAGGCCTCGCCGAGCTGCTCGACGTGGCTGGCCCGTCCCTCGACCACGAAGGCACCTTCGATGCCACGGCCGAGCTCCAGATGTTCGGGCCGGATCCCGAGCGTGACCTTGTCGCCGGGCTTTGCCGCGCGGGCGTCGACGGCGGCGGCGAGGCGCGTTCCGTCGCCGAGCAACACCTCGGCCCGGTCATGGCCGGCCGCCGCGATCGTGGCTGACAGGAGGTTCATCGTCGGCGACCCGATGAAGCCGGCCACGAAAAGGTTCGCGGGGCGGTGATAGAGATCCAGCGGCTTGCCAATCTGGGCCACGGACCCCTCCTTCTGCATCGCATCGCCCGAGTTCAGGAGGACGATCTTGTCGGCCAGCGTCATGGCCTCGACCTGATCGTGGGTGACGTAGATCATGCTGGCACCGAGGCTCGCATGAAGCTTGGCGATCTCGATCCGGGTCTGGACGCGCAGAGCTGCGTCGAGGTTCGAGAGCGGCTCGTCGAACAGGAACACGCCCGGCTTGCGCACGATGGCGCGGCCGATGGCGACCCGCTGACGCTGACCGCCCGACAACTCCTTCGGCAGCCGCCGCAGCAGGGGCCCGAGATGCAGGATGTCGGCGGCCCGCCGCACGCGGGTGTCGATGTCGGTCTTGTCGGTCTTGGCGAGTTCGAGGCCGAACGCCATGTTGTCATAGACCGTCATATGCGGGTAGAGCGCGTAGGATTGGAACACCATGGCGACGCCGCGCGCCGACGGCGGCAAGCGCGTGACGTCCCGGCCGCCGATGGCGAGGCGACCCTCCGTGATGTCCTCGAGGCCCGCCACCATGCGCAACAGCGTGGACTTCCCGCAGCCCGACGGGCCGACGAAGACGCAGAACTCGCCGTCTTCGATGTCGAGGTCGACCCCCTTGATCACCTGGACGGCGCCGAAGCGCTTGTTCACATCCTTGAGACGGACGTCAGCCATGTGTGTCTCCCGACAGGATGGGGTTCGGGTCAGCCTTTCACGGCGCCCGCCGTCAGCCCCGATACGATGCGGCGCTGGAAGACCAGCACCAGGGCCACGACCGGGAGCGTGACGATGACGGAGGCCGCCATGATGGGCCCCCACGGCAGTTCGAAACTGCTCGCGCCCGAGAGCAGGGCGATCGCGACCGGCACGGTGCGCCGGTCGGGGCTCAGCGTGAAGGTGAGCGCATAGAGGAACTCGTTCCAGGCCGCGATGAAGGCGAGCAGCCCCGTCGTGACGAGCGCCGGCCAGAGCAGGGGCAGGAAGACCCGGCGCACGATGACCCAAGGGGTCGCCCCGTCCATGATGGCGGCCTCTTCGAGCTCCTTCGGGAGGTCGCGCATGAAGGTGGTCAGGACCCAGACGGTGAACGGCAGGGTGAAGATCAGGTAGGAGAGGATCAGCCCCCAGAGGCTGTCGAAGAGGCCGAGGAACCGGATCAGCTCGAAGAGGCCCGACAGCACCGCGACCTGCGGGAACATCGAGATGCCGAGGACACTGAGCAGCAGCAGCTTGCGGCCCGCGAACCGCACCCGCCCCAGGGCATAGGCGGCCGTGACACCGACGAAGAGCGAGACCGCCACGACCACCACGGCGACCACCACCGAATTCAGGATGTTGCGGAGGAACGAGCCTTGCCCGAGCACCGCGGCATAGTTTCCGAACTGTATGCGGGGCGGCAGCAGGCCCGGATCGAACAGTTCCGAGCCGTTCTTCATCGACGACACGATGGCGTAGTAGAACGGGAACACCGAGTAGAACACGATGGCGGCCGCCAGGGCATAGAGCCCGACCGTCTTCCACGGCCGGGTCATCGTGCATCTCCGTCGAACGTGACGCGGCCGAGCGTCAGATAGGCCGCGGTGCACAGCGCCACCATGAAGAAGAGGACGGTCGAGGCGGCCGAGCCGAAGCCGACCTGCTGAAAATCGACGAGCTGCTGGCGGGCATAGACCGACATGCTCATCGTGTCCTTGCTGTTGGACGTCAGGACGTAGATGAGGTCGAACACCCGCAGAGCATCCAGCACCCGGAAGATCACGGCCACCATCAGGGCTGGGCGGATCAGCGGCAGCGTCACCTTGAAGAACACCTTGACCGGGGAAATCCCGTCGACGCGGGCGGCCTCGTAGCAGTCGACCGGCAGCATCTGCAGGGCCGCGAGGATCAGCAGCGCCATGAAGGGCGTCGTCTTCCAGACATCCACCATGATGACCGACGGCATGGCGAGGTCGGGGCTCGCCGTGAACGCCAGAGGCCGAGCGATGAAATGAAGCGACAGGAGAACGTGGTTCAGGACGCCGAACTGGTCGTTCATCATCCAGGCCCACATCTTGGCCGACACGATCGTGGGGATGGCCCAGGGGATGAGGACCGCGGTCCGCACCAGAGTCCTGCCCCAGAACCTGGCGTCGAGCACCAGCGCCACGACGAGGCCGAGCACGGTCTCGATCGAGACCGATACCACGGCGAACTTGAGGGTGTTGCCGACGGCTCGCCACCAGTCGGGATCCTCCAGAACGCCGTATTCTCCGATGTAGTTGTCGAGGCCGATGAACCTCGCGGCCGAGAGGTCCTTGAGATCCGCGTCTGTGACGCTGAACCACAAGGTCCGGGCCAGGGGCCATGCGGCCACGAGCACCATCACGACGATCATGGGTGACAGAAACAGCCACGCCGAACGGACGCGGCTCTCGCTCAGCGGCCTTGATGCGGCGCGGTCCCGGCGTTCTTCGCTGGCCGCGATCGGAACTGTGGACATGGCACCCTCTCGTCCTCGACGGCAAGGAAGCCGGACCGCCGCGCGGCTCGACCTCGGAAGGACCTCACCACTTTCCGCCGCGGCTCATGCGGTTCAACTTATTCTCGAGGGCGGCCAGCGTCTCCTTGGCAGCGGCCTTGCCGGCGAGCGTGTCGTAGACGGCGTTCCAGAACTCGCTGCTGACCTGGTTGTACCTGCCGCCCGTCACCGTCGACGGCCGCGGCACCGCCGCGACGAACGTATCGTAGAGCTGAGCGAAGAAGGGATTGGCGGCCAGGACATCCGGGTCCTTGTAGAGCGCCGGGATCGAGGGCGTATAGCCGCCCTGGACGGCCCAGATCTTCTGCGCCTCCTTCGAGGTCAGGTAGACCGCGAGGTCCGCCGCGAGGTCAGGGTGCTTCGAATATTTCGAGACGGCCATCTGCCAGCCGCCGAGCGCCGAGGCATGCTTGCCGTCGGGACCTCCCTGCGGGATCGGCATCACGCCGACCTTGTCCTTGACCGGACTGTCGGGGCTTTGCGCCAGCGGCCACGCGTAGGGCCAGTTGCGCATGAACACGGCATGGCCGGATTGGAAGACGCCGCGGGTCTCCTCCTCGGAGTAGTTCAGCACGCCCTCGGGCGCGATCGTCTTGATCCAGCCGGCCGCGGTGTCGATCGCCTTCACGGCCTGCGGGTTGTTGATCGTCACCTTGCCGCCGGGGTCGACGACCGTGCCGCCGCCGAAGCTCGCCACCCATTCGAGCGCGTCGCAGGTCAGGCCCTCATAGGCTTTGCCCTGGAACACGAAGCCGTTCATCCCGGCGTTGCCGGCCGCGCGCTCGCCATCCTGCACGGTCTTCGCGGTCGCGGCGAGGTCGCTCCACGTCTCGGGCGGCTTGGCGTTGTATTTCTCGAGAAGGTCCTTCCGGTAATACAAGAGACCCGCATCGGTATAGATCGGCATGGCGATCAGTTTGCCGTCCCGGGTATCGTTCTGGATGATGGAGGGGAAGTGATCCTTCTCGGCTCCCTTCGTATAGGGCGCGAGATCGATGAAATGCGTGCCGAGGATGCCCGGCCAGATCGTATCGATCTCGAAGACGTCGACGTCGCCGGAGCCGGCGGCGAGAAGCTGCTGGTACAGGGCGAGCCGTTCGGTGGTCGAGTTCGGCGTCGAGACGATCTTGACGGAATTGCCGGTCTTTTTGGCCCAGCCTTCGGACAAGCTCCTGCAGACTTCGAGCTCCTTGCCGACCGCACCGCAGGCGATGGAGATGGTTTCGGCCCTGGCGGCGTTAGCGAAGACGAGGAGAGGCAGCAGGGCCAAGCTGGCTATCGAGAGCGCACGCGTCACGATTGCGGATCGGTGATCCATCACGTTCCTCCCCCGATGTCACCATCCGGCGTTTTCCGTCGTGATGGATGCGGACGTACCGCTCGACGAGCCTCGGCCGGTCGCCGAAAGCAGGCTCATCTCGGCTCAGGGAAACACAACCGAACGTCGCTGACAATATTGGCAGCCCTCTCCCCATGCCGCAGGACGCACCGTCGAGGGGAAAGCTGCGTCGGATCGGTGAATGCATCGCTGTCGATCACCTGGCCGACGATGGGGCGTGAGCCGCGTATCCCGTGGACGGCCGTGTCACAGCAGCGCGTGCGCACCTTCAAGGGTCTCCGGGCACGCCGTAGCTCGGCGCCGCATCGGGGTCGAGCGCGCGGGTCACGTAGGCGTCCATCTGCGGCCGGTACAGCGTCCAGAGCGAGCGAAGGCTCGCGATCGGATCGTGCTCGGCCCAGTCGATCCTGAGGTCCACCACCGGCCAGGTTACGCGGTCGACGACCTTCAGGCCGGCCGAGTGCACCGGGCCAGCCTCGCCGCCGGCCGCGACGGCAGCCTCCATGGCGGCGAGCAGACGGTCGGCCAGATGGCCCTTCGCGGCCGCGAAGGCCTCGGCCATGGCGAAGGGCACGCCCCTGTCCTTGAGCAGGTTCCCGGCGCAGGCCACGTTCTCGGCGCGCGCCTCGGCCCAGAGGCCCAGCACCTTGCGGCCGGAGTGGATCGCCGAGCCGCCGCTCGCGTCGACCGCCAGCACCTGCCGGTGGTCGAGAGCCGAACCGCCGGCCCGGACGATGTCGATGGCCTGCGCGGCTCCGGCGCCGAGCGCCAGGAGATCGAGCACCTTGGGGCCGAGTGTCGGGTCGGTGACGTTCTGGCTCGCGACGGCGCCGACCCCGGCCCGCGCGAAGGCGCAGCGCGCCGCGACGGCCGGCGAGGAGGACGAGACCGCGACGCCGAACATGCCCGTCTCGGCGCAGCGCGCCACGATCGAGAACGTCACGGCGCGTCCGGGATCACGGCCATGGCCTCGACCTCGACGACCCATTCGGGCCGGGCCAGCGCCGAGACGACGATGCCGGTCGACACCGGATGCACGCCCTTCAGCCAGCGGCCGATCACCCGGTAGACGGCTTCGCGATAGCGCGGGTCGATCAGATAGACCGTGATCTTGCAGACATGCTCGAGCTTCGCGCCCGCCTCCTCGAGCAGCATGGCGATGTTGGCCATCGCCCGCTCGGTCTGGGCCGCGGCGTCGCCGATGCCGACGCTCTCGGACGTGTCGAGGTCCTGGCCCACCTGTCCGCGCAGGAACACGGTCGTGCCCCGCGCCACGACGGCCTGGCAGAGATCGTTGTCGATCCGCTGTTCGGGATAGGTGTCCTTCGTGTTGAAGGGCCGGATGCGACGATGCACCGTCATGGGGCCGTGGTCCTCGCCTGTATGGCCGGGTTCACTCGGCCGCCTTCTGCCGCGTCCCGAACCAGGTCTGAACCGCGCTGTCGCCGGGGAGGCGCTCCGGGCCGTTCGACACGCGATCCGACAGGCCGGCCGACTTCTTGACGAAATCCAGCGGGCCGTCCCAATCGAAACTGCGGTAGACGGCCGCGAGATGCGCGAAGGGTGGGGCCTGGGCGAAGAGCTGGAAGGTCAGGCGGTGGCCGGCATAATCCGAGTTCAGGAGGTCCCGCGCGAAGGCCAGCAACTTGCGGCGGTCTTCCGACACCCAGGCGTCGTTGACCGAATAGTACTTGTCGAGCCAGGGTCGGGTTTCGGGCGACGCGAAGGAGGCGGCGTCCGGCGTAACGCAGATCTGCCCGCCGCAGAGTTCGCGGGCGATATGCATCTTGTGATGCAGTTCGGAGCAGGCCAGCACGCGGCCCGCGTAGAGCAACGATTGGTTCGGCATCAGGAGACCGCCCGGGCTGCGCTCCGCGAGCGCGATGGCGGCCGTGAGATGCGCATTGATGCCCTCGCGGTAGACCGCGAGCTCGCTGAGCTTCTCCTGCACGGCCTGCTGCTTGTCGAGCCCGGTCTGCCGGACGTTGAACAGCGCCGCGCCGATCATCATGTCGGCGAATTTCAGGATGCGCTGCACATAGGCAAAGGCCGAGTAGCGGTGCAGCGTCGCCCGGATGAACATGGCGGCCCTGGTGTGCCGGTAGAAGAGCACGTTCTCCCAGGGGATCAGCACATCGTCGAAGATGACGATCGTGTCGACTTCGTCGAAACGGTTCGACAGCGGATAGTCGGCCGCCGGCGCGCGGCCCGCGAAGCCCGTGCGGCAGATGAACTTCAGGTTCGGCGAACCGAGGTCGCAGATGAAACCCACCGCATAGTCCGAGTAGGCGGCGTTGCCCCAATTGGCGATGGTCGGCTTCGTGAAAGCCTGGTTGGCATAGGCCGCGGCCGTCTCGTATTTGGCGCCGCGTACGACGATGCCGGCATCGGTCTCCTTCACGACATGCAGCAGCATGTCCGGGTCCTGGTCCTGCGGCGCTTTCGACCGGTCGCCCTTGGGGTCGGTGTTGGCCGAGACGTGAAACGGGTCGGCGCGCAGCACCTTGCCGATGTGGTTGCGGATATTGGCCGAAAACTGCGGGTCGACCTCGTTCAGCACGTCCTGGCCGTCGAAGAGCGACCACATCTCGCCGACCGTCTCGTCGCCGACCCGGGTCACGACACCCCCGATGTCCTCCATGACGGCATCGGTGGCGCGCCGCTTGTCCCACCAGTCCTGCTGCACTTTCGGCAGCTTGTTGCCGACGGCATTGACCTCGCCGTCCTCCATGCACGTCATGACGTCGCTGGTCGCAGCCTCGTGCTGCATGTCGTAGATGCGGGCCCGGACGTCGACGATGGGCTTGAACATCGGATGGGCGGTGACGTCCGGGACGCGCTCGCCGTTGATGAAGACGGCCCGGCCGTCGCGGATCGTTTCGCGGTATTGTTCCCCGGTCCGGATCATGCGGGCTCCCCTTCATCGGTGGTGCACATCGATCGAGAGACTGTCACATGGTGCCGGTCGCGCCAATGTCGCCTTTTCGTTCTCTTGCACCGGTTCTCGGAGGCAGGCGCTCGCTACGAGGGCGACGGTCGCGCCGCGGGCTCGCATCACCGGCGCGGACAAGCCCGGCCATGCCGGCCGGGGGTCAGTGAAACTGCGTCTTTAGCCGTTCGATCTCGCGTCCGGCGAGCTCGCTCGCGCCCGTTCCGCGAGGGTCGCGGCGCAGCAGGATCTCGGCCGCTTTCACGGCCGCATCGGCCGCGGCGGCCCGGACATCGGTGGCGGCCTGGGTTTCGGCCATGGCGATCTTGGCCTCGGCCTGTTTCGTGCGGCGCGCCACGAAGTCTTCCATCCGGGCGTGCGCTTCCTGCCCCATCAGCTCGGCCTCTTTGCGGGCCTGCGCCACGATGGCGGCGGCTTCGGCTTCGGCGGAGGCCGCCTTGCGCCGGAACGTGTCGAGCACGGCCGAGGCTTCGTCGTGAAGTCGCTTCGCCTGGGCGAGCTCGTCCGCCACCTTGCGGGCGCGGTCGTCGAGCGCTTCGGTCAGCTTCTTGTGAACCCCGAGATAGGCAAGGAACACGACAAAGACGATGAAGCCGAGGGCGACCCAGAATTCGGCATCGAGATGCATGGTGCTTCCCCTCAGCTGGTCTTGGCACTGGCCATCGCGGCATCGAGCGCCTGCGGGTCGGCGGCCTTGCCGGTGAGATGCTCGATGATGGCGGCCGAGGCCTCGCGCGCGATCCCCTCGACATTGCTCATGGCGCGGGTCTTCATGTCCTGGATCTGCTGCTCGGCGGTGGCGAGCTTGGCGTTGAGCTCGTCTTCGAGCGCGTGACGCTTGCCGTCCGTCTCGGCCAGAAGCTCCTCGTGGGTCGTCTGGGCCAGCGCTTGCGAGCGGGCCTTGGCGTCGGCGAGCTTGGAATCATAGGCAGCACTGGCGTCGGACGCCTGCTGCTGCATGCGGGCCGCGTCCGCGAGGTCCCCTTCGATGCGACCACGGCGGGCCTCGAGGATCGAGCCGACGCGCGGCAGGGCGACCCGCGACATCATCCAGTAAAGCAGGCCGAACACCACGACGAGCCAGACGATCTGCGACACGAAGCTGTGATTGTCGAAGGGCGGAAACACGGTCGGCTGGGCGACGGCGTCCGCGGCTTGTTCGGGGGCGGCCATGTGGTCTCCTGGGGATGGTGAGAGACCCGCCGCCACGAACCCGGCCCTTGGGGGATCGGGAACGGCGGCGGGCCGGCGATCACTTCACGAAGAGCAGCAGGATCGCCACGAGGAACGCGAAGATGCCGAGACCTTCGGCCAGTGCCGCGCCGATGAAGGCCCGGCCGAACTGGCCGTCGGCGGCCGACGGGTTGCGCAACGCGCCCGACAGGAAGTTGCCGAAGATGGCGCCGACGCCGATGGCGGCGGCGCCCATGCCGATGGCGGCCAGGCCGGCACCGATATATTTGGCGGCGTTCATGTAGGCGTCGGCGAGGTGCTGAGCGCTTGTGGGATCCATTGTATGCTCCGGTTCTTCTCTGATGTCGGGCGACGTTTGTTGTTGGGTAATTATCAGTGGCCCGGATGGATTGCGTCGTT
>CAXUOD010000015.1:0-44716 GCA_964252585.1 uncultured Lichenihabitans sp. | reverse complement strand
GGGCTTTTGTCGTTTTGAGCCCATGCCGCTCGACCAAGCCCGCAGCCTGCTTCACACGACGCTCCGAAACCGTCGAGCCGTACCGTAGCTTCATGGGTCATTCGACAGACCAGGCCGAAAGTGCCGGATCCGGGACGCGGAGCTACGAGCAACCTCGCTTCAACGCGAGTTCGAAACGATTGCCCCATGCGACGCTGTTGATCAGCCCTTCACGGGCGTCCGGACGAGGATCCGATGGCGACGGTATGAACCGCTTGTTCCACCACAAATCGTCGTTGACTCTCGGCCGTAATTCCATAACCTGTGATAGATAAACGAGAGGCGGCGCAATGACGGTCGAAACTTTGAATGGTGTCGCACTTGCGCCCATTGGCCAGTTCATCGATGCGGTCAAGGCCGAACCGGACACGGCTCATATCACGTTCAGGGCCTCTTCCCGGTGGACCGGCGGCACCAAAGCCGACGTGGCGGTGACGGATTTTCAGAGTAATGGAACGTCCGCCGCACCGCAGGGCCGATCGTTCAAGCTGACGGTCGACGAGCCTGGCGTGCTGGGCGGCGGCGACAGTGCGCCTAACCCCGTCGAATACCTCGCGGCGGGGTTGTGCGGCTGCATCACTGCAGGAATCGCCACCAATGCCGAGCTCTTCGGTATCGCTCTCGATCGGCTCGAGGTCGACGTTGCGATCGATTTCGACGTCATAGGACTCCTCGCCGTCGACCGCTCGGTTCCGACGGGCGCCACCGGTATCAACTACACCGTTAGGCTCAAAGGCAAGGAGGGGGTCACCCCCGAACAACTCGAGAAGTGCAAGGCCGTCATCGATAACAAGTCGCCGGTCCGCAACACGCTCGCGGCCGCAATCCCGATGACGACAAGGGTCGTCGTGGAGTAACGACGCCAACATTGTTCTCTTTTGAGTCGAAACGCTCTGGTGCGGGCTGGGGACGTCTGATGAAGATCGCGGTCATCGGCGGTGGCGTGGGCGGCCTCGCGGTGGCCTTTAACCTCATCAAGTCATGGCCCAGCAGCAAGGGCCCACTGCCGAGTGTAACGATCTATGAGAAGAGTAGCCGGTTCGGCGGAAACGGTGACACGGTCACCTTCAGCCTTGGCTACGATATGCATATCTTCCCCAATCCGCCCAGCTACAATCGCTGGGCGGATCTCGGGGTCAACGATTTCAACAAGACGGCCTATGTGAACATCGTCGAGGTGATGAACGAGATCGGCTATACGGGTTACGCGCCGCTCGAAGACTCGACGTGCTACTACTCGCTCGACGGATCGACGGTTTTCGCAGCGGACAACTCGCTGTTCACGAGCCTGATGACCGTGATGCCGGAGCCGCTGTCGAACGCGGTGGACGCCTTCATGGCCCAGGCCGCGATCGACGCGCAGAACCCGGCCTACGCGCATTTCACGGTGCGCCAGTATATCGAGACGGTCTTCTCGCAAAATCCGGCCTATGACGACCGTCTCGGGCCGATGGTGATCTATCCCCGGATCAACGGGATGTATTTCACCGACGAACTCGCGCCTTCGGACCTGCCGCTGATCGCCGTCATGCATTATTACGCCATCCAGGAAGGGGCCGGAGGCAAACCGGCACAGCGCATGTATTTCGTCGGCGGCGCGAGCCAATGGATCGCGGCGTTGACGACCTATCTGGCGTCGACGCTCAACGTTGAACTGGTGCCGAACTTCGAAGCGCAGTTGCGGAACGTCGATGGCGTCTGGAACCTCTATGACGCACCACCGGGCGGTACGCCGGTCGGGCCGCCTGCCGCAACGCCCGACGTCGTAGTCGTGGCGACCCACGCAGACGATGCGCTCAAGCTCATCGCCGGGGGCGCCTCGGCTGAGGTGATGAACTGCCTCGCCCGTGTCAAATATCTCGACGGCATGTCGGTCGCCCATACGTTCGCCGGTATGATGCCGCCGGACTGCAATGCCTGGTGCACCTACAACATCCTCATCCATCAAGCAGCGACCTCTCTCAAACCCTATACGATCTCCTATGTCTGCAACCGCCACCAGAACGATGGCGCAAACCCGGATTTTGCCTTCTTCGGGTGGCCGCAGTTCTTCATCACCGTGAACCCGCCGGTGCCGATCCCTTCGCAATATGTCCTGACCGACTGCGCCACCGGACAGCCGGCGATCGCCAATCTCCGGCACAATGTCTTCGACTTCGATTGCCTCTCGGCTCAGGCCGAGATCCAAACGCTGCAAGGCGAGCAGGGATTGTTCTTCGCAGGCGGCTGGACGGTCGGCGCGGGGCTGCACGAGGAATGCTGGATCCAGGGTCAAGCGATCGCCCGGCAGATCATCACCGACGATCGTCAGGGTCACCATCTTTACGACACTACGCGAGGTGCGGACCGATTCGCGCCGGACTACATGCGACGCCTGATCGGCCGGCACGACTAGATGACCACGACGGCCGAACCCATGATCTCGACTCGAAGGAGCATGATGTTTTCCGAAAGCCCGTGCCGGCTTTCCTGCAGCAATGTCTGGGTCCCCACGAAAGCGGCGTTCCAGGCCCGGCGATGCTTGGGTCGCCTCTCGAACCCTCCATGCGCACAGAGCGTCCGGTGAACGCCGGTCACCGGGCCAGCAGGGTGACGGTCGGCGTCGGCGACCACCCCGACGCGGCCTGGGCGGCCCGCGCGGCGACCGAGCAGGCGCTCCGGGACGGACCGGCGACGCCGCCCGCCTGCGCGTTGCTGTTCTCGACATCGCGCCACGACCCCGGGGAACTCCTGACGGCCGTCCGCGCGGGTCTCGGCGCCGATGTCCCAATTTACGGAGGCTGGGCCGTCGGCATCATCTCCGCCGATCTGCTCGGCTACGACGGGTTTCAGATCGGCATGGCGCTCTTCTGGCTCGAAGACGCCGAGGTGACCGTCCTGGTCGGGCGCGGGCTCGCCGGAAACGAGAGCGCGGTCGGCCGCGACCTCGTCGATCGGCTCCGCACCAACAGTTTCCGGGGAAACCCGTCGCTGCTCCTCCTGTATGACTCCGTGAACCGAACCGGCAACGCCCTCCGCCTGAATATGGCGACCCCGCTGCTCGAGGGGCATTTCAGCCGCCTTCCCGAGGACGTCCCGCTCGCCGGTGCCGGCCTCGTCGGCGACATGCAGTGCCGTTCGACCTACCAATGGACCGGTAGCGAGGTGGAGACGCAGGCCGCGCTGCTGTTCGCCTTCTCGGGCAACATCGAGATCGAGCCGGTGGTGGTCCATGGCTGCCGGCCGGCGAGCGCCTACCATCGTATCACCAGGGTCGACGGCAACGTCGTGCTCGAGATCGACGATCGGCCGGCCCTCGATGTGGTGGGCGACCTGCTCGGCGCAGGATCTGGCCGCTCGTGGCGGGACTACCGCTTCTTCGTGACCCTCGGCCTCAACAAAGGCGAGCGTTACGGGGACTTCGACCCCAACCTCTACGCCAATCGCATGTGCATGGCGGTCGACGCGGAACGGCGCGGACTGGTGATGTTCGAACCGGACCTGCGCGAGGGCGACCTCGTACAACTCATGCTCCGCAACGTGGACGGTTCCTATATCACGCAGAAGATCGACGAGGTCCTGCGGCGACGATCCGATCGCAAGCCGATCTTCGCTCTCTACATCGATTGCGCCGGCCGCGCTTCGGCCTATTCCCATCTCGACGAAGAAGAAGCCGTCTATGTCCAGTCGGCACTTAAGGACGTATGCCCGCTGCTCGGTTTCTACTCGGGTGTGGAGATCGCCCGCGTCGCGGGCGCCCCGCAGGCGCTCGACTGGACGGGTGTGCTTTGCTTCTTCTTCGAACGTGAGGTCGATACCGCTGCCGCGCCGATCGCTCTGCTGTCGTCCTCCGACGTCGCGACCCTGCGCCCGAGCGGGCAAGCTTCTGCTGACGGCCTTTCGGAGACGCATCGGGTGTCGTCGCCCGAAGTGCAGGACCCTGAGGAACTGAAGGCAGCGCTCCACTACTACCGTCGCCACCTCGATCAAGCGGGTGGCGATCAGGTCCGCTTCGACGCGCGGCTCTCGGCCCTCAATCGGCGTCTTCGCCAGAAGGAAGAAGGATTCCGCATCCTCGACAACCTCCGCCGGGCGATGAATGTCAATCGAACGAGCCGTCAGATCTATCAGGAGGCGCTCGGGCTCGTCCTGTCGACGATGCTGATCGATCGCGCCGTCATCCTGGAAGAAGGTCAGGATGGTGGCGTTCGCGTGGTCGCCCGGGCCGGCTATTCGGAGCCAGACGGGGCGCGTCTCGACGCCGCCGTGATGGACTGGCCCGACGAGATCGAACGGACAGGACGTCTGGTCGCCAACCAGGCCGACAAGACGGGGGTCCTGATCCGCCTGCGAACCGATCTGCAACTGCCCTGCTTCCTGGCGGTGCCGATCCCCGATCCGCGTCGCCGCGCCGCCCTCGTGGTCGGGCGCGAGCGGGAGATTGCGCCCTTCTTTCCGCCTTTCGACGCCGGTGACGTCGACAACTACCGGGCCATTGCGAGCTTCCTGGCATCCTTGGTCGACAACGTCCACCTCTACCACGAGGCCGAGCAGATGGCGGCGTCCTTCCGGCGTTTCGTGCCGGAGGCCTTTCTCGACATCCTCAATCGCGCGAACTTCAAGGACATCGAACTCGGCGATCAAGTGGCGCGGCACATGTCGGTGCTGGTCACCGACATCCGCTCCTTCACGACGCTCTGCGAACGCCTGACGCCCGTCCAGGTCTTCACCTTCGTCAACGAGTTCCTGGCCGAAGTCGGCCCCGTCATCCGGCGGCACAACGGCTTCGTCAACAAATATATCGGCGACGCCGTGATGGCGCTGTTCGACGATGCCTCGGACGCGCTGCGGGCGGCCGTCTCCCTGAACCGCCAGATCGAGATCTTCAACGAGCGCCGCCGCAAGGAGCGGGCATTCCCGGTTCAGATCGGCATCGGCGTGAACAGCGGCGACCTGATGCTCGGCGCGATCGGGGAAGCCGAACGGCTCGAAGGATCGGTCCTGGCCGACGCCGTGAACCTGTGCTTCCGCCTCGAAGGCCTGACCAAGACCTATGGCGCGCAGATCCTGACCACCGACGAGACCCTGAGCGAACTGCCGGAGGGCATGGAGTTCATCACGAGGCCCATCGATCTCGTGACCGTGAAAGGACGCCGCAACCATGTCACGATCGTCGAGATCCTCGACGGCTTGTCGGAGGCCCGCCTCGGGAAACGGCTCGCCACCAGGGATCTCTATGGCGCTGGCTTCCAGAATTTCGAGTTCGGTGCCTATGAGGAGGCCGCACGGACCTTCGGCGAGGTCGCCAAGCTCGATCCCGAGGATCGGGCCGCCAGGGCGATGATGCTGAAGGCGCGGAAGCTGGCGGAAGGCGCCAGCTATCTCGAGGAGTAGCGCGGCATCTCCGTCGAAGAGACGCCTGCATCGCCAGCGCAAGCCGCTTGTGGATCTGACGCAGAAGTTGCGTGGTCGTGGGTCGAACCCCGGATCCCAAACGCCACGATGAGCGCACGCGACGCGAACCGGATGGTCGCGCGACACCCAGGGTCCGTTCAGCCCCGTCACGGGAATGTCATACGGGTCCGTTATCCGGCACGACGTGCAGTAGAAAAAGGGCGCGGTCCTTGATACCCGTCTGGCTTGATTCCCACGTTCTGATGCATGCGGCAGCGATCATCTCGGTCGCGGCGCTCGCGTTGCGGGACCAGCTGAGGCTGCGCGCGGTGTTGCTGATCAGCATCCTGCTCAGTGCGGCTTACAACGATCTCAAGACGCCTCCGGGCTACCAGGAGATCGTTTGGAACGCGGTCACGTTCGCCATCAACATCAAAGTCATCGTCCAGATCTTGATGGATCGGACCCACCTCGGCATGAGCGACGAGGAGAACGAACTCTTCGACGCCTTCGAGGCGCTCACGCCGGGTGAGTTCCGTGCCCTCCTCAAACTCGCCTCCTGGCAGACCGCCGAGGACGAGCAATGGATCACCGTCGAAGGCAAGAAGCCCGACGACTTGTTCTACGTGGTTCGTGGCATGATCGACATCCAAAAGGCCGGTCGCTGCTTCAGCGTCAACCCGCCGTCCTTCATCGGTGAAATCGCGTTCCTGCACAACACGTCGGCATCCGCCACCGTGAGGCTGGAACCGGGCGCGCGTTATGTCCGATGGCCCGTCGCCACCCTTCGTGAGGCCTTGCAAAGACGCCAGCCTCTGAAGCAGGCCATGATCCGATTGATCAGCTTGGATATGGCCAACAAGATCGCGGCGGCTTGAGCTTTCTGCAGCCCGGGCCGCAGCGCAGCCATCGAAGCCGTCGCCGGCCGTCGTGCCCCTGGCAGGCCTCCGTTGCTTTTCGAAGAGGTCGACCCCGGCAATTCCGGGCCTATTGCCTGCCGCTGCTCAATCGGCGTCGAACCGCTCCGCGCCCGAAGCCTGGCCGTCGGCGCCGAGCGTGATCTTCTCGACCCGCATCTCGGCATTGCGCAACAGCGCCTCGCAATGCTTTTTCAGAGCCTCGCCCCGCTCATAGATCGTGATCGACTCCTCGAGCGGCACGCTGCCGCGTTCGAGCTTCGTGACGATCTCCTCGAGCTCGGCCAAAGCGCGCTCGAACGGTAGCGTCGCCATCTCGCTCATTTGACTCTGTTCCAAGGAAACCTCTCGCTTGTCTGCCTCGTATCACCTTCGGGCACTTGGTTGTCCAGCACAGGTTCTCTCTTTGTCCGAACAGGTCCATGACCGAAACACCCATCTCCCGTCCCCGGTTGATCAAACGGCACGGCGCCGTCATTCGGATCACCCATTGGGTCAACGCCCTCTGCCTCGGCCTCCTGCTGATGAGCGGGCTGCAGATCTTCAACGCCCATCCGGCCCTCTACCTCGGTCAGAAGTCCACCTTCAAGACGCCGCTGTTCGCCATCGACTCGCGCGAGGTCGGCGGCAAGACGGAGGGCTACACGGCTCTCCTCGGGCATAGCGTCACGACGACCGGCGTGCTCGGCCTGTCGAGTGTCGACGGTCAGCCGGTCGAGCGCGCGTTTCCGAGCTGGATCACGCTGCCCGCCACCCAGGACCTCGGGACCGGGCGCAAGTGGCACTTCCTGATGGCGTGGTTGCTCGTGGTCAACGGGCTGATCTACCTCGGCTACGGCCTGATCTCCCGCCACTTCTCCCGCGATATCGTTCCGGATCGCGCCGATCTCGCCCATACGGGCGAGGCGATCGTCGACCATCTCAAGCTCAAGTTCCCGCACGGCGAGAATGCGCGCCGCTACAACGTGCTCCAGAAACTCGCCTACGCGGGAGTGATCTTCGTGGCGCTTCCCCTCATCGTGCTGGCCGGCTGGACGATGTCGCCCGGGCTCGATGCCGTCTTCTCACCCCTGCTGACGCTGTTCGGTGGCCGGCAGACCGCGCGAACGATCCACTTCGTCGTCGCGTTCGGCCTCGTGGCCTTCGTCGTGGTGCATGTCGCGATGGTGCTGCTCACCGGCGTCTTCAACAACATGCGCGCCATGATCACCGGATGGTTCGATCTCGGCGTGGCCAAGGACGGGGAGGCGACCAGCAATGGATAAGTCTCAGCAGAGCCGCCGTGGGGTTCTTCGGGCCGGTCTCGCGAGCCTCGGGGGCCTAGTCCTCGCAGGCTGCGACCAGATCTCCGACAACAGCGTCGTGCAGCGACTGTTCGACGCCTCGGAAACCCTGACCTACAAGGCCCAGAGCGCCCTGCTGGGCTCGGGCGCCCTGGCCCGCGAGTACACCGAGGCGGATATCAGCCCGTCCTTCAAGGCCAACGGCAGCACGGACCCGCAGGGCGAGGCCTATCTCCAATTGGTGGCGGACGGCTTCAAGGACTGGCGGCTCACGGTGGACGGGCTCGTCGACCACCCGCAGAGCTTCAGTCTCGCGGCCCTGAGGGCGATGCCGTCTCGGACCCAGATCACGCGGCACGATTGCGTGGAGGGCTGGAGCTGCATCGGCAAGTGGACCGGCGTGCCGCTCGGCCATGTGCTCGACCTCGCCGGGGTCAAGGACAGCGCCCGCTACGTGGTGTTCCACTGCGCCGACACGATGGATGCCGACAGTTCGCTCGATGGCAAGGGCACGCCCTTCTACGGCTCGATCGATCTCATGGCGGCCCACCATCCGCAGACCATCCTGGCCTACGACATGAATGGCGAGACCCTGACGGTTCCCTATGGTGCGCCTCTCCGGCTCCGGGTCGAGCGGCAACTCGGCTACAAGATGTCGAAGTACATCATGCGGATCGAGCTCGTGGAGTCCTACGCCCATCTCGGCGACGGCCACGGTGGTTACTGGGAAGACAACGGCTACGATTGGTACGGCGGCATCTGACGATCGGGCCACCAAGGCCGGCTGACGGGCGTTCAGGCCGGAAGGTCGAGACGAAAGACAGCGCCCTCGAAGCAGTCCTCGCCGCGGCCGATGCCTTGGATCGCCGCGATCATCCGGCCGCCGCGCCCGAGTGCCGCATCGGCCAAAGCTATGAGACGCGGATTGGGGGTGGCGGTCGGCGATGCGGCTCGGAGCCGCAGCGCGACTTCGTTCTCGCCGAGACCGGGGTTCAGGGCGCAGAACGCCGCATAGGCGGCGGCCGTCGATCGGCTGACGCCAGCGTGACAATGGATCAGCAGTGGTGAGCGGCGATCCCAGGCCGCCACGAAACCGAGAAGCCGCTCCATATGGGTCTCGGCCGCCAGCACGTGCCCGTCCTGCGGGACGGTGATGTCCGAGATGTCGATCGTCAGATGCCGGACCGACCCGAGAGGCGGCAGCGTCGCCCCGAAGCCTCGGGCCAGCAGTGTCACGACGCTTCCTGCCCGGCTCTCCTCCAGTGTCGCGGCCAGTCGCGACAACGGGCAGACGACGATCGACCCGCTCATGCCGGGGCCTCCAGGAGGTTGCGACAGCGGTGCAGGAACGCCTGCTGCACCGCATCGGCCGGAGCCGGAGCAAGCCAGGGGGCGAAGCTCTGCAGTTCGGGTTCGGGCGGTCCCAGGATGGCGGTGATCTCGGGCTCCTCGAAACCCGCGAGCAGCGTGGCTTCGAGGTGAGCGGCGGCACGGTCCGCGCGCTTGACGAGATCCAGAAGCGATCGATCCGGTTCCTCGAGCCCGAAGCGCCCGAGGATGGCGTCGAAGATCTTCTGTTCGACCGCCTTGTAGGTTTCGCCCACGAACGCCTTGAAGGGTGAAATGAGGTCGCCGATCACATATTCCGGCGCATCGTGCAGCAGCGTCGTGAGGCGGCCCGTCCTGTCGAGACTCGGATCGAGATGACCGGCCAGCGCCTCGACGAGCAGCGAGTGTTGCGCCACCGACAGGATGTGCGGACCGCTGGTCTGCCCGTTCCAGCGGGCCACGCGGGCCAGGCCGTGCGCGATGTCGTCGAGGTCGATATCGTCCGGAGAGGGCGACAGAAGATCGAGCCGGCGTCCCGACAGCATCCGTTGCCAGGCCCTCGGCGACGGAGGGATCGCGCTCACGCGAGCCCGATGACGAGATGGACACCATCCGCCATGGGCGGAGCGCCGAGGGCCGCGGCGTCGGCGACGCGGTCGATGCGTACCATGGCGAGGCCACGTCCGCTCTGGCTCGACCCCATCGTGCCGACCACGATCTCACCCACCGTGATGTCGGCGCCTAACCTGGGGGGCGGCCCCACGAAGGCGACCGGTTCGATCCGCTTTCGTGCCGTTCCGCGATGGTGCACGCGCGACACCACCTCCTGGCCGACGTAGCAGCCCTTGCCGAAATCGATCCCGTTCAGCCGATCGAGATTGGCATCGTGCGGGAAGGCGTCGCCGAAGATGAAATCCACCCCACCGGCCGGCACCGCGCAGGCGATGCGATGCGCCGCGTAGGCTCGTCCGGCTTCGGCACCTGCGGCCTCGACCGGGACAGCTGGCCGGGCCACGACGGCGCGATAGCCGAGGTCGGGATGGCGCGGATCGCGGTAGACGGCGTCCTGGCCCGACGGCGGCTGCGGCCAGGACGCCAGCACCGCGCAAGCAGAACTAAGATCGGCGACGCGGACCCTGGCGCGCAGTCGGTAGCGCGTCAGCGCGGCCGCGAGGTCCGAGGCGCGGTGGAGCGGGCAATCCAACAGGAAACGGTCCGCCGCGTCGCTCGAGCGATCCGCGACCAGGAAATCCACGCTGACCTTGCCCTGAGGCGTGAGCAGCGCTGCGTAACGAGCCTCGCCCGTTTTCAGCGTTTCGACGTCGTTGGTGATGAGCCGCTGCAACAGGGCGCGCGCGTCCTCGCCCTCGACCTCGACGACCCCTCGATCCTCGAGAAAAGCTTCACTCATGCCGATCCTCGTGAGAACTCCGCCGCTCGGCCGTCGCGTCGCCTTGGCCAGTCGCAGGCGTATGCCGCCCGTCTTTGGATAGACCCTTCCAACCGGGGTTGAAAGCGCTCGTCCGACGTCCTGCGACCCTGCGGCGTCCGAATGAGCCTCGACACCTAGGCCTGGTCGGCGAACGAGAAGCGGGTTCAACGCCGCTTCGGTTTGGCCTGCGCCGCCTCGAGGCGCGGCATCGGGCGGGCTGCCTCGCCGTAGCCGCTCCAGGCGTCGCTCTTCGCGACCAGCGCCGGCACGCTGCGGAGCGTATACCGCTGCGGGTCGAGACCGCTGCGGACCTGCAACCAGGTGAGCGGCATCGACACCGGGGCACCGGGACGGGCGCGGGGCGAGAAGGGCGCCACCGCGGTCGAGAGGTGGTCGTTGCGGAGATAGTCGAGGAAGATACGACCGGTCCGGGCGGCCTTTGACATGGTGACGAGATAGCGGTCCGGGCTATCCGCCGCCATCTCGGTCGAGACCTGGCGCGCGAAGGCCTTCGCCTCGGCCCAGGTCAGCCCCGCGTCCCGCGCCAGGGGTGTCACGACATGGAGGCCCTTGCCGCCCGTCGTCTTGGGAAAGGTCACGAGTCCCAGATGCTCCAGCCGGTCGCGCATCTCCCGTGCGGCCTCGATGACGGCCGAGAACGGCACATCGGGGGCAGGGTCGAGATCGAAGACGAGACGGCCAGGGATGTTCGGTTCGCCGGGCCAGCCGTTGGCGGGGTGCAGTTCCGTCGCGCCCACCTGCGCGAGGGCCGCCAGTCCTTCGACGCGGTCGAGCGCCAGATAGGCCTTGTGGTCGCCGTCGACGGTCATCAGCGACAGGAGGGACGAGGTGCCGCGCATCGCGTGCCGCTGGAAGAAGTGTTCCCCATCAATGCCGTCGGGGGTCCGCACCAGAGAGCAGGGCCGGCCCGCGATGTGGGGCATGATGGCGTCTCCGACCGCCTCGAAGTAGCGTGCGAGATCGAGCTTGCTCAAGGCCGGCTCTCCGGCAGCGGCCGGCCAAAGCGACTTCTCGGGATGCGAGATGACGACGCCCCAGACGACCGCGGATGCGGCACCGGGCCGATGCCTCGGCGCCGGAGACGGCTTGAGATCGGCCGGCGCGGGCTTGACTTTGCTCTTCGGCTTGGCGCCATCCGTCAGTTTGGCCAGCGCCGTGTCGGACGACGCCGGGGTCTCGGCTTCGACTTCGTCGGCCGGCTTGTCCTCTCGCAGTCCCTTGAACGAGGCCTGTCGGACCATCCCGTCGCCTGTCCATCCGGCGAACTGGATTTCGGCTACGAGTTCGGGGCGGAGCCAATGCACCCCCGGCTCGCGGCGCGGCGCGAGGTCGCCGCCGAAGGGGCTCTTGGGTTCCTCGCGCTGCTTCAAGGCCGGCAGGATGCGATTGACGACGGCCTCGCTGTAACCCGTGCCGACGCGGCCGAGGTACACGAGGTGATCGCCGCGATGCGCCCCGACCAGCAACGACCTGAAGCGGCCCGCCGTCTCGGCCCATCCGCCGATCACGACTTCATGGCCGCCCCGACATTTCGCCTTGGTCCAGCTGTCGGAACGGCCAGACCGATAGGGGGCATCGAGCCGCTTCGACACGATGCCTTCGAGCGACATGCGGCAGGCCGCGAGCAGGACGGCGTCGCCCGCCGCCGTGAAATGCGCGACGTAGCGGATCGTCGGGATCGTGCCGCGGCGAGCGTCCAGCAGGGCTTCGAGGCGCGTCTTGCGCTCGGAGAGCGGAAGCGCCCGAAGGTCCTGGCCGGCGTCGAACAGAAGGTCGAAGGCGAAAAACACGAGGTCTTCGGTCTTGCCGTCCGACAACGCCGCCTGCAGGGCCGCGAAATCGGGCGCTCCCGCGGCATCGAGCGCCACCACCTCGCCGTCGATGACGGCGTCGGGCAGGTCGGCCGCGGCGCGCCCGATCGCGCCGAAGCGATCGGTCCAATCGAGGCCCTTGCGGGTCTGCAGCACGGCTTTCCCGCCCGACACCGAGAGCTGCACGCGGTACCCGTCGAACTTGACCTCGTGCACCCAGCCGGAGCCGGTCGGAGGGGTTTCGATCGAGCGGCAGAGCTGCGGTAGGACGAACTCCGGCCGCGGGGCCGGGGCCTTGCGTGAACCGGCCCGCTTGGCCTGCGAGGCCGTCGGTTTCTCCGGTTTCACCCCCGAAGGCTTGGGCTCCGACAGCTTTCCCGACTTCGGCCCCGGAGCCTTCCCGGGCGCGATAGCGGGGCGCTTCTCCGGCTTTCGAGCCCTGTCGGGCTTGACGGCCGGCGCCTTGGCGACGGCCCTCGCGGCGGGAAGCGACTTTGTCATGAAGGGGCTCGGCTGGCGTCCCCGGCCCGCCGCGATGTCGTCCATCGAGCGGGCCGACGCGATCGAGGCATCGTCCTCGAGCAGGGCTTCGCCCAGGCCTTCCCGCGCCTGCTGGTCCTTGTGCTTGATCAGGAGCCAGTTGACCCGCTTGCCTCCGTTGCGGTCGTGCTTCATGCGGACCAGGACCCAGCTGCCCTTGAGCTTGTGTCCCTTGAGGGTGAACTTGAGATCGCCGTGACGCAGAGCGTCTTCGGGCGAGGGCTGCTCCGGTTCCCACGTCCCCCGGTCCCAGATCATGACGGTCCCGCCGCCATACTGCCCTTCCGGAATCGTGCCTTCGAAGTCGCCGTAGTCGAGCGGATGGTCTTCGACTTCGACCGCGAGCCGCTTGTCGGCCGGATCGGCCGAGGGTCCGCGCGTCACGGCCCAGGACTTGAAGACACCGTCCAGTTCGAGCCGCAAGTCGTAGTGGAGCCGGCGCGCCGCATGTTTCTGAACGACGAACCTCAGAGTAGAGGCTGAAGACGCGTCCGATCCGCCTGCTGGCTCGGGCGTGACGTTGAAATTGCGCTTTGCCGCGTAGGTCGAAAGCTTGTGGTCCGTCACGGCTGGCCTCCGGCGTTATCCCCTCAGGGTGAACGCGTCTGCCGGCACCGGCTCGTCCGCCCGGCGAAAGCCAAGGCGCTATTGGCGCACGACAGTCGAGAACTCACCATGACGGACCCGCTCGGGCAAGCGCTCGGCAAACGTGGCCACGGCGTCTTCGCCATAGCAGCTCACGAGCTTCTGGAAGGCCACGAACAGCGCCGCCTGGGTCATGCTGTCCTCGTCGAGCCCCTCGAGAGTCGCCTCGGCGAAGGTCTCGATCAGGATCGAAAGCGCGATCTGCCGCTCTTCGGCAGCCGCGAAGCGATCTTGATGCTGTGTGGTCGTCTCATCCATCATGGGTAAGCTGTACCGTTCGAAGCACGACGAGTGTAGCCTACTCTTGACAGATCGTTAACGGAACCTGTGGTGTTAAGGTTTATAGCAAGTGTGTCCTTCAGGTTCCGCTGAAACGGGCGGTCAGGTCGCGGGCCAGCCGATCACTTTCCGCGAGAAAGCGGTTGATCACAAGATCGGCCGAAGGCGTGCAGGTGTGGTATGTCGCCTGATAGCCGCGGAAGCCGCGGTTGTACGCGCCGGCGAGACGATCCCGACGACTCTCACCTTTGGCTTCCGCGTCGAGCAGGATCGTCATGCGCTTGCGCCATTCCGCGGCGTCTCCCTTCCCGCAGAGCGAACGAAGGTAGGTGAGCGTCCCGAGCATCTCCGAGAGTCGCTCGAGCTGAGGTTCGTACGGCGGCAGCGGGTCGTCGGCACCGGTCTCCGAGCCTCCCCCCGGCGAAGGGATCGGCGGAAGCGGCGGGCTCGACGGCAGGCCCTGAGCCAGGACCTCGCTGGTCGGCACGACGTAAGGCGATGCTCCGGCCACTGCGTTCGACGCTGCGAGAACGACGACGAGACCGATCGAGGCCCTGCGACTCACGTCGCCGCGATCTTGGCCGCACGCAACAGGATGGGGCCGAGCTCGGCCGTCGTGGCGAGGCTGCCGATGCTGTCCGGCGGAACCCAGACGGTGCTCAGAGCCTCGGGCCCCGTCTCGGCTTCGCCCGACACCCATCGGCCCACGAAGGACGCCACGACGAAATGCGCCGCGACGCGGCCATCCGGATCGCGTTCGACGACCTCGACGTGGTCGTTGAAGCCGATGACCTCGGCTTCGACGCCCGTCTCCTCCCGCAACTCGCGCAGGGCCGCATCCCGAAGCCCTTCGCCGGGTTCGACGAGTCCTCCCGGGAGCGAGAAGCAGCGGGCGCCGGGCGGCACGGCCCGTTCCGCCAGCAGCACCAGCCCGTCGCGGAAGACGGCGATGCTGGCTGCCAGGAAAGGACGAGACGGATAGGCCCGCGCGGCGGCCAGGGTCATACGTGCTGGCCGCCGTTGATGTGGATCTCGGCGCCGTGCACGTAGCTCGATTGCTCGGTACAGAGGAAATAGATCGCCTTCGCCACTTCTTCGGGTGTCCCGAGGCGCCGCAGCGGCAGGGTGTCGACGATCTTGTCGGTGCCGGGTGAGAGGATGGCGGTATCGATCTCGCCGGGCGAGATGGCATTGACCCTGATGCCCAGCGGCCCGAAGTCGGCCGCCATCTCCCGTGTCAGGGAAGCAAGGCCGGCTTTCGAGGTCGCGTAGGCGGCGCCCGCGAAGGGATGGACGCGCGAGCCCGCGATCGACGTGACATTCACGATGGAGCCGTGGGACGTCTGCAGTTCCGCGATGAGGCCGCGGGCCAGCATGACGGGTGCGAAGAAATTGACCTGGAGCACGGCCTTCCAGTCCGCGATGTCCATTTCGATGGTCCCGAGCCGAGATCCGCCCGGCCCCTTGGGCGAGATACCGGCATTGTTGACGAGAGCGTCGAGCCGGCCCTCCGGAAGGCGCTGGCGCACATCCCTCACGGCATTCAGGATGTCGTCGGGATCGGCGAGGTCGACCTGCAGGTGATCCTCGCGGCCCATCTCCCAGGGGCAATCCTCCGGGAAGGCGTGACGCGAGCAGGTGATCACCCGCCAGCCCGCGGACGAGAAGCGCTTGACGGTGGCGTGCCCGATGCCGCGCGATGCCCCTGTCAGCAGCATCGTGCGACGGGGTCCCGCCTGGTTGGTCTTCGGCATCGAGGTCATGGACATGGTGGGTCAGTCGCACCGCGGACGAGGACAGGGCCGGAGCGGCGTCGCGGTCGCCGAGGGCTCGTGCGAAATCCCATCCAAGATAGACGCTTCGTGCGCCCTACTTCAAGGATAGAGCCGCTGCTTCGTCCAGGCGCCGCCTTCGTCGCGTCGAAAGACGATCCGGTCGTGAAGGCGCGACGGGCGGTCGGCCCAGAACTCGATGGCGAAAGGCATGACCCGGAAGCCGCGCCAATAGAGAGGTCGCGGGATGGGACCGTCGCCGAACCGTTGTTCGAGAGCCGCGACGTCCCGTTCGAGCAGAGCACGGCTCTCCAGGGGACGCGATTGCTGGCTCGCCCAGGCCCCGATCCGGCTCTTGGGATGCCGGCTCGCGAAATAGGCATCGGCTTCGGCATCCGTCACGGGCTCGACCTTACCTCGCACGCGCACCTGTCGGTTCAAGCTTTTCCAATAGAGCACGAAGGCGGCTTGCGCGTTGGCGGCGAGTTCCTGCCCCTTGGCGCTCTCCGCGTTGGTGTAGAACACGAAGCCGCGCGGATCCTTGCCCTTCAACAGCACCATTCTGACATCGGGACACCCGTCGTGGTCGACCGTCGCGAGCGCGATAGCATTGGGATCGCGAGGTTCGCTGTCGGTCGCCTCCGCCAGCCAGGCGTCGAACAGGGCGTCGGGGTCCTCGTCCAGCGTAAAGTCACCGGAGATTAACGCATCCACGTTATGTCCCTTCCAGTCGAGTGATCCGAGGAGTGACCGTGGCGCGAGGGGGGTATCGTCCAACGATGGCTCCGGACGTCACCGGCTTACGCTCGGCGAGCCGCGGGGACAATCGGCACTGTAGACGCACCATTTCGATGTGCTGCGGTCTCGCCCTGCTGTCGGCCTCGACGGCCGCCTGCTCCCTGTCGTTCCCCCTCACCGGCTTCAAGGCCGAGAACGGCGAGTTGGCGACCGGATCCATCGATCGTTCGGCGGGGCTGCTGTCGCCGGCCCTCGACCGTGAGGACTGGCGGCGCGCCAAGGCGGCGCTTGCCGTCGCGCTCGACCCCCAAGGCAATGGCACAGGGGTCGCTTGGCAGAACGGGGCATCCGGCGCCAAGGGATCGTTCACGGCGTTGGCTCCGCCGTTTCTCGACCACGACCGGATCTGCCGAACATTTTCGGCCGCCGTCACGCCCAAGGCGCAGAGCGAGCGTCGCGTCGCGGGGTCGGCCTGCCGCGACAGCGACGGCGACTGGGCTCTCCGGGATGTGAAGGACAGCGGGACGTCGTGACGCTCGAGGGCTCCCTGGCCGGTGCCGAAGAGCTTTCGATGAGGCAAGCGAACACGTCGCGGAGATTGTTGTGGCGTGGAACCGCATTCAGAGCACAGGAAACATGGTCGGCACGCTTGCTGCGGCGCGTCATTCTCACCAAGTTACAGTTCGATGAACCTCGTGGCGCCTTGAGAAGGTAGCCGCTGGCAGTGGGCCTCAAATGCGTGATCCCTACACGATCCTCGGCGTCGCGAAGTCGGCCGATGCAGCCGAGATCAAGAAGGCTTATCGCAAGCTCGCCAAGAAATACCATCCCGACCAGAGCAAGGATCCGAAAGCCAAGGAAAGGTTTTCGGAGGCCAACAGCGCCTATGAGATCCTCGGCGACGAGGCGAAGCGCGGTCAGTTCGACCGAGGCGAGATCGACGCCGAAGGCAAGCCCCGTTTCGGCGGCTTCGAGGGAGGGCCGGGAGCCTCGCAGGCTTACGAGTTCCACGATTTCGGCGGAGGCTCGCCGTTCGGCCGCGGAGGGCGCGGCGGTTTCGACCCGAGCGATCTCTTTTCGGATCTGCTGAACAATGCCACGCGGGGCCAGCGCCGGGCGGCTCAGCCCGTGCGGGGCGAGGATGTGACCGCGAGTGTGTCCGTGCCGCTCGAAGACATCGTGAAGGGAGGCGTCTCGCGCGTCACCCTGCCGACCGGCCGCACGCTGGAGGTCAAGATCCCGGTCGGCATCGAGGATGGCAAGACGATACGGCTGAAGGGGCAGGGCCATCAGAGCGCGACAGGCGGCCCCGCCGGCGATGCCATGGTGTCGGTCCGCTACGCCGCCCATAGGCAGTTCAACGTCGATGGACGCGACCTCAAGCTGGACCTGCCGGTCACTCTTTACGAGGCGGTTCTCGGCGGGCGCGTCCCTGTCCAGACTCTCGACGGCACCGTCGAGATCACCTTGCCACCCGGCGCCAACCGGGGGCGCACGCTGAGACTGAGAGGCAAGGGACTGCCGGCCGCCACGGGTACCGGCGATCTCCTGGTCACCCCTCGGATCGTACTGCCCGAGAAGATCGATGCCGAACTCGAGGCACAGGCCAAGCGCTTGAGCGAAACGGGTCCTTACGACCCCCGCGCCACCAAGGTGTAACCGCGTACGCGCTGACCGACGTGAGCCTATGGTGTGCCAGGCAGCTGCGGAAAAGCACCATCGATCTTATCGCAAGCGACGCGTGCCGGAACTGCGCTTCATCCCGTGTCACCGCGGCGCACCGCGCCTGTCGACGACGAGCGGTGAAGCGCCAGCTTCATCGATGACCCAATACAACCGAGCCGTCGAAACCTGAAGCCTAGAGACGTCAGGGGGAGCTTGCGAGATCGCGCAACTGAGCGCTGACCGTCGCTTGCAGCGTCTTCGCGTTCCGGTCAAGCCAGTCGCCGGTTCGATTCGTGGTCAAGGCATAGCTGAACGAACCCTCGGTCCAGTAGGCGATGCTGGCGGCGTCGATGCCACCACCGTCCACGACTTTCGCGTTGCCACCCGGCAGAGCCAGCGCTCGACCGATATAGAGACCCATCCGGTCGGTACCATTGCCGTAGACCAGAAAAGCTGCCGGACCATGCTGCCCCGGAACGACGCGGCCTCCGATCAGAGACCATCCCTGATGCTGGAGATTGGGGATCCGGAGCTGGCCGGCAAGGCTATGCTGGAGCCAGCGCGAGAGACGCGGTTCGTCGGCAGCCGTGAGCTCGACGGGTCTGGTCAGGTCGGCCAGGAAAGCCTGATGGGTTTCGACCGCTCGGGACACGAAGTCCCGCTCCTCCGACGGCACGGAGGCCTCTTCGACGGGGGCGGATCGTCCGGAACGGGGGGACAAGCCGAAGTCGTCGGTGCCGAAGCTCGCCAGCGCACCGGCCGCGAAAGCCACAAGGGCGACGCCCATCATCGTCGTCGCCACGAGGCCGGAGGAACGTGCCGGCCCCGATACGCCTCTCCGCTCCCGCTGAGGTTGAGCCACGGGAGCGCGCGACGGCGAGCCGGACTTTGGTGCCGTCATCGAAGTCGGGAGCAACCGCAGCGGCACAGGCTCGAACAACACGGAAGCGAACATCGTTCGCAGGCTGTCGTTCTGCCGCTTCCAGCCATCGACGCGCGCCCGAGCGTCGCGGTCGGTCGCGAGGGATTCCGACAAGGCTGCCGCACGCGACGCCTCGAGCCGGCCATCGACGAAACCGTTGAGGTCGCCTTCGTCGAACGTGAGGCTCGCGTCGTTCACGGCCCGGTTACTTCACCAGGCGGAGATGGGGAGCGGCACTGAAGGACCGATTGCGCTCGCCAGCCGGACCGCGCCATCCCCCCATGTCGGCACCGCCGGCCTTTGCCAAGAGATCCCGCGCCTGCGTCAGACGAGTGAACACCGAATCCACATCCGTTCTCAGGATTTCAGCCACTTGAGGGTAGCTCATGCCGGCCAGAACCGTGAGAAGCAGGACCTCGCGATGATCGAGGGATAGCGCATCGAGCCGCAAGATCTCCTTCGGCAGGAAGGGTAGCGGGGCGCCCGATCCCCCCGGTTCCGCTGAGGGCACACCGGCGGCGCCCTGTCGCTGCCGCAACCTGTTGAACCTGATCAACGATCCGAAACACCAGGAGACCAGCGCCGGACCTCGCTTCGGGCTGTCGGTCCGCATCGCCAGGACGATGGCCTCCTGCACGAGGTCGTCGGCGGCCTGTGAATCATGCCCGCGCACGAGAGCGCGGGCGAACCGCCGCAGGTGAGGCACGAGCTTTCCGATATCATCAGCGCAGCCCGGCATTCTGTCGACTTTCGGGACCAAGGTTACGAAGTATTAACTAACCTAGCGCAGAGCGGCGCCAAAGCCCATGGTGTCGGAGCGCCATTCAGCAAATTTTAGACTTCGCTTCCTCGGCCCGACGATACCGCTCCGGCGCCACGGGTTTTCACCGTGGATCGCGATGGTCTAAGGAGGGGATTGCGTTGCGGGCCGCACCGGCACCGGGTCGGACAACGGGCGGAGCTTTGGAAAACGAGAATGTCAGAAATGCCCATCACCGCGGCCGCGTCCGGATCTTCCATGCTGGCCGGCCGTCGTGGCCTCGTCATGGGCCTCGCCAACAACCGGTCCATCGCCTGGGGCATCGCCAAGGCGGCGCGGGCGGCCGGTGCCGAACTGGCATTCACGTTCCAGGGCGAGGCGTTGGAAAAACGCGTCAGACCGCTGGCGAAGGAACTCGACGGCCTCGTCGTGGGTCACTGCGACGTCACGGATGCCGCCTCGATCGATGCCGCTTTCGAGGCGGTGAAACAGGTCTGGGGCAGGCTCGATTTCCTGGTCCACTGCATCGCCTTTTCGGACAAGGATGAGCTCACCGGCCGCTACATCGATACGTCGGAAGACAATTTTTCGAAGTCGCTCGCCATCTCCTGCTACTCGTTCACCGCGGTGGCGCAACGGGCCGAAAAGCTGATGACGGCCGGCGGCGCCATGCTGACCCTCACCTATTACGGCGCCGAGAAATGGATGCCGCATTACAACGTGATGGGGGTCGCCAAGGCGGCGCTCGAAGCCAGCGTCCGCTATCTCGCGGCCGACCTCGGCGAAAAGGATATCCGGGTCAATGCCGTCTCGGCTGGCCCGATCAAGACGCTGGCGGCCTCAGGCATCGGCGATTTCCGTTACATCCTGAAATGGAACGAACTGAACGCGCCCTTGCGGCGGACCGTGACGATCGAAGAGGTGGGGGAGAGTGCGGCCTTCATGCTGTCGCCCATGGCGCGTGGCATCACGGGCGAAATCATCCACGTCGATGCCGGTTACCACATCGTCGGCATGAAAAACCCTGCCGCACCCGATATCGCGGTCGTGGGCAAAGACGCGGGGCCGCCGGCTTGACTTCGAAAGCCGTCTTCCCGGACTTCTTCTTCATCCGGCACGGCGAGACCGATTGGAACCGCGAAGGGCGCCTGCAAGGCCGTCGTGATGTCGACCTCAACCCGCTCGGGCGACGCCAGTCCGTCGCGGCCGGAGAGCGGCTGGCCCGGTTGTTGGCCGGGAGAGGCCTCGATCCGCAAGCACTCGACTTCGTCGCTTCGCCGCTCTCTCGGACCTGCGACACGATGGTGCTGCTGCGCGGGGCGCTCGGGCTCGACGGCGAGCCGTTCCGCCGCGACGACCAGATCCTCGAACTGTCGTTCGGCCGATGGGAAGGCCGGACCTGGCCCGAGATCAAGCGCAGCGATCCCGCGGCCGCGGAAGAACGACGGCGGGACCGTTGGTGCTTCGTGCCACCCGGCGGAGAAAGCTATGCGATGCTCGAGGGCAGGGTGGCATCCTGGCTCGGCGGTCTCGCCGGCGATACCGTCGTGGTGGCGCATGGAGGGGTCGCACGTGTCCTCCTTCACCTCGTGGCCGGCGTCGCCAAGGCGCGGGCGCCCGTGGCGGAGATCTCACAAGGGCGGGTGCTCGTGTTCCGGTCCGGAGCCGCGCATTGGGCCTGACCCGAAGGCCGCGCCGCCGGCGATGCCACGCCGTCAGCGCCCGTTCACCTCGTCGGGCCTATGGCAACAGAGGCCGCGACCGGCGCCGGGGTTCCGCCTGGCAGCGAAACAGCTTAAACGTCGCGGGCATCATGGCAGTCGCCCGAAAACCGGCGTCGGAATACTGCAGTGCACCGGGCCATCGGGCGGTGTCGCGCGGCGAACATGGGCGTTTGATCGAATGAGCCAGACCACGGTGGAACGCGACGCCCGCGATGACCCCGCCGCTTTCGGCACGGTCTCGCAGCCGGTGGCGCGATTGCAGGGTGCCGACCGTCCGGATTTCCTTCGCGACGAGTTGTTGAGCGAGATCTTCGCCCGCACGGTCGCGGCGACGCCCGACGCGCCAGCTTTCCGTTCGCCCGACGGTATGCTGACCTATGCCGATGTCGACCGCCGCGCCGACGCGATGGCGCGTGGCCTCCTCGAACGCGGGCTCGGGCCTCGCGGGGTCGCGGGTCTCTGGATGCAGCGCGGCTTCGACCTGCTCGTGGCCCAGATCGCCATCGCAAAGACCGGTGCGGCCTGGCTGCCGTTCGATGCCGATGCGCCGGTCGACCGCGTCTCGGTCTGTTTGCGGGATTGCGGGGCGCGGCTGGTCTTGACCGATGCCGCATTCGCGTCCTCGCACGGCGCCGACCTCCCCTGTGGCGTCGCCACCGAGGCCGATCTCGCGGCTCGACAAGGCTCGGGCGCTGATCTCGGTCCCCCGGCAGCGATCGATGCCCGCGCTCTCGGCGCCCGGCCCGACGACCCCGCCTACGTGATCTACACGTCGGGATCCACGGGCGTGCCCAAGGGCATCGTGATCACCGGCCGCAACATCTGCCACTACCTGCGCTCGGCCAATGCGCTCTACGCGATAGGTCCGGGCGATATCGTGTTCCAGGGCGCTTCGGTCGCGTTCGATCTCTCCATGGAGGAGATCTGGATCCCGTATCTCGTCGGTGCCAGCCTTTTCGTGGCGACCCGCGAGATGCTGGGCGAGGCCGACGCCCTGCCGGACGTCCTCAACGCCGCGGCCGTCACGGTCCTCGACACCGTGCCGACCCTCCTCGGGTTGCTGTCGCGGGATGTCGCCTCGCTGCGGCTGATCATCCTGGGCGGCGAAGCCTGCCCGCCCACGCTCGGGGCTCGCTGGTGCCGACCGGGCCGGACCATCTACAATTCCTATGGACCGACGGAGACCACGGTCGTGGCGACGGCCGCTCTGGTCGAGCCCGGCGAAGCCGTGACGATCGGCGGCCCCATCCCGAACTACACCTGCTACGTGGTCGACGACGCCTTGAACCTTCTCGACCGCGGCCAGGAGGGGGAACTGCTGATCGGAGGTCCGGGGGTGGCGGCAGGCTACCTCAATCGCGATGCCCTGACGCGGGAGAAGTTCATCGCCAACCCGTTCCGCAAGGGGGGCATCGATCCGGTGCTCTACCGATCGGGCGATGCGGTGGCGCTCGACCCCGTCGGCAACATCCAGTTTCGGGGTCGCATCGACGATCAGGTGAAGCTGCGCGGCTTCCGGATCGAGCTCGGCGAGATCGAGACGAAGCTCGTCGGGATCGCGGGCGTGCATCAGGCGGCCGTCGTCCTGCGGCAGGATGATGGGCTCGACCAACTCGTGGCCTTCGTCGTGGCGCAGGCATCGGCCACGGTCGATCCCCTCGTGCTCAGGGCGGCGCTGCGCGAGGCCCTGCCGCCCTACATGGTGCCGTCGCGTTTCGAAGCCGTCGAGGCGCTGCCGCGGCTCCCGTCGGGCAAGGTCGATCGCAACCGGCTGAAGAAGGTGGCGCTCGCGGCGCGCGCCGTCGAAGCCCAGGAGGATCCCCGCAACGCCACCGAGGCCTCGCTTCTCGCGGCCGCCAAGGCCGTCCTGCCGTCGCAAGCCGTTCCCTTCGACGCCGATTTCTTCACCGACCTCGGGGGGCACTCGCTTCTGGCGGCGCGTTTCGTCTCGGTGGTGAGGCAAGATCCGGCGTTGAGCGCGATCACGCTTCAGGACATGTACCGCGCGCGCTCGCTCCGGGCCATCGCGGAACTGCTCGACGGGCGCCGTTCGACGATCGTCGGCGAGGCCAAGGACCTGACCTTCACGCCGCCTCCGCTCCGCCGTCGGTTCCTGTGCGGCCTCGGCCAGGCCGCGGCTTTGCCGCTCATCCTGTCGCTCTCGACCGCCCAGTGGCTCGGCGTCTTCGTCAGCTACATGCTGCTGTCGGCCAGCGACGCGAGCCTCTTCGAGGAAGCCGTCTGGCTTGTCGGCACCTACATGGTCATCAACATCCTGACCATCCTGTTCGCGATCGCGTCGAAATGGGTGATCCTGGGTCGCATGAAGCCCGGGCGCTACCCGCTCTGGGGCGTCTACTACTATCGCTGGTGGCTGGTGCAGCGCATCACCGCCCTGACCCACCCCAAGTGGTTTCAGGGCTCGCCCGTCATGCGCCTGTTCATGATCGCCATGGGCGCCAAGGTCGGCATGGACGCCATCATCGGCGACCACGAGGCAGGGGCGCTCGACCTGATCGAGATCGGCGAGCGGGCCAGCATCGGCGGCAAGGTCAATTTCGCCAATGCCAGGGTCGAAGGCGCCGAGTTCATCGTCGGCCGGATCGCGATCGGGGCTGGCAGCTATATCGGCACCTCCTGCGTGATCGAAGATGGCGTGACGATCGGCGCGGGTGCGGAACTCGGCGATCTCACGTCCATCGCGGCCGATACCGCGATCGGTGCCTACGAGAACTGGGACGGTTCACCCGGGCGGCGTGTCGGGCTCGTCGACCGATCCACCATTGAAGCGTTCCCGACGGCGTCGCTCGGGCGCAAGTCGCTGCTGGGCTTCGGCTACGTCGCCATGCTGCTGGTGATCCCGCCGCTCGGGCTCCTGCCCATTTTCCCCGCCTTCTGGGTCTTCGATCAGCTCGACGACTGGCTGAGCATCCCCGCCGTCGACCGCTTCGCCTATCTGGCGTCGTTGCCGCTGCTGGCGTGGCCGACGAGCTTCGTCATGGTGCTGATCTCGGTCGCCTTCATCGTCGCCATGCGCTGGCTCGTGCTGCCGCAGGTGAAGGCGGGACGTTACTCGGTCTTCTCCTTCTTCTACCTGCGCAAATGGACCGTGGCGCTGGCCACCGAGATCACGCTGGAGGTCCTGACGTCGCTGTTCGCGACTGTCTACATGCGGGCCTGGTACCGGTTGATGGGCGCCAAGATCGGCAAGGATGCCGAGATCTCGACCAACCTCGCGGGCCGCTACGATCTCGTCGAGATCGGCGAGAAGTGCTTCATCGCCGACGAGGTCGTGCTCGGCGACGAGGAGATCCGTGATGGCTGGATGCGGCTCTCCCGCGTCAGAACCGGTGCCCGGGTGTTCGTGGGCAACGATGCCGTGGTGCCGATCGGATCCGACATCCCGGAAGGCGCACTGATCGGCATCAAGTCGAAGCCACCGGCCAACGAGCTCATGAAACCGGGCGATACCTGGTTCGGCACGCCCCCGATCCGCTTGCCGGTCCGCCAGCGCTTCGACGGCGGTGGTGCGAACTGGACCTATGAGGCGCCGCGCTGGAAGAAGCTGGCCCGCGCCCTTTTCGAAGCCGTCCACATCTCGCTGCCTACGATGCTGTTCATCGTGACCGGCACGTGGTCGGTCGAGTGGCTCGGGCCCAAAGTCTTGGACGGGCTCTACTGGGAGGTCGCGGTCCTGTTCGTCCTGCTGTCGGTCCTCGTCTCGGTCGTGATGACGTTGATCGTGGTCGGCATCAAATGGGCCACGATGGGTCGCTACGCGCCGGTCACGAAGCCGATGTGGTCGTGGTGGGCCATGAAGACGGAGGCCGTGGCCGTGATGTACTGGGGTCTTGCCGGACGAGTCCTGCTGGAACATCTCCTGGGCACGCCGTTCCTGCCCTGGATGCTCCGCCTCTTCGGGGCCAAGTTCGGGCGCGGCGTCTTCCTGAACATGACGGACATCACGGAGTTCGACTGCGTCGCGGTCGGAGACTTCGTGTCCATCAACGCGCAGGCGGCACTCCAGACCCACCTCTACGAGGACCGCGTCATGAAGGTCGGCCGGGTCAATGTCGGACATGGCGTGACGATCGGGGCCGGGTCGACGGTTCTCTACGACAGTCATGTCGGCGATCACGCCCGCCTCGGGCCGCTGACCCTCGTCATGAAGGGCGAGTCCATCCCGCCGCGGTCGGAATGGGTCGGTGCGCCGGCCGAGCCGAAAGGAACGGACCACGAGACCCCGGCCAGTCGGGCGGCGTGATGCTGCCCGTGTCGCCGACCGAGACGCCTGCCGATGTCGCATAACACGTTCGGCCATCTTTTCCGTATCACCACCTTCGGCGAAAGCCACGGGCCGGCCCTCGGCTGCGTGATCGACGGCTGCCCTCCGGGCCTCGAACTCGCCGAAGCCGACATCCAGCACGACCTCGATCGCCGGCGCCCCGGGCGATCCCGGTTCACCACGCAGCGTCGCGAAGCCGATCAGGTGAAGATCCTGTCGGGCGTCTTCGCCGACGCGGACGAACCGGCCCGCACGACGGGGACGCCGATCGCGCTCCTGATCGAGAACACGGACCAGCGCTCCAAGGACTACGGGGAGATCAAGGACAAGTACCGGCCCGGCCACGCCGACTTCACCTACGATGCCAAATACGGCATCCGGGACTATCGCGGGGGCGGGCGCTCTTCGGCGCGCGAGACGGCGGCTCGGGTCGCGGCGGGTGCCGTGGCCCGCCGGGTCGTCTCCGGCGTCACGATCCGCGGTGCCCTCGTGCAGATCGGCCCTCATCGTGTCGACAGGGCGCGATGGGATTGGGACGAAGTCGCCCGCAACCCCTTCTTCTGCCCCGACGCCGCCGCGGCGGCCGCCTGGGAACTGTACCTCGACGAAGTCCGCAAGAGCGGCTCGTCTGCCGGTGCGGTGATCGAGGTCGTGGCCGAGGGCGTACCGGCCGGCTGGGGTGCGCCGATCTACGGCAAGCTCGATGCGGAGATCGCGGCGGCCCTGATGAGCATCAATGCAGTCAAGGGGGTCGAGATCGGCAATGGCTTCGAGGCCGCCACGCTGTCGGGGGAGGCGAATGCCGACGAGATCCGACGCGGCGCCGACGGCGTGCCGGTGTTCCTGTCGAACAACGCCGGCGGTGTTCTCGGCGGGATCTCGACGGGTCAGACGATCGTGGCGCGTTTCGCGGTCAAGCCGACCTCTTCGATCCTCACGCCGCGCGACACGGTGGATCGCGTCGGCAACGACGTCGAGATCCTGACCAAGGGCCGCCACGACCCCTGCGTAGGCATCAGAGCGGTGCCGGTGGGCGAAGCCATGCTGGCCTGCGTTCTGGCCGACCAGTTCTTGCGCCACCGCGGACAAGTCGGGCGAAGCCCGGCATGGCCGTTCGTGCCGCGACCGGGGTCGAATATATAGTCGTGCTAAATCTGATAGGAATTTAGTGTCGCTAAAGATCGCATGGCGCTAAGCTTCGCGCATGAAGCTTTCGGCTTGGCTCAAGGTGCGTGGGGTGACCCGATCGGCGTTCGCGAAACGCATCGGCGTTACTCCGGGCGCCGTGACCCAACTCTGCAATCAGAGCCGACCTTGGGTCTCGCGGGAAACCGCCGAACTCATTTTGCGCGAAACGGGCGGCGACGTGACGCCGAACGATTTCCTCACCGGACTAGCGTCGGATCGAACGGCCGATGGAGCCTTTGCGATGAACCATCAGAACAATGTCCACGAGGCCATCGAGGCGATCGCGCGCGGCGAGATCGTGGTCGTGACGGACGACGACGACCGGGAGAACGAAGGCGACCTCGTCTGTGCGGCTTCCCTTTGCACGACCGAGAAGATGGCCTTCATCATCCGGAACTGCTGCGGCATCGTTTGCGCGCCGATGACGGGCGAGCAGGCTCGCCGGCTCCATCTCACGCCCATGGTGGCCGCGAACGATGCCCCGCTCGGGACGGCCTTCACGGTGACGGTCGACGTGCGGCACGGCTTGACGACCGGCATATCGGCCGAGCAGCGCAACGGCACGTGCCGGGCGTTGGCCAACGGCAATATGGGACCCTCCGATTTCGTGCGGCCGGGTCATGTCTTTCCGCTGATCGCGCGCGACGGCGGGGTTCTCATGCGGTCGGGCCACACGGAAGCCGCCGTCGACCTTTGCCAACTCGCCGGTCTACCCCCGGTCGCGGTCATCTGCGAACTGGCCAACGACGACGGCACCGTGATGGTCGGGCCGCAGATCGAGGCCTTCGCCGAGCGCCACCACCTGAAACGCATCTCGGTCGACGATCTGATCGCCTATCGGCAGTCGCGCGAGAAACTCGTGGAGCGGGTCGCCACCTTTCCGGTCAAGACCTCGATCGGGGAACTGACAGGCTACGCCTTCACGACCCGCTTCGACGAGGTCCAGCATTTCGCCTTCGTGCACGGCCGCATCGGCGATGGCCGCGGCATGCCGACGCGCCTGCATCGGGCCGATATCATCAACGACGTGCTGGGCGGCGGCGCGATCGTCAACAAGTGCCTCGAGCGCTTCGCGTCCGAGGGGAGGGGTGTGTTGATCTACCTTCGGGACGGGACGGCGGGCGTGCCGGTTTCCACCTTGTCCCGGTCCAGCGGCAATGCCGAAGCACAACGCGTGAGCCAATGGCGAGAGATCGGCCTCGGCGCGCAGATCCTCCGCGACCTCGGCATCGCGTCGATCAAGCTGTTGGCGTCGAGCGAACGGACCTATGTGGGCTTGTCCGGGTTCGGCATCGAGATCGCCTCGACCGAACCGCTGGGCGTCTGAGCCGAAAAGGTCCGCGTTTCCGTCGGGACCAGCCCCAAGGTCAGGCGGCAAGGCAAGCGCGATCGGTCGACGAGCCGATGTTGACCCTGGGGACGAAACGGGCGCGATACGCCTCGACATGCAGCCCGCAGCGAGGTCTATTCCCCGAAGCTCGGGAGCGCCAGCATGAGTCTGATGCAGATCATCTACGTGTCGCAGCCGTTCGGCTTCGACGAGGCGACGCTCAACAGCATCCTCATGGACGCGCGGCGCAACAATCTGCAGGACGATGTGACCGGTGCCCTGATCTGCCGCGCTGACGCCTATCTGCAGCTCATTGAGGGACCCGAAGCCGCCGTCAGGGGTACCTACGCACGGATCGCGTCCGACAATCGGCACGTCGACGTAAACTTCCTGTTCGGCGAGCCGGTGACCGACCGCCTCTTCCCGGGGTGGGCCATGCGCGACGACCCCGCCCGCTCGTGGATGTGGACGCAGGCGCAAGTCGGGGCCGGCGCCATCGCCAAGGCGACCCGGCCGGAGCTCCTCGCCGTCTTCGAGCGGCTGAAGTCCGAAGCGCCCTGATGGCCTCTCGAGGCGTGACGAAAGCGAACTCGGCTTCAGGCGATGTCAGCCGGCTTCGGACGCGAGAAGGATTGGCGGACGTGATTGCGATCGGCGCTATACCCTTCACCTTACGTCCGACAAGCTCGGGGAACCGGAAGAGCGGCTTCACGTCACCGACCACCTTCCGTGCCAGCCTCTAGCCTGCCCCTTCCATCAGCGCCGTGACGTGGGCCGCGACCGACAACGACAGGCCGTCGAGGTCGTACCCGCCTTCGAGCAAGGACACGACACGACCTGCGGCGCAGTCGGCCGCGAGCGCCGTGACCCTTCGGGTCACCCAGGCGAAATCGTCTTCGTCGAGGTCGAGTCCGCCGAGGGGATCGCGGCGATGGGCATCGAACCCGGCCGAAAGGATCACGAGATCCGGGCGGAAGGCTTCGATCCGCGGCAGGAGGACGCCGTCCATGGCTTCGCGGAACGCCAACCCGCCGTCGCCCGCCCGCAAGGGCGCATTGACGATGGTGTCGTGCTCGCCCCGTTCCTCCGCCGCCCCCGTGCCGGGGAAGAGCGGCATCTGGTGGGTGGAGGCGTACATGACACTCGGGTCGTCCCAGAAGATGTCCTGCGTGCCGTTACCGTGATGGACGTCGAAATCCAGGATGGCGACGCGTCCGACGCCATGGTGCCGCTGCGCGTGCCTGGCCGCGATCGCGGCATTGTTGAAGAAGCAGAACCCCATGGCGGTCTGACGTTCGGCGTGGTGCCCCGGCGGACGCATCGCCACGAAGGCGTTGCCGGCTCGCTTTTCCAGAACGTCGTCGACGGCCTTCACGGCCCCGCCTGCGCCGCGCAGGGCTGCCGGAACGGTGCCGGATCCGATCGCCGTGTCGGCGTCGAGCCGGATCAACTGGCGGTCGGGCGGCCGCAGCTGCAGCAGGGCATCGACGAAACGCTCCGGGTGGACGCGGAGCAGGGCGGAACGGTCGATCTCAGGCGCTTCGACCCGACGCAAGGCCGCGAACGACGGGCCCGCCAGGATGGCGTTGACGACGCGAAGCCGATCCGGACGCTCGGGATGGCCGGCCCCCATGTCGTGGGCCAGCGCGGCCGCGTGTCCGATCAGAGCTGTTGGCAAGGCGCTCGACGTCCTACGATGGAGACCGACCTCGCGGCGCTGTAGCTGGCCGGCCACGGATGCGGCAAAGATGTGACAAGCCCTCGTGAAGCTTGGCTCGCTGTGTTATTCCACTATTGGGCATCTGGTGCGACGCAGGACAAGGTCAATGCAGCTGACATGGCGGGCGGGCATTCTGATGGCGGCGGCTCTGTCGCTCGGCGGCTGCGAGTATAAATCGACACCCGATCCGAGCCTGTCGGCCCGCGACGCGCAGTTCATGTCCATGGTCCCGACCGCCGACATGGGCCGCACCTTCGATCGCTACGAGGTCGACGACACGACCGGGCAGACACCCGGCACGATCGTGGTCAACACCAAGGAAAAACTGCTCTATTACGTTCTGCCGCATGGCCGGGCGATGCGCTACGGGGTGGCGACGGGAAGCGAGGCTTACGGCTGGACCGGCAACGCCACCATCCGGCGCATGGCCGAATGGCCGACCTGGATGCCGCCGGCCGACATGGTCAAGCGCTGGCCGCACCTGAAGCCCGTCGTCGACGCCGGGGGATTGCCCGGCGGCCCGGAGAATCCTCTCGGTGCTCGCGCGCTCTACCTCTACGACGCGAACGGCAAGGACACGCTCTACCGCATCCACGGTACGAACGAGCCGACGGAGATCGGTCACGACGCATCGTCGGGATGTATCCGCATGCGCGATATCGACGTCATCGACCTCTACAACCGCGTCCAGGTCGGCACCAAGGTCGTGGTGATCTGAGCCTCGCGCGCCTTCAGGCGATCGGCGGCGCGCTGCCGATCACGATGTCGAGGATCTCCGGCGGGACACCGAAGCGCATCGGAACGCCGGAAGTTCCGAGCCCTCCCGACACGATGAGGTTGCGATCACCCTCGACGATGTGGCCGTAATTGTAGCGGCGTGACGGCGTCACGATCGGCCCGATGCCCGGCAGGACGATCTGGCCGCCGTGCGTATGGCCCGAGAGGGTGAGAGACACTCTCTCCGGCATGCGATGGAATACGTAAGGCTCGTGCGCCAGCATGAGGACGGGAGCGTCGTCGCGGACCTGTTTCATGGTCCCGGCAAGGTCGTCCGCACCCCGCGGTTTGGCGTGCTTCACCATGGCGAAGGCCAGCTGGTCCGCCAGACCGGCGACCCAGAAGCGCTTTCCGCCACGGTCGATCGGGATGGCTTCGTTCTCGAGCACCCGGACGCCGATGCCGCTGAGCGCCCGCGTCACCTCTTCCGGGCCGCCCGGCATGCCGGGGACCGGGCCGTGCCACCAATCGTGATTGCCGAGCACCGCGAAGAGCCCGAGCGGAGCGCGCAGCACCGAGAGAGCATCGGCCCAGGCGGCCGGCATCACGGGACCCGTCACGAAACGATGCCCCGCGTTGAAATCCCCGAGCAGGACGATCAGGTCAGGCGAGAGGGCGTTGGTCTGTTCGGCGATGCCTCGAATGCGTTCCGCCGACATCCAAGGCTCGCAGGCATGGAGATCGGCGATGACGCCGATCCGCAAAGCGAAGCCCTCGGGCCAGCCCGGGGGAGAAGCGACGTAGTGGCGTATCACGGGGGTCATTTCGGGCTCACCCGCGGTCGCGTAAACGCCGAACGTCAGCGTCCCGGCCATGACGCCGGACCCTGTCAGGAACGCTCTCCGCGACATCGGTGCCATGGGGTCTCCGCGACCTCGGCCGCGAGAGCCGGTCGAGTTGCCGCGATCCTGATCCTGGCGTCAGGCCGCGATATGACGTGCCGTGTAACCCGGCTGGGCTTTCTCATCCACCACCGCGGCGCGAGGAGCCGGGTCGGGGCGCGTCGTAAACAACAAAGCGGCCGCGACCGCCGAAATTCCGATCTCGCGGTAGAGCTTGGCCTGGAGTTCGCGAGCGTCTTCGACGGGCTGGGACTCGGTTTGGCTGTGTGAGGGCTGCAACATCGATAACTCCCGAGGACAACAGGGTCGAACTTGCTTCTGTCGCGGTGAACGGTCCCTCAACCTTGTCCCGGGTCTTTTAACAAACGCTGAACGGGAGAGTGTCGAAGCCGACTCGGGGGTCGGCCGGGCAGCGGCCTTTCCGGTCGGCGGATGCGCCTGTAAGACAGGACGTCCGTTCGAGCCGTCGTGGTGGATAATGCCGTTCGCGATTCTTCGGCCCGTGTGCGCGACAACGGGCTCGCCATGCTGACACGGAGGATGGCGCCCGAACCGGTCGCGGCCGTTGCCCGGCGCTGCTGGTCGAGTGCGGCCTTCGGCGCGGTGCTGGCCGTCCTGGCCGTGCTGCTCGGCCGCGGCGGCGCGGTCGATCCCAGGGCTGTCCTCGCCGTCCTGGGCTTCGCCTTGCTGTTCGCCCTGGGCGCCGTGCTCCTCGCGGCGTTGTCCGCCGTGGTGATCTGGCGCACCGGGCGGCGCGGAACCGCGCGCGCTCTGGCGGGCCTCGTTCTGGCGTTCGTCGTCCTGGCCTATCCGGGCTACCTGATGGTGCTGGCTTCGCGGCTGCCGGCCATCAACGACGTCTCGACCGATCCGGCGTCCCCGCCGCCTTATTCGAACGCTGCCGCGGTTCGGGTCGCCCGCGGCGGTGTCGTGCATGACGATCCCTCGGCCGAGACCCGGGACGAACAACGCCGGTTCTATCCGGGGCTGCAACCGGTGGTGCTCGACCGTTCTGGCGACGAGGCCTACGATCTTGTCGTCAAGACCGTGAAGGCGAGAGGCTGGCAGATCTTGGAGGCGGTGCCGCCGCTCGGCAAGTTCGGCACCGGACATATCGACGCTGTCGCGACGACCCGGATCATGGCGCTGCCCGACGACGTGGCGATCCGCATTCGCCCGCTGGCCGGTCAGACGCGGGTCGACATCCGTTCGGCCTCCCGCATCGGCCGGCACGATCTCGGCACCAATGCGGCGCGAATCCAAGCCTTGTCGGACGAATTGCAGGATGCCGATTCGTGACTGGGCTCACCGCGGTCGCTCCGTCGCACCATCCGGCTTCAGGCCGCGTGGAAGTGCGCGTTCAGCGAAATGGACCCATCCACCTGAACCTGGCGGCGTTCGACGAGGTCGATCAGGTGAGCCAGAACGGAAAGGCCCGCGGCACCACGAAGCGATGGGGCGAGGTCGCGGTAGAGGCTCGAGACCACGGCCGCGATCGTCGTGTCTCCGGCTGCGAGACGCCGGAGGATCGCGGCCTCGCGCCACTGCCGATGCACCATCAGGGCGTTGACGAAAGTGCGCGTGTTGCGGACGGGGCCGCCGTGGCCGGGCCAGTAGATGTCATCCGCCCGATCGAGCAGTTTCCTCAGCGACGCCATATAGGCGCTCATGGAACCGTCGGGCGGTGCCACGATCGTGGTCGACCAGGCCATCACATGGTCGCCGGAAAACAGGGAACTCTCTTCCGGCAGAGCGAAGGCGAGATGGTCTGAGCTGTGGCCGGGCGTCTCGAGCGCGATCAGCGTGTAGCCGCTCCCCGAAACCGCATCGCCCTCGCCGAGCACCCTGTCGGGCACATAGCGGAGGTCGAAGGCGGCATCGAGCGCCTGGTGGCGCGGGTCGGCAGCGGTCGGCTCGCGCCTGGGACAGCCGAGGATTTCCGCACCCGTCGCGGCCTTGAGCAATGCTGCGCCCGGGGCATGGTCGCGATGGGTGTGGGTCACCAGGATATGGCGCAGGGTCTCGCCTTTGAGCGCCGCCATGAGATGCGCGATGTGGGTCGGGTCGGCGGGGCCCGGGTCGATCACCGAGACCTCGCCACGGCCGACGATGTAGCTGCAGGTTCCCGTGAACGTGAAGGGACCGCCGTTGTTGGCGATCAGGCGGCGCACGAGACCGGACAGCGCTTGTACCTCCTCGGGCTTGGCCGCGAGCGTACGGTCGAACGGGATGTCCTCGGCGGCCAAGAGCGACCTGCTTCCCACAGCGTCACCGCGGCGCTGCAAGCAGCGCTTGCTCGGGCGATAACGTCATCTTAAGAGATGCTCAGCCTGCGGCCGCACGCGGCGGAAATCAAGGGCGGCACTCGGAGGCTTTTGGTGAAGTTTCGACAGCCTCCAGGGGAGCGCCCGATGACGGACGTGAGATTTCCGGTGCGGCCTACGCTTGCAGGCGCCGTCTGGCCCGAGCAGGCCTCGACGGCGTCCCGCGCCGCCCGCGCCGTCCTCCTCGCTCTCGTCGGCAGTGCCGTCCTGACCCTGTCGGCTCGCCTGAGCGTTCCGTTCTGGCCCGTGCCCATGACGATGCAGAGCCTCGCGGTCCTCTTGATCGGCGCCGGGTTCGGCTTGAGACTCGGGGTTGCCACCGTCGCTCTCTACCTGATCGAAGGTGCGGTCGGCCTTCCGGTTTTCGCCGGGACCCCGATGCACGGCCTCGGCCTGGCCTATATGATGGGGCCGACCGGAGGATACCTGGCCGGTTTTCTGGTGGCTGCGGCGCTTGTCGGGTTTTTCGCGGAACGGGGGGCCGATCGGTCGGTGCCGAAGCTGCTCGGTGCGATGACGGCCGGTCACCTCGTACTTTTCGGCTTCGGCTATGCCTGGCTGGCCCACCTCCTGGGCAAGGACCTCGCCTTCACGGCCGGTGTCGAACCCTTCATCCTGGGCACGGTGATGAAAACGCTGCTTGCCGGGCTGGTCGTCCCTGCCGTCTGGCAGCTGATGGCGAAGCGGCGCTGAACGGAACAGGATCGATCTGCCTCAGGCCCGGTCGGCGCTCGTTGCACGGTTGAAGCTCAACGCGACCTTCAGTCCGGGATCGACCGTGTAGGGGCTCGCGACCGTGAGAGCCGCGGCGCGGCATCCCCAAAAGACGGCAGCCGCCAAACGCTCTTCGCCCATCAGAGCGTGAAGAACGGTCGCCATGAGCGAGTCACCCGCGCCCGTCACATCGACGGGGGTCGCGGGCGTCGCCGCGACCCGGACGACACCCTCCGGGTTCGCCGCGATAGCGCCATCGGGGCCCAGCGTCAGGACGACCCCGGCAGCGCCGGCCCGCAACAGCGTGGCGGCGCTTTCCTGCGGGTCGAGGCCCATGAGACCTCGGCGTTCGAGGATGGCGGCGGCCTCGTCGCGATTGAGGACCAGGAGATCGATACCGTGCAGGTCCGGGGGGAGGTGAGCCGACTTGGCCACCGAAACGGGATCGACGGCCAGCCGATAACCATGACGACGCTTCGGATCGGCCAGCGCCGCCATCAGACCCGCCGTCACATTGCAGTCGGCAAAGACCCAATCGGTCGTGGCTAGCCGCCCGGCGTTCGCGGTCAGCAGGTCGGGTGCGAGACCATCCAGGATGGCCATGTCGGCGAGACCCAAAGCGAGGTCGCCTTCTGGGGTCAGGACCGCCGCATAGGTTGCCGTTTCGCGACCGGGAACCCGGACCACGCCGCCGGTTCCGACTCCGACCGCCGTGAGGTCCTCGACGAGCGCCCGGCCGTCGTCATCGTCGCCGATCAGGGTGATCAAGGATGCCGACGAGCCGAGGCGGGCGAGGTTCTCGGCCACATTGCGTGCGACCCCGCCGAAACCGCGACGCCCCGCGACCGGGTTCGATGTGCCGGGTACGAGGGGACCGCCGAGCCGGTAGGTTCGGTCCACCGCGGCGGCGCCGATGCAGAGGACCGTACCGGCTCCGGGGCCGGGTTGGCGAGTGTCGCTAGGCGTCAGTGCTGGACTCCGCTCGATCGGTGCACCGCTCGAATGCGGTGGGCCACTGGTCCAAACGGATGGATCATCTGTTTGGGTCGGACCACGAGCCGGAAGATGTGCCGGCACGCGCGGCACGCCCGGCTGCGATCGGCGCTGATCGGCTCGTCTACGACGGCCGGCGCGGCGTCCTGCCGCGGGTGAGAGGGAAACATGTGGAAGCCGGGCTCGCCGCCAACGAAAAGCGTGGGTCGGAAAACACCGGCAACCCCGCCGTGTAGCCTTGCTGCCGTCGAACCTTCCGCCTATGTGCGGGATCCGCAATCCTGGAGAGGCCGATATGTATCTGCGCCGGCGTGATGTTCTTCTGGCTGCTTCGGCAGCGTTAACCCTGCTTCCGATTGTGGCCTGGGCCGACGACAAGGACTCGACGGTTTACATGGACACGAAGGATGGCCGCATCACCATCCAGTTGCGGCCGGATCTTGCGCCGAACCACGTGGCTCAGATCAAATCGCTGACCAGCGATCACTTCTACGACGGGATCGTGTTCCATCGGGTGATCGGCGGGTTCATGGCCCAGACCGGCGACCCTACGGGCACCGGCATGGGTGGCTCGAAACTCCCCGACCTCAAGGCCGAATTCACCGACACGCCGTTCAAGCGCGGAACGGTCGGCATGGCGCGGTCTTCCGATCCCGATTCGGCGAACTCGCAGTTCTTCATCTGTCTCGGCGACGCGCCGTTCCTCAACGGCCAATATACGGTGGTCGGGCAGGTCACGAGCGGCATGGACGTAGTCGACAAGATCAAGAAGGGAGCGGCCGACGACAACGGGAAGGTCACCAATCCCGATAAGATCCTCAAGATGCGGCTCGCATCGTCCAAGTAGGCCGGCTTGCCTGGGACGCGACAGGTCGCGGTGCTGATCCTGCTCGGCTTGTGCGCCGCCGCCGCGGCTCCTGCGCCGGCGGCGGAACGGCGCGTGGGACCTCCACGCATCCTCGTCCCCCAGCGACGGCTCCGCGTTCCCTTCTTCCGAAGGTTTCCGGGATCGGATTTCCGGCGCATCGTTCCGGTGCGCCCGCCGCCGCTCCTGCTGCCTTCACCGCCGCCCGACGAGAACCTGCCGCCGCCCGGGGTCGGGGCCTCGCCACTGATCGAGGATCAGCGGGTCGGGCCAACCTTCCTGCCGCATGGGTTCGAACTCATCGAAGCGGTCGGTGGAGGAGGGCCGAGGCCTGTGGTGCCGCCAACCCTCGACCGCTTCACCGAGATCGGTCAGGCGCTCGCCGCGTGTTTCTCACCGCTCGCATCGTCATCCTGGGCTTCGGCGACGCTTCGGGTCAGCTTCAAACGTGACGGATCAGTATTGGGCAAACCACTTTTGCCCTATATCGACGCCGGTTCGGAGCAGCAGAAAACGGATCTTGCGCGTTCACTGCTCGCGGCACTCACGACCTGCACGCCGCTTCACCTCTCGCCCTCACTCGGCGCCGCCGTCGCGGGCGAGATCTTCGCCATTCGATTTCTGCATATCAGGACAAACGATGACCGACACTGAGAACACGTTGACGCTCGACACCACCAAGGGTCCGGTCGTCATCAAGCTCCGCCCGGACCTCGCCCCCGGCCACGTCGAACGCATCAAGAAACTCGTCGGAGAGAAATTCTACGACGGTGTCGCGTTCCATCGCGTGCTCGAAGGCTTCATGGCGCAGACCGGATGCCCGCACGGCACCGGCACGGGCGGGTCGAAATACCCGAACCTGAAAGCCGAGTTCAACAGCGAGCCCCACGTCCGGGGCGTCTGTTCCATGGCGCGCGCCTCGAGCCCGGATTCGGCCAATTCCCAGTTCTTCATCTGCTTCGACGACGCCCGCTTCCTCGACAAGCAATATACGGTCTGGGGACAGGTGATTTCCGGCATGGAGAACGTCGACAAGATCAAGCGCGGCGAACCCGTCCGCGATCCCGACCGGATCACCACCGCGACCGTCAGCTGATGCCAACGGCGGACGATCGTCACCCGTCCCTATGCTGAGCGGAGCCGGCTTGGGGCTCCGGCGGGCGAAGCCCGTTGCAGGGGCCGGCGGAGAGCGGCCCTCAGGACCGTGTCGATTGGCAAGCTCTGGGCAGGCTCTTCGACACGACCGCGTTCGCGGCCGGCTCAGGCCCGTATATGATAGGCGCCACTTCTTTCCGTCGTTGCTATGTCTCGGACTCGGCCCAGGTAAACCGGGCCGGAAGCGCGAACGCGAGAGTGCCGGCCGCTGGTTGACACAGCACCGCGTTGCAGCGCCGTCCGAAGGGTCGGGAACGTAGGCGCTTCCACAATGGTCCGACATGATCGGCCGCTTCCTTTATGGCGTACGATCGATGCGCGTCGACGATTTCGATTTTTCGCTTCCCGAATCCGCAATCGCCTTGCGGCCGGCGCGGCCGCGCGACTCCGCCCGGCTGCTGAGCGTCCGGCCGGGTGAGGCGCCGCGCTTCGCCGACGGGATCGTCCGCGACCTTCCGGAACTGCTCCAGCCAGGAGACGCTTTGGTGGTCAACGACACCCGCGTCGTGCCGGCCCGGCTTTTCGGCATCCGCCGACGCGGCGACGGCACGGCGCGGATCGAGGTAACACTGCATCGCCGCGACGCTCCGGACCGATGGCGGGCCTTTGTCAGGCCCGCCAAACGCTTGGGCGAAGGTGAAACGTTGCTGTTCGGCGAGGCGAACGAGGTGGCGCCCTTGAGCGCGCGGGCCTCCGACAAGGACGGCGGCGAAGTGACGTTGCAGTTCGATCGGTCGGGCGACGGGCTCGACGCGGCCATCGCCCTCGTGGGGCAGGTGCCCCTGCCGCCCTACATCGAACACCGCCGCGCCGGGGATGCGGCCGATGCCATGGACTACCAGACGCTGTTCGCCGACCGCGCCGGTGCCGTAGCGGCTCCTACGGCCGGTCTGCATTTCACGCCGGACCTCCTCGACGCCTTGACGCAACGTGGCGTATCGCTGCATCGCGTGACGCTGCACGTCGGGGCCGGCACGTTCCTTCCCGTGAAGACCGAAACGACCGAAGACCACCGGATGCACAGCGAGATGGGCGAGGTCGGGCCGGAAACGGCCGCGGCCTTGAACGCGGTGCGGGAGTGCGGTCGGCGTGTCGTGGCGGTCGGCACCACGTCGTTGCGCATCCTGGAGAGCGCCACGTCATGCGACGGAGTGATCGCGGCGTTCTCGGGCGCCACCTCCATCTTCATCACGCCCGGCTACCGCTTCCGGGCCGTCGACCTGCTGATGACGAACTTCCACCTGCCGCGTTCGACGCTGTTCATGCTGGTCAGCGCCTTTGCGGGGCTCGACACCATGCAGGCCGCCTATGCGCACGCGATAGCATCGGGCTACCGGTTCTATTCCTACGGCGACGCCAGCCTGTTATGGCCCACGCCCCAGCCGGTGCGAACGGACGCGACCCCATGAGTGCGGCATTCCGCTTCGACCTTCTCGCCCAGGACGGGGCGGCCCGGACCGGGCTGATCCATACGGCCCGGGGCACCATTCGCACACCGGCCTTCATGCCGGTCGGCACGGCGGGGACCGTGAAGGCCATGTATGCGGACCAGGTCAGGGCGCTTGGCGCCGACATCATCCTGGGGAACACCTACCACCTCATGGTGCGGCCCGGCGCCGAGCGCGTCGCCGAACTCGGCGGCCTGCATCGGTTCAGCCAGTGGCCGCACCCCATCCTCACCGATTCGGGCGGCTTCCAGGTGATGTCGCTCGCCAAGCTGCGCAAGCTCGACGAGACCGGCGTGACGTTCCAATCGCATATCGATGGCAGTCGGCACTCGCTTACCCCCGAGCGGTCGATGCAGATCCAGAACCTTCTCGGTTCGGACATCCAGATGCAGCTCGACGAATGCGTCCGGCTTCCGGCGCCCGCCGCCGATGTCGAACGCGCCATGCTGCTGTCGCTGCGCTGGGCCGAGCGGTCCCTCAAGGCCTTCAACAGCGTGCCGGGCCGGGCCGCGTTCGGCATCGTGCAGGGCGGCACCGATCCCGGGCTGCGGGCCGCCAGCGCCAAGGCTCTGGCCGAAATGCCTTTCGGCGGCCTTGCCATCGGCGGTCTCGCGGTCGGAGAGCCTCAGGCCGACATGCTGCGGACGATCGAAACCGTCGAGCCGTATCTCCCGCGATCCAGGCCCCGCTACCTCATGGGCGTCGGCACGCCGGACGACCTCGTGGAATCGGTACGGCGCGGCGTCGACATGTTCGACTGCGTCATGCCGACCAGAGCCGGCCGGCACGGTCTCGCCTATACGCGATTCGGCAAGGTCAATCTGCGCAACGCCCGGCACGCCACCGACGGTCGGCCGCTCGACGAAGCATCGGACTGCCCGGCGGCTCGCAATTACTCCAGGGCCTACCTTCACCACCTCGTCAAATCGGGTGAGATCCTGGGCATGATGCTGCTGACGTGGGCGAACCTCAGTTACTACCAGCAGCTCATGGCGGCGATCAGGGAGGCGATTGCCGGCGGGTGCTACAGCGAGGCCGTCGACGGGATCAAAGCCGGGTGGAGCGGCGGTTTCGGGGAAAATTGAAGGCAAGGCCTGTTCGCCCAACAGGACCTTGCCATCAAGAATGGTGCGACCTCACCTCTCCGCAGCCTCACATCGGGTGTTGCGGTTCGCCGAGGGACCGAAGCCGCCGCGGCGAATGTATGGATGGATCGTCGTTCTTCCTCCCGCGACCTGGACAGCGTGTCGACCAAGCCATTGGCATCGGTCTCCAATTCGCTGGCGACAGCCTAAAGGGACCCACCGTCAATGCAACGATTTTGTGGCGATGCCTGCGCAAAATCGTATGAAAAAGTCGCAAAGCCGCCGCCCTGCTGCTCACTGTGCCGGTCGAGCAAGCAGTCCGAAGAGCGACCTTGTGTTTTGCATGCCGTTGCGGTTGTTAGCCACGTCCCGATCCGTCGCGTCGCGAACTGCGGCGCGAGGTCGGTTCCCGCCCGAGACCTCACGATGCGTTTGAGCCGTTACTTCCTGCCGATTCTCCGGGAGACTCCCAAGGAAGCGGAGATCGTGTCGCACCGACTGATGCTGCGAGCCGGGATGATCAGGCAGGAATCGGCGGGCATCTACGCGTGGCTGCCGCTCGGGTTGCGCGTCTTGAACAAGGTCAATGCCATCATTCGCGAGGAACAGAACCGGGCCGGCGCGATCGAGATCATCATGCCCACCATCCAATCGGCCGACTTGTGGCGCGAGTCGGGGCGTTACGAGGATTACGGCAAGGAGATGCTGCGCATCAAGGATCGCCATGAGCGTGACGTCCTCTACGGGCCGACCAACGAAGAGATGGTGACCGAGATCTTTCGGGCTTCGGTCCGTTCCTACAAGGATCTGCCGATCAACCTCTATCACATCCAGTGGAAGTTCAGGGACGAGGTCAGGCCGCGGTTCGGCGTCATGCGCAGCCGTGAATTTTTGATGAAGGACGCCTATTCGTTCGATCTCGACTATGCGGGGGCCCGCCACAGCTACAACAGAATGTTCGTCGCCTATCTGCGGACCTTCGCTCGATTGGGCATGACTGTCATTCCCATGGTGGCCGATACGGGTCCGATCGGTGGCGACCTCAGCCACGAGTTCATCATCCTGGCCGAGACCGGCGAGAGCGAAGTCTTCTGCCACAAGGATTACCTCGCGTTCGCGCCGCCCGCCGCGGACGTCGATTTCGACGATGTCGCGGGCCTGCAGGCGATCGTGGACCGGTGGACGGGACTCTTCGCCGCGACATCGGAGAAGTTCGATGCCGCCGGTTTCGAAGCCGTACCCGAGGCTTCCCGGGTTTCGGCGCGCGGCATCGAGATCGGACACATCTTCTACTTCGGGACCAAATATTCGCAGCCGATGCGCGCCGTGGTCAACGGCCCGGACGGCAAGGAGGTGCCGGTCCACATGGGATCCTACGGGATCGGGCCGTCACGGGTCGTCGCGGCGTTGATCGAAGCAGGGCACGACGAGAACGGCATCATCTGGCCGGAGGCGATCGCTCCCTTCATGGTCGGCGTCGTGAACCTGAAGGTCGGCGATGCGGCAACCGGCACGGCGTGCGAGACGCTCTACAAGGGCTTTCAGTCGGCCGGACTCGACGTCCTCTACGACGATCGAGACGAGAGAGCGGGCGCCAAATTCGCGACGATGGACCTGATCGGGGTCCCCTATCAGGTTCTGGTCGGCCCGAAGGGGCTGGCCGACGGCAAGGTCGAGTTGAAACAACGCCGCTCCGGGGCCAAGGAGTTCCTGACGCCCGAGGAGGTCCTGGCGCGGCTGGGAGCCGTCTCGTCTCCCGCGCCGCGCTGAACGCGCGGGAGGCGCCCTGATGACGACGGTGATTGCCGGGGCTCCGGTCGCCTCCACCCCGAAGACGCGCGGCACGCGAGCCTTCTCGGGTTTCGAATGGCTGGTGGCCCTGCGCTATCTCAGAGCCCGCCGAGCCAAAAGCTTCGTTTCGGTGATCGCGGGATTTTCGTTTCTCGGCATCATGCTCGGCGTCGCGACCTTGATCGTCGTGATGTCGGTGATGAACGGGTTCCGGCAGGAACTCCTGAACAAGATCGTCGGCATCAACGGCCACGTCTTCGTCCAGGCCACCGACACGCCCTTTACCGATTACGACGCCGTCACGCAGCGGCTCGAAGCGGTTCCGGGCGTCAAGCTGGTTATCCCGATGATCGAGGGTGCCGCAGGCGTCTCGTCGCCCTTCAACCAATCCGGTGCCCTCGTGCGCGGCATCAAGGAGGCCGACTTGAAGCGCCTCCCCGGCATCGAGGGCCACGTCGTCCAGGGCTCTCTCGACGGGTTCGAGGCCAGCGGGGGCGTGGCGATCGGCCAGCGCCTGGCGGAATCGCTGGGGCTCAGCATCGGCGACGCCATGTCGGTGCTGACCGCCAAGGGTGCGCAGACGCCGTTCGGCGTCGCGCCGCGGATCAAGAGCTATCCAGTGGTCGCGATCTTTTCGATCGGCATGTCGGAGTTCGATTCGAGTTTCGTCTACATGCCGCTCGCCGAAGCCCAGGCGTATTTCGGCAAGGAAGGCGAAGCCTCCGTGATCGAGGTCTTCGTCGACGACGCGGACCACATGGATGCGGTCCGCCTGCAGCTCGACAAGGCCATCGACAGGCCCGCCGTCATGACGGACTGGCGGCAGCGCAACAAGACGTTCTTTGACGCGCTGAACGTCGAGCGGAACGTGATGTTCATCATCCTGACCCTGATCGTCCTCGTGGCGGCCCTCAACATCGTTTCGGGCCTCATCATGCTGGTGAAGGACAAGAGTTCGGATATCGCCATTCTGCGCACCATGGGGGCCTCCCGCGGCTCCATCCTTCGCATTTTCCTGATCGCCGGTGCGTCCATCGGGACGTGCGGCACCTTTGCGGGGCTGCTGCTGGGGGTCGCGGTGGCCCGCAACATCGAGGGCATCCGCAATTTCCTCAACAGCGTGATGCATACCAACCTGTTTCCGTCCGAGCTCTACTTCCTGTCGCATCTCCCTTCGGTCATCGAGCCAGGCGATGTCTTCGCCGTGACCGCGATGGCCCTCGTCCTGTCCTTGCTCGCCACCATCTACCCGTCCTGGCGGGCCGCGAACCTCGATCCCGTCGAAGCCTTGCGGTACGAGTGATGGCCATTGCACCGGCCTTGACGCTCGACAAGGTCGAGCGTCGCTACAAGCAGGGCGAGACGACGCTGCACATCCTGCGGGGGGCGGAGCTCATGCTCTGGCCAGGGCAGTCCGTCGCGCTGGTGGCGCCTTCCGGCGCCGGCAAATCGACCCTGCTCCACGTCGCGGGCCTGCTCGAAAAGCCGGATGCCGGCGAAGTCCTGATCGGTTCGGCGCCGACGGCCGTCATGGGAGACCAGGCCCGGACGGCGCTGCGCCGCACCGCCATCGGCTTCGTGTACCAGTTCCATCACCTGCTGCCCGAGTTCTCGGCCCTCGAAAACGTCATCCTGCCGCAGATGATCGCCGGGCTTAGCCGCAAGGAGGCTGCCGCAAGGGCCGAGGAACTTCTGTCCTTCCTCGGTCTCGGCCAACGCACGAAGCATCGTCCGGCGGAACTTTCGGGCGGCGAACAGCAGCGTGTCGCCATCGCACGAGCGGTCTCCAACGCGCCCGGTCTGCTGCTCGCCGACGAGCCGACCGGCAATCTGGATCCGCAGACGGCGAACCACGTCTTCGGTACCCTGACGTCGCTCATCAAGGCGTCCGGCCTCGCGGCCTTGATCGCGACCCACAATATGGAACTGGCGTCCCGCATGGACCGGCGTGTGACGCTTCACGAAGGCCAGGTGGTCGAGCTCGACTGAGTGTCTCCGAGGAGGTCGTCTGCTACCGACCGTCCCGGTTCCGGCGGGATCTCGACCGAGGCAGGGAAGCGACGTCAACCTCGGAGAAAGTTCGCGCTGTTGCCAATCTTCTGCTTCGTTATGTCCATCAGAATATAGCGTTGACCGCCGCATCAAGCGGGCGCACTCTCTATGCTTGTCGATCGGCTGTGACGATTGCACGATCGAGGTCGCGTCGTCGAACGGCGCCGATGGTTACGACGCCGAATGGCGCTCATGCATTATGGAGGAAGCGATGTTCCAGCAAGCTCTCGATCAGGTCTCGAAGGAAGTCCTGATTCGCGAACGCTACGACAATTTCATCGGCGGCAAGTGGGTCGCTCCCGTCGAAGGCCGATATTTCGATAACCCGAGCCCTGTGACGGGCAAGAAGCTGTGCGAAGTGCCGAGGTCCTCGGCGGCCGACATCGAGCTCGCACTCGACGCCGCCCACAAGGCCAAGGACGCCTGGGGCAAGACGTCGGCGGCCGAACGCGCCAAGATACTCAACCGGATCGCCGACAAGCTCGAACAGAAGCTCGACCTTGTGGCGATGATCGAGACGCTCGACAACGGCAAGCCCATCCGCGAGACGACGCTGGCCGACCTTCCGCTCGCGGTTGACCATTTTCGCTATTTCGCAGGCGTCATCCGGGCTCAGGAAGGCAGCCTGTCCGAGATCGACAACGACACGGTCGCCTACCACTTCCGCGAGCCGCTCGGTGTCGTGGGCCAGATCATCCCGTGGAACTTCCCGCTTCTCATGGCAACCTGGAAGCTCGCCCCGGCGCTGGCGGCGGGCAATTGCGTGGTCCTGAAGCCTGCCGAGCAGACGCCGCTCAGCATTCTCGTTTTCATGGAACTTCTGGGCGACATCGTGCCGCCAGGCGTCATCAATGTCGTGAACGGATTCGGGCTCGAAACCGGTAAGCCGCTGGCGCA
>CAXUOD010000014.1:31142-45499 GCA_964252585.1 uncultured Lichenihabitans sp. | reverse complement strand
GCTCTCGGGTTCGGGCTGGGGTATGGGGTCGCATCGGCCGGATACGGCTATCCCTACGGGGGTTACGGATATCCCTATGGCGGCTACGGCGGCGGTTATGCCAATGGCGCCGGCGACGGCGGTTATGATGGCGGCTACGGCTATGGAAACGGTGCCTATCAGGTCGCCTATAACGGTCGGCGAGGACAGTATAGTTGCGGACCCTACGAGAAACACACCCATCTCGAGCGGAAAGCGTGCCGGTACTGAACGGCTCAGCGGCGTAAGGGGGAAAGGCGGCCATCCATGGCCGCCTTTTTCTTGAGATGAAACTCCTGCATCAGGACGCGGCGGCAACGAGGGCCGCAGCCTGGCCGAGAGTAGCCTCGATCGCCTTCGGGATCGCCGGGTTGGTGCACACGAAGGTCGGGCTTGGATGCGGCATCCGCAGCACCGCCAGGCTCGGCCGGGTCGCCGCGATCTGCGCCTTCGCTTCGGCCGCGACGCGTCCCGCCAGGACCACGACCGCCAGCCGCGGCAGCAGATCCAGGAGCAGCGGCAGCGCTTGGAGGCCGAGCACGATTTCGGCGCGCCGCGGCGCGCGGTTGCGGGCCTGGGGCGCGTGAATGATCCAAGGGACGGCGTTCCAGATCGCGCTGTCCCGTCGCGCGATCCCGGCTGCGTCGAAGAAGCGTCGGAGATTGGTGGCCGTCCCCGTAGGATTGTCTCGCGACACGAAGCGCGTCGGCGCCATGCCGGGTCCCGGAGTTTCGAGGACGAGCAGGAGCCGCGCCGCGGTGCCGCCATCGAGCGGATCGAAGTCCGGGACCGCGCCGTGGCGCTCACGCAGGCTCGCGACGAAGCGGTTGAGCGGTTGCATCTCGATGCTGTCGCGCGCGGCGATCCGTGCAGCCAGCACGGACGGGTCTGCGAGCGTCGCGTGCAATCGGGGCTCTGCCTCCGCGTCGCGCGTCAAACGGTCAGGAAGCCGCCGTCGACCGGCAGGGTGTGACCCGTCGTCATGGACGAGGCCGGTCCGGCCAGGAAAAGAACGGCCGATGCGACCTCGTCCGCTGTAGCGAGCCTCCGAAGGGGCGTCGCGTCGAGCACGCGGCCCAACGCTTCCGGGTTGGCCAGGAGATCGCGAGTGAGGGCGGTTTCGACATAGGTCGGGGCCACGGCATTGACCCTGATCCCCAGCGGCGCCCACTCGACCGCCAGCGCCCGGGTGAGATTGACGAGCCCGCCCTTGCTGGCCTGATAGGCCGGGTTGGGGAACAGGCCGCCCGAGAACCCCATGATCGACGCGATATTGACGATCGTGCCGCTGCCGCGCGGCGCCATGCGCCGGGCCGCTTCGCGGGAGCAGATGAACGCACCTGTCAGGTTGACCGCGACGACGTGAGCGAAATCCGCCGCGCTCATGTTCAAGGCTTGGGCTCGTACCGTCAGGCCTGCGGCATTGACCAGAAGGCCGACCGGCCCGAGCACGCGGTCCACCGTCGCGAAAGCGGCCTCGACCGATGTTTCGTCGGCCACGTCGCAGGGGGAAAAGTGGGCATGGGTCGGCATCGCGTCGCCGGCCTCCCGGTCGAGAAGCGCCACTCGCGCCCCCGTCTCCGCGAGACGCGATGCGATCGCGGCCCCGATCCCGCGGGCTCCTCCGGTGACAACCGCGACCCTTCCCTCGAAGGCAACCGGGGTCACGATCTCGTTCCGATAGTGTTCATGCCGTGCCTGTCTGAAACGCTCCGGCCGCCGCGGAGCAGGATGGGCCGGAGCCTATCCGGCGATCGTCGTCACCTCAAGCGAGGGCGTCGAAGAAGGGAGGGGTTGCCGGACCGCGAAGACGGGCTGGGTTCAGCAGGTCCCACTCAGGGTGAGGTCGGTGCATCGCCTTTGCACAGTGCGGAACGCTCGCCTTCGGGCGTTCCAGCCGTGCTTCGTTCGATCCGTCGAGCGACCCTGTCGATGTCCTGGGCAAGCGCCGCGGCGACGCGGATCAAATGCTCGCCCAGAGCGAATCTAAACCACGACTAAAAAAAAAGCCACCCAGAAGGGTGGCTTAAGTTCAGATCGAAAGGAAGTCAAGAAGAGACAGCAAACAGGCTGCAAAATTCTCGTATGTTATGGAAAGCTGGCTGTCAATCATCTGAATTGTTGATAAAAGTTATATTCGAGGTTTATGAACATGGTGGGAGATGAGATTCTATCATATTAGACTAGGCCTTAAGCGCTGATTTTATCATTTGTTAATGCGTGTGCTTAGTTCCTGAGGAATCTAACGAATCACCGGCTCGTTCGTCATACCGAGCCGGCGAGCTTCGTGCTCCCTCAGGACGAAACCACGCTGTGCGACGATTTCAACAACAATCCAACGCTTGTAGACGACGTTCAGCCACATCGGCCGACGTGGCTCATTTCATCCAGAGAATGCGTGCTGTCCGGGAGAGCGAAGAGCGGCTGACATCCTTGGTCGAGAGCATCGATCAGGAACACAGCGGTCCGATCTCTGTCGAGGAATGGCCCACCTGTCGTCAGCAACGGGTCCACCTTGATGATCCACCCAAGGGGCAGCTAGGATTATGGGAAGTTTCAGCCCTCCTATGGCTCGGGACGTCATCCCCGGATATTGGCCTTGGAAAACTTGCTAACGCGTAAGCTGGAGAGGTTCGCTCCGCTTTCTGTCGATGAGCGACGCCTGCTCGATGACGTCGTGAAGCCAACGCGGGCTGTAGCAGCCCGCACGGACATCATCCGTGAAGGCCATGCGTCGAAGGATGTCCACCTCGTGCTCGAGGGTTTCACCTGCCGCTACAAGCTCCTGGCAAACGGGAAACGGCAGATCGTAGCCTACCTGATCCCGGGCGACTTCTGCGATCTTCACGTCTTCATTCTGAAGGCCATGGATCACAGCATCGGCACCTTGTCGCCATGCAGGGTGGTGGATATCCCGCGGCATCGCATTCTGGAACTGATCGAACAACCGGGGATCGCCCGCGCGATGTGGTATGCGACACTGGTCGATGAAGCCACATTGCGGGAGTGGCTGCTCAACGTCGGCCAGCGTGATGCGGTACCGCGGATCGGTCACTTGTTATGCGAACTGCTGGCAAGGCTGCAAGTGGTCGGGCTCGTCACCGACAACAGCTACGAACTTCCGATCACGCAGGCCGAAATCGGTGACACGACCGGATTGTCGTTCGTGCATGTCAACCGTTCCCTGCAGCAGCTGCGCGACAGGGGCCTTATCAAGTACAAGAGCAAACAAATTGTGATCAAGGATCTGACCGGTTTGACAGAATTCACCGGGTTCAACCCGAACTATCTACATCTTCAGAAGGAGATTGATGTCAGAAACTAGGAGCATAAAGCAGTAACATAACACTTATTTCATTATCTCAGTGGCCGAGAAACGAAGAATGAATAAAACAACGCCACTCGCATCGGTGACTTCTAGTCTCCACTCGATATTATTCCAAAACTTACCTCCTTCTTCACGTAAGAGCTCACCGCTGAGTCGGATAGCCTCGTGTTGCGCTGTATAAATATCGGAGAGTTCCGTCCCATCCGTGTCAAGCTTCGAGTAACCGTCATAGACGTTGAAAAAATAGCGAGGCATTTTGCGCTCCGATAGCGTTGGGAGCACAAAAATCTCTCAGCCGTCAAAATATAATTTGACGATATGTTCATATAGCATGACAAAATGCAAATGCAACAGTTGCATTTAGTTCAGTGCATTACTGTACACGTTGGCGACGAAGATGACCAAGGCGCAGCCTCGCAGGTCGCCAATTGTCGGTGGCTTGATGGCGGGCTTTCGAATGCGCCGGAGAACTCATGCCGATTGCGGAAAGTTCTCACCATCCTGATGCTGAGCGGAGCCCCGAGCCGGCTCCGCTCAGCATGGGCGCTTCCAGAAGTCGAGTCGATACTTTCGACCGTTGGTGTCACTCGGTCGGGTAAGCCATGGCCAGCATCTCCTGGAGCGAGACTGCTCCTGCCGTGCTTAAGCGTGCCTTGATGCCGCTCCTGGAACGGCTCGGAGAAGTTCTGCACGCCAATCATCGTTGCCGCGACACATTCGCCATGCGTCGAACCGTCGAACTGCAAGGCGAACAAAGGATTATTGTGCGAGATTGGCTTTCCCACTGATGAAGTTGGTCGCGCTGGATATGCGCATGCGTAGGATCTCCTGGTCTCCGGCCTATTGTGGTCCGTCCCTCGCTACTGGTAAGCAGTGGAATTTTCTTGAAATAGTCTCCAAATAGGACGTGCATCTTGTCCGAAGGCAATCCGCTCGGCGACTACCTCAGGAACCGCCGCACGAAGCTCGATCCCGCCTCGTTCGGCTTCGCTGTCGGCCGACGCCGAACCTCGGGGCTGCGGCGCGAGGAGGTGGCCCAGCGCGCCAATATCAGCGCGACCTGGTACACCTGGTTGGAGCAGGGCCGCGGTGGGAGGCCCTCGGCGGACGTGCTCGACCGGATCGCGCGCGCCCTCACGCTGACCGTCGTCGAACGTGAGCACCTGTTCCTGATCGGACTCGGGCGCTCGCCGGAGATCCGATATCGCGGCGGAGACGCGATCACGCCGCGCTTGCAGCGGCTCCTCGATACGTTGGTCTACTGCCCTGCGATCGTCAGGACGGCGACGTGGGACGTCGTCGCCTGGAACCGGGCCGCCGCGGCGGTGCTCACGGACTACGGCGCCCTGCCGCCCGATCAGCGCAACGTCCTGCGGATGATCTTCTGCGATAGCCGCGTCCGCGCCGTGCAGCCCGAGTGGGAAGCCGTGGCCCGCTTCGTCGTAGCGGCCTTTCGCATCGATGCCGCACGCGCCGGCGCCGACCGGGAGATCGTGCCCCTCGTCGAGGAGCTGTGCCGGACGAGCCCCGAGTTCGCATCCATGTGGCGCGACAACGACGTGCAGACGCACGGCGACGGCGTGAAGCATCTGCGCCATCCCCAGGTGGGCCTCCTCGCCTTGGAATACTCTGCCTTCGCGGTCGACGGCCGGCCGGATCTCAGCCTGATCGTCTACAATCCGGCGACGTCAGCCGATCAAGGGCTCATCGAAACTCTGGTCGCGGGAAGACCGGCCATGGCGGCGGAGTGACGGCGCGGGATCCGCCGTCGCGGTCGCTGCGGCCCCGACCTGGAGGTCCCGATGCCGGGAGAGGCCGTTGTCCTTGTCGTCGTCCTGGCCGGCCTGGCCTTCGTGCTCATGATGATCAGGCGGGGCTGGTGAGCGCAACCGGTCAGGATCGCACAAGTCTCGTGAGCCAGTGCCGCACGGCCTCGGCGACGAGATCCGGTTGCTCGGGAAAGAGCGCGTGCGCGGCATCCTCGATCATCACCGGGGTCACCCGGTCGCCCACCTTGTCGCGGAGTTCGGACCGCGACGCATCCGGCTTGAAAGGGTCATGGCGCGCATCGATCTCAAGCAGCGGGGTCTTGCCGCCGTACCAGTAGGGAGCGAGGTCGGTGGCGGCGACGGCGCCCCGCTGCATGGCCAGCGTGTCCGGATACCAGCCTTCGAGCCACGGGCGCGGATCGTGGCCGGGAGCGAAGAAGGCGAGACGGAGCGCGGCCAAGCGCTCCTCTTCGGGCCGGGTAAGGTCGCCTGCGATGAAAGGCGTCTCGGCGACCTCGGGCGCGACTGTCGTGGCCGATGCGGCCGCGAGGATCACGCCCCGGACGAGATCGGCATGCTCGACCGAGAGCACCCGCGCGACCATGTTGCCGAACGCATGGCCGAGGACCACCGCGGGTGGGTCGGCAAGCTCGACGATGACGCCCGCGATGTCGCCGGCGAGGTCCTTGAGGTCGATGCCTCGCATCGGCCCGGCCGAGCCCGCAATCCCACGGGGCTGCGGGCGCAGCACGCGCCAGCCCTGAGCCACGATCCGATCGGTGAAACGGTCGAAATCGTCGAACCCGTCGCGCCCGTAGGACGGCAGGACGACGAGCGTCGGCCCGCTCCCATCGATGCAGGTGACGATCTCGGCTCGACCCACCTTGACGGTTTCGAGATGACGCGAATCCTCGGCCATGCCGACTCTCCCGGGCTGATCAGGTCGGCGGGAACTCGCAGCGCAGTACCTTGGCCGTGCGGTAGACGCCGTCGGGTGGCTCGGCGGTTCCGCCGTCGCTGATGACATAGGCGGCTCGGGCGTCGTCACCCGGCCCGCGGCTCCAGGCCAGGGCCGAGGGACCGACGAGCGTCTCCGTGAAGGGATCGCCGGCGGCGACGGTCCGGCCCTCGCGATTGCCGTCATGCGCCAGGCGCACGCGGTCGATCGTGTTCTCACGGTGCGTCGTGACGTAGGCGAGGCCCGATGCGGCGTCGATCAGGAAGTCGTCCCATTCACGGCCGCCGGCGACGAATTCGGGCAGGTCGGCAGGCTCCTGCGTCGCGGGATCGACCTTGACGCGCAGCATCAGCTGCTGAGACGTACTGGTGTAGTAGAGGTAGCCCGTGCTGGTGTCGAACTGGACGCCGTTGGTCCCCGGTTGCTCGGGCTTCTTCTCTCCCGGCCGGTTCTTCATGGTGTCGTGCTGGAGCCAGATGCGGGCCGAAGCGCCGGAGCCCGTGCCGAGGTCGACGCGCCAGATCAGCCCCGCCATCCCGGCCGCAAGCAGCACGTCCGGTGCGACCAGGCAGGCCCCGTTGAGACCAGCCCAGGGCTCGGGGAACGCGAGCACCAGACGGGGAGAGATCGGCCCGCCGGGCGACCACCCGGCGAGGTCGATCTCATAAAGCTTCGCCTCGTGCGTCTGATAGACGTCGGCGACGCCGAGAAGGAAGCGCTCGGGTTGCCATTCCACGACGAACAGCGTGTTGAACTCGAAGGTTTGCAGAAGGAGTGGCTGCACCGGAAGGACGTCGCCGGGTACCGGGACGAACCAGAGTTCCTTGCGGTTCTGCACGGTGACCAGCATCGATCCGTCGTGGCGGACCGCCAGGTTCTCCAGGAAGAAGTGCGGGGGGAACTCGGCCACGATCGTGAGCTTGGCCTGTGGGATGCTGGGCATGGATCAACCCTCCTCGGAACCGCGGGCGCCGTCCGGGGCAGGCACGGCGAACAGGTTGAGCATGCCGCAGACGGTGTGATAGCAGCCGGCGAGGATCACGAGGTCGACGAGCCCTTTCTCGCCGAACCGCTGCAGGCCTTCGGCGTAGAGCGCGTCTCCCACCGCGTGATCGACGGTCAGCGCGAGCGTGAGACGCCGGGCAAGATCCTCCTCGACCGCAAGGTCGTCGCAGGCTGCACCGGTCGCGAGCGCCTCGACGGCGGAGGCCGAGAAACCCGCCTTCCGGCCGGCCGCGGCATGCGCGTAGAGCTCGTAAGGCGCCTTCAAGACGGATCCGACGCTGAGGATCACGATCTCGCGGATTCGTTCGGAGAGGCTGGTGTACCGAGCTTCGTCGTGCTGCAGCCGGAGGAAGCTCTGCCCGATGTCGGGGCTGCGCAAGATCGGGTTGAACGGTCCGATGAAGCGCCCGTCCTGGGTCTTGCTCCGGAAGCCGACCTCGTCGGCCCAGTGTCCCAACGTCGCGTCCATCCTGTCCCACATTGCCTTCTGCGCATCGGTCAGTGAGGCGGCGTCGAGGAGCGGCAGGCGGCCGCCCATCCAGGCTTCAGCATCGGCCATCGTGATGTCCATGGGCTTGGTGGTCGGGGCCGGTCGCGTCGGCGTTCGCCGGCACGTCGAAGGCCGCGAGCGTCATGCACACCATCGTGAACCAGCCGATGAGGACGGTGACGTCGACGAGACCCGCATCGCCGATCTGCTGCTTCGCTCTGCGATAAAGCCCCAGCGAGACCGGGCGCGGCTGCACCAGCGCCGAGGCGACTTCGTAGACGATCTCCTGGCGCGAATCCTCGAAGGAGACCGGCAGACCGGCAATCAGACGCTGCAGGGTCTCCGGATCGAGGTGCCCCTGCGCCACCCCGATCTTCTCGTGTTCGTAACCAGCATAGGCCGACAGCCAGCGCGCGGTGACGAGGTTGGTGACGATCTCGATCTCGGGTTTCGTCAGCGTCGAATGGTTCTGGTAATAGGCGCCTGTGGGGACGATGGTCTTCGACAGCGTGGGATTGGCGAGCCAGATGCGGTGCGGCCCGGGAACCAGCCCGCGCAACGCCATGGTGGCGTCGTAGGCCTCTTTCATGTCGGCCGGCATGTCGGCGGCAGGCGTTTCCGTGTAGCGCCCGAATGTGCCGAAGTCGGATGTGTCGCCCATCTGCAGTTCCTCGTCGGATCGGGTGAGACCAGCCACGTTGCCCGAACAACGCGACCGGGAGAGGATGGGGTTGCGAGCGCTTTTGAATGTCGATTATTCAGTTCCTGGATAGCCCATGCCGCTGCTTTCGACCGACCGGCTCGACCTCCTCGAACTGTTCCTCCGCGTGGCCGAAACGGAGCAGATCTCGGCGGCCGCCCGGGCCTTGGGGTTGTCGCAGCCAACGGCGAGCCGCTTCCTGAAGCGCCTCGAGACGCTGCTCGGCCTTCAGCTGTTCGACCGTTCGCCGCAAGGATTGCGCCTCACCCAGGCGGGCCGCGACTTCATCGCTCCGGCGCAGCGCCTGTTCGAGGACTGGCAGGCGGCCGTCGCGACCGCGAAGACCGACAAGGACTCGGTCTCGGGCACGCTCAGGGTCGCCGCGCCGGTGGCCGCCGGCCAGGGCTTCCTGGCCGCCATCGCGGCCGACTTCCTGCGCGCCTACCCCGATATCGCGATCGAGTGGCACCTGCGCGACGATCCGCTCGATATGAGCGCGGGCGGCTATGACCTCTGGATCCGCGCGGGCGAACTCCACCGCGAAGACCTCGTGGTACGCCACATCTACCGGGTCGACCGCGCGCTCGTCATGGCACCGGGACAACCCGAGGCCGCACACCCTCGCGAGCTGCAGGCGAGGGCCGCCGTGCGGCTGTCGACCTTCGTGCCGGGCACGATCGAGCTGACCCACGAGAGCGGCGAGAAGTTCCGGCTCCGGCAACGGGCGGTGTTCACCACCGACAACCTCTACGCCGCCCGCACGGCGGTGCTGCAGGGCGCCGGCTACGCGGTGTTGCCGCTGTGGTGCATGCACGCGCAGCTCGCGCAGGGAGCATTGGTCAGGGTTTGCGATCCATGGCTACCCCCGTCCGTCACGTTCTCGCTCGCTTACGCGCCGAGCCGGGGACGCTTGCCCCGCGTCGCCAAGCTGATCGAACACATGCGACAGCAACTGCAGGACGACAAAGGCCTCGGTGTCGCGTTCATCCGCGAAGCCGGCGCGACCGAAAGCATCAAGAGGATCGGGCACCGGCCACGTCGGTGAGCGTCGCCGCAGCACCGTGATCCCGGTTCGGACCGCCCGAAGAAAAAAGGCATGCGATCTGTTTCGTGCGGAGTGACGGCGCAACATGAAGAATCAAGCAGCCCAATGGCTCTGCCATTCCGGGTAGATGGTCGATGCGACGTGTTCGATGCGCGCGATCTCGGGCTCTGTGAGAACCGCTCTCCAGTAATCGTCGCGTCGCGTCGCGACGGAGGCGAAAGCCGTCGGATCGATGGAGGCCGACGGCCGTTCCCATGTCGCGTCCCGAGCCACTCGCAAGCCGAACTTCTGGCCTGCCGTCACGATCTGCCGTCTGGGCGCGCGTACCATGGCCTCATAGGTCATCTCATGCGCCCAAGGCTGACCCTGCAGCGCGCAGGCTGCTTCCCGCTCATGCAGCGCCCAGAACGCCGCCAATCGAGACAGGGCGTCGGCATCGCAATCGCGAAGGAACCCGACATCGCTTCGCGGCAACGGCCCGTCGAGCAATGACAGACGATCGAAGCTCCAATGCCAATTGGCGGCCCGGAGGCTGGCGACGACGGCGCAGGGGTGGCGCCGCACGTGAACGACAGGAACATCGAAGCGCTCGTGGACGGCACCCAGGTTGCGGTGCAGGCGGACATCCTTGACGACGATCCCGGTTCGGAACGACTCCCACAGGTTCCTCCGGCAGCTCAGCGAGAAGCGGCTTCCGGTCCTCCCCGTGGCCGCCGCTTCTAGATAGCTCCAGAACTCCGCATCCTGATCGGGACCCGGCACGAAGGCCTGCAAGGCATCCTCGGTCGCGAGGGCGCCGCCCAGCATGAGACGCCGCCGCGGCTCCATGGGAGACACCGGCTCGAACACCGTCTTCGCCCCGAGCCCCTCGGCGAAGCACTCCTGGACCCACGTCGTTCCGCTCCGCCAGAACCCGCTCACGACGAGGACGGGGCGAGACAGGCCGAGGGTCGCGAGGCCCCGGTCGACCGCCAATGCGCCGGCGACGGTCACCCGGACCCACGACGCCGGGCGCCTCTTCCCCTCGATCGTCTCGTCGGTGAGGCGCAGCGCACGCTTTCGCTGCCGCGCAACCCTCGACGCCAAGGTCATCGCGCCTTTGTCCCGAGATCGATGTGGGCCGCCCGGAGCTCCTGCAATTCCCGAGCGGGCGCGAGGTCGTCCTCGGTCATGAACAGGCCCCGCCGTCGCGACTGCCGGCCAAGATCGACGCGACTCGACAGGCACGTCAGCCATGGGCTGAGCAGCAGGCCCAGAGCGGAAGGAGCCATCCAGGCCGCGTACCAGCCGCCCGCCTTGGCACAGGCGGCGCCGACGATGACGGCGACCACCAGGTGGGGCCAGTGCAGGGTCGCGGCCTGGGCGGGGCTGATGTGACGATCACCGCGGGGTTGAGCGTCCCATGGCACGACCTGACCTGCCAGGGTCCGCACGACGAAGCCGGCATTCACCAGCGACAGCACCGGGCCCAGCAGCAGCCAGAACACCTGCTCGACCGCGGCACCGGCCAGGAGCCGGCCAGCGCCGCCGAAACTCCGACGTGCCTGCCTGTCCCCCAGAGCGCGCCAAAGGTTCAAGACGCGCGGCAACAAAATCAGCACGACGGCCGACACGGACAGGATCGTCGACGCCAGGCCCGGCTCGGTCATTCCATAGGCCAGGAGGCCAAGACCTTGCGTGCTGTCGCCGAACAACACGCGCACCGCGCCCAGCAGCAGGAACGCCCACCACAGAGGCGCCACGAGATACCCACCGATGCCGAGAACGATGTGGGCTCTGCTCCCCGACCTCAGGCCCGGCAGGCCCAACAACCTCGCATGCTGCAGGTTGCCCTGGCACCAGCGTCGTTCCCGGCCCAGCAGGTCCACGGCATTGGTCGGCATCGCCTCCCATGTCCCGTCCGTTTCGGGCAGCAGGCGGACCTCCCATCCCGCACGCACCAGCAGCGCCGCTTCCACCGTGTCGTGGCAGAGGATCTCGCCACCGAACGGCGGCCGGCCCGACAGGACCGGGAGCGTGCAGTGCTGCCGGAAGGGGGCGACGCGGAGGATGGCATTGTGTCCCCAGTAGGATCCCTCGCCGCCTTGCCAGAACTCGAGCCCGCGGAGCGCCAGGGGAGCGTAGAGGCGCACCGCGAACTGCTGGATCCGGGCGAACAGCGTCTCCCGTCCGGTCGCGTAGCTGACGGTCTGGATCAGCGCGACACGGTCGTGCCGCTCCATCAGGCGGATCAGGCGGCGCATCGCGGTTCCGCTCATCAGGCTGTCGGCGTCGAGCACGATCGCGAAATCGTAGTCGCGCCCCGCCCGATCCAGGAATTCGCCCACGTTGCCGGCCTTGCGGCCCACGTTGCTCGCGCGCCGGCGGTATTGAAGGGTCGGGATGTCGCCGGCACGCAGCAAGGCCGCACATCGTTCCTCGGCCGCCGCGACAAGAGGGGTTCGCGTGTCGCTCAACACATGCACGACGATGTCCTCGGTCGTGCCGAGGCGTGCCAGAGACGCCCAAATCACCTCGATGCGGGCGAACACGTCGTCGACATCCTCCTCGAAAATGGGGACGACCAGCGCGGTGCGGCTTCGACCCGTGGGGACGGCGCTGATCGTGGCGGCGTCCCGCTCGATCGCCGACAGGACCTGTGGCCCCGCGAGCCAGCTGTAGAAGCCGAGCACGAGCTGCCACACCACGAAACATTCCCACGCCATCACGGCGACGAAGGGCAGGGCGAGGATCCAGTCGACGAGGCCATGCGGTGCACCGGCCAGGGTCGAGCCCGTCAGCGCGACGAGAGCGAGAGCGGAGGCCAGGCTCGGTACGATCAGCAGGAGGCGCCGGTCGCGGAGGCTGACGTTCCGCACTGCGGCGGGTGGGATGGCCTGCGGGCTGCCTGAAAGGTCGAAGATGTCCATCCGCGGACCATGCTTCAACCGGCACCCCGCAACGCTGCGACAGCCACCCGCACAGACGCTTCGTCACAGGCTCCGTGCCGACACGCGGGTGGCGGCCGTGGCAACCGATCGGGTAGCATCGGCGGTGTTGCGGCACTTGCCCGCCGCGTCGGGCACCGGATGTCCAACACTTGCCGGCACCGGAGCCGGCTTTCGAGGAAGGGAGAACCGTGACGGACAGCTTCGAGCCGACAGCCAAGATGGCGTCCAACGCCAAGACGGGGCTTGAGCTTCGGGCCAAGTTCAATCGGGGAGGGACCGAAGTCGGCGTGCATCGAGCCGAGCAGCTCGTCGAACAAGCGGCGCTTACGGAAGACGATGTGAAGGCGATGCACAGCTACTTTGCCCGGCATGCCGTCGACAAGGAAGCCAAGACGCACGTCTGGGGCTCGCACGAGGATCCGTCGGCCGGGTACATCGCCTGGCTGCTGTGGGGAGGCGACGAGGGCCAAGCCTGGGCCGCCCGTCACGCGGCCCGCCTCCACGACCGTGACGCCGGATGACGGCGCGAGGGCGGGAAGGCGTCGCGACGCAGGTACCGGCACGACCATGATCGGCAGGCTCGCCCTTGTTCCGGACCCCCGCGCGGCCGCCGCCGAGGCTCTGTCGGATGCCCTGGAGGGCTTCGATCGCGGCCGGCCGGTGGTCGTGGTCAGCCATTTCGACGCGGACGGCCTGGCCGCCGCCGCGATCCTGGCCCGTTCGCTGGGCCGCGCGGGACGGGTCTCGATCCCACTCATCGTCGGCAAGGGGGAAACACCCTGGGATCCGGCCATCGGGGCTCGGATCGACGCCCTCGGCCCCGGAGGAATGATCCTGGCCGATCTGGGCACACGACCGGAGCCGGTCTTGCCGGGCTGTCCCACGGTCGTGATCGACCATCATGTCCCCACAGGCGAACCGCAGGACGCGATCGCGATCAGTGGCAACGGGCTCTCGCCCGAACCCACGACGGCCCTGCTGGCCTGGTGGGCGGCCGGAAGCCTGGGGGATCAGAACGACCTGCTGTGGCTCGCCGCGATCGGTCTGATCGGCGACATGGCGGAGGCAGCGGACCTCCCAGACCTGGTGGAAGCCCAGCGACGCTGGGGCAAGACGGCCTTGCGCGACGCGGTTTCGCTGATCAACGCTCCGCGGCGTACCGCGAGGGCCGATGCCGGACCGGCCTTGCGTCTGCTGCTGCAGGCGAACGGCCCGAAGGAGATCACCAAGGGGCAGGGCGCCGACGCTTCCGCGCTGCACGCCGCGAAAGCAGAGGTCCGCACGGCCATGGTCGAGGCGAAGCGCGTGCCGCCGATCGTGGTCGGCGACGTCGCCCTCATCCAGCTCGATTCGGCGTGTCAGATCCATCCCTTGATCGCGCAGCAATGGCGCGGGCGGCTTCGCGACAAGATCGTGATCGCGGCCAACCGAGGGTACCGGCCCGGCTGGGTGCATTTCGCGGCCCGCTCCGCCTCCGGCCGCAACCTCATCGACTTCCTGGCCGAACACCGGCCGCCCCATGCCGATGGTCGCTACGGCAACGGCCATGCCCAAGCGAGCGGCGGAGCGCTGCAGGCCGCCGACTGGAACAGCTTCGTCGCGGGACTCGGCATTCCTCAAGCCCAGGTGTCGGCATGACCGCGCCCGATCGACCTCTGCGCCTCGGCTTTCCCGTGAAGGTCATGGGGAAGCCGGGATTGCGGTCGCAGGACACGCGCCGATGGCAGAAGGGCCCCCACCTCAAGTGCTCGCTCGAGCTTCTCCACGAGGTGCTGGACTACCTCAGGGCCGAGCGGCTCGACATGTACCGCCTGTCGTCGGACATCGCGCCCTACGCCACCCATCCCGACATGCCGCAGTTCCACGGCATGGTCGCCGAAAGCGACGCGGAACTGCGAGCCTTCGGGGCCAAGGCACGGGCCTACGATATCCGCCTGTCCTTCCACCCGTCGCAATACGTGCTCCTCAACGCGCCCAATCCGGAGTTGACGCGGAAGAGCATCTGGGACCTCGCGAGCCAGGCCGAGATGCTCGATCGGATGGAGCAGGACGACGAGGCCGTCATGATCACCCATGTCGGCGGCGTCTACGACGACCATGAGGCGAGCCGCGCC
>CAXUOD010000014.1:3021-31132 GCA_964252585.1 uncultured Lichenihabitans sp. | reverse complement strand
TCTGGATCCACGAACGGACCGGCGTGCGATGCGTGTTCGACTACCAGCACTTCTGGTGTCTGAACCCCGAACGCTTGGACATGCGGGACACCTTGGAGCGGTTCGTGTCGACGTGGCCGGCCGGCGTGCGCCCGAAGGTGCACTTTTCCTCCCCACGGACCGAGTTGCGCGAGGTCAAGATCAAGATCAGCCCGCAGCAGCGCGCCTCCGCCAAGGCCGGCAAGCCCAAACGCAAATCCGGCGAACTGCTGAAGGCTCCCGTCAAGGCGACGGCCCGCATCAAGACCGTGCTGCGGCCGCCGATCTGGACCGGGCACGCGGATTTCACCAACCCGTTCGAGTTCGCGACCTTCATGCGGATGGCCGAGGGCCTGGTGTTCGACGTCATGATGGAGGGGAAATCCAAGGACCTCAGCCTTCTGCGCCTGCGCCCCGATCTCCTGCGCTTCGCGCCGAACGTTGCCGCGCGGTTCGGCATCTCGGACAAGGATGCTGACTCCTACGCCGCCGATGAGGTCCGGCTGGAGCGCGGCGTCGACGCGGACGATCAGCCCGATGTCGACGAAGGGCAGGCCAGCGCCTCCGATTAAGACCCCGGAGGTCAGGATCGGGAGTGTCCGCCGACGCGGCGCTCCCTCGGATCCAAGATCGCGAGACATCCGTTGTCGACGCGATCGAACCGGCGATGGAAATGCCCGTGACGACGGCGGACTGCCGTCGTCGAAGCTCTTCTCCGGTCTCGACGCAGGTGGCGACATCTGAGGGTTTCGAATGGGACTTGAACTATGCGGACAATCCGAAACACCGTTCTGACGATCTTGCTGTCGGGCGCGCTGAGCGGGCCGGCACTTGCTGCGACCTGCACCATGACGGTCGTGGGAGCCGACATCCTCGACGACGCATCCTGCACGCTGACGCGTGGGCGTGGCCTCACTCAAGTGCAAGTCGAGGGCGGTGGCACGATCGACGTCAGACGATCGATCATGAGCACCCGCTTCATCGCCGATCAGCTCTCGACCGGCCGCAAACGCCAAGCTTCCACCTCGTTCGGCCAAGTCGTCACCTCGGTCGACCAGGACCACAAGACCTGCTTTTTCAACTACAAGGCTGTGCTTTGCGTGGAAGAGTAAGCAGCTGAATGCCTGTTTGATGGTGCCAATACCGGAGAACGGTATCGAACCTGCTGAGGAAAAGGATCCTAACCAGGATCCCGCGCCATGTCGTTCGATATCGAGACAGACGAAGACTTAGACGACCTAGATTGGCCCGTCACATCCGGCGAATGCATCATTCTGGTGACCGGCTTTCTCGTCGCCTTGATCGGAACCGGATTGTCTGCAGCTTGGGTCCTGGCGCAGTTCATGGGCTTCCTTTTCGATCATTAAACGTCGAGCAGCTGAGACGTGGCAGGACCTGGAGCTGATTCTCGGGCAAAAAACCGTCGAGGCGGCTCTCGACGTCTTGCCTTATCGATGGCCGATGAATTACAGAGATTACCCATATTGCGTGAGCTAATTTTAAATTTTATAGTAATTGTCTGCCTCATGAGGATTGAGATGTGCCGGATTGGACTGTACCTGGTGATAACATTTCTTTGTGCCAATATAGCCAATGCATCGCAGATGGCGGTCGATGACGCCGCGGCCGCCCTCATGCAGCCCACAAGGTGACGGCATGAACGATGAAAGTCTCGTCGATCGACTACTCGCGGACCTGAAAAAGCGATTCGCTCAGGGAAGCCTCACTTACGCCGAGGCCGTGATGATCGAAGATCTCATAGCGGCGATTGCGGCCATCAATGCTACGGTCGAGGATGAGCCTGCGAAATGCGTTGCTGAAACGCCGCCAGAGGATCGATGATCTCAGCCTTTTGCCGATACGCGCGGAGCCGCGGTCCGAGGCGCTGACCTACCGATCGCTCCTACGCCGAACATGGGGGATTGAACCTTCAATTCCATACACGTCGTCGAACCGGGTCACTATGTCCGATTGTCATGCGGCCCGCCAGCTTCGATGACATGGCTGCGGGCTCGACGCTTATCGACTAACGACGCGCGGAACGCATCCAGATGAGCAGCCGCGCGTTAACGGCCTGATCTGCGGGGTGGCGGCGGGCGGGCGCAATATGTGCACGCGCCTCGGCCGCTCCCCCTCGAACGCGTAAGCGCTTGGCAGCGGATCAGCCAACGACCCAATCGTTCACAAGGAAAATGTCCTTGCCTATCATGATCAACGGCGCCGCCGTCCCGCCGCCGGGCGACCCACGCGTTTCGCTTCTCGATCTCCTGCGAGAGCACCTCCATCTCACCGGTACCAAGAAAGGTTGCAACCAGGGCGCCTGTGGCGCTTGCACGGTCCTCGTCGACGGCGAGCGGATCATCTCCTGCTTGGCGCTGGCGGTTCAATACGAGGGGCATTCGATCACCACGATCGAGGGCCTGACCGAGAACGGGGCGCTTCACCCGCTCCAGGCTGCCTTCGTCGAGCACGACGGCTTTCAGTGCGGCTATTGCACACCGGGGCAGATCTGCTCGGCGATCGGCATGACATCCGAGATCGAGCGCGGTGTGCCGTCCAACGTGACCGTCGACCTGTCGCGCGATGTGATGACGGCGAGCCGCGACGAGTTGCGCGAGCGCATGAGCGGCAACCTGTGCCGGTGCGGCGCTCACAACGGCATCATCGACGCCATTGCGTCCACCTACGCGGAGGCCGCGGAATGACACCCTTCACCTATGCCCGTGCGATCGACGCAGCCGATGCCGTCCAGCGCGCGGCCCTTGCGGGAACCAAGTACCTCGGGGGAGGCACCAACCTCGTCGACCTCATGCGCGAAACGCTGGAGCGACCGGCCGCGTTGATCGACGTCACCGGCCTGTCGATGCAGATCGAGGAGAGCGGCGACGGCGGACTTCTGATCGGTGCTGCCGCCCGCAACACGGCGGTGGCCGAGCATCGGCTGGTCCGGACGCGGTACCCGATGCTGTCGCGGGCGATCCTGGCCGGCGCGTCTGCCCAGATCCGCAACATGGCGACGGTGGGTGGCAACATCCTCCAGCGGACCCGGTGCACCTATTTCTACGACGAAGACGGCTCACGCTGTAACAAACGGAGCCCCGGACAGGGTTGCGATGCGGTGGACGGCTTCAACCGCATTCATGCCATCCTCGGCGCCTCGCCGGCCTGCGTCGCCACGCACCCCTCCGACATGTGCGTCGCGCTCGCCGCACTCGACCCCGTCGTGCACCTGCAGGGACCGGCTGGATCCCGCACGCTTCCGTTTGCCGACCTGCATCGCCTGCCGGGTGATACCCCGGAGGTTGATACGGTGCTGGCGCCGGGCGAGCTGATCACGGCCGTTGCCTTGCCGGCACTGCCGTTCGGCGCACGATCGACCTACCGCAAGGTGCGCGACCGGGCGAGCTACGCCTTCGCGCTGGTGTCGGTCGCAGCGGCGCTCGAGCTCGACGGCGACCGGATCAAGGATGTGCGGATCGCCCTCGGCGGCGTTTCCCACAAGCCGTGGCGAGCGCTGAAAGCGGAGGCCAGCCTCCGTGGCAGCCTCGCGACCGAGCAGGCCTTCCGGGCCGCCGCGCAGGCCGAACTCGCCGACGCCAAACCCCTGCGTGACAACGCCTTCAAGATCGAACTCGCAACGCGCACCATCACCGCCGTCCTCGGCGACCTTTCCGGAGCAGGCGCATGAACATCGTCGAAAATGCCAAACTGGCCGCGCAGGCCGCATCCCAAGCCGTCATGTCCAAGCTCGTCCCGCTCGCGCCCGACAGCTGGATCCCGGGTGGCGTGCCCGACCCCCTGATCGCCCATAAGCACGGGTTGATCGGAACGTCCGTGTCGCGGCTCGACGGCAAGCTCAAGGTCCAGGGTGCCGCGCGGTTCGCCGCCGAAGTGCCGCTCGACGGCATGGTCTACGCGGCTCTCGCCTTTGCGACGATCCCGCGCGGTCGCATTGCGACGCTCGACACGAGCGCCGCCGAGGATGCGCCAGGCGTCGTCCTGGTGATGACGTACCGGAATGCGCCGCGCATGAACAAGCCAGCGGTGTTCGGCAGCTCGCCCACGGCAGCCGGCCCGAGCGATCTGTCGATCATGCAGGACGACACCGTGCACTGGAACGGCCAGCCGATCGCGGTCGTCCTTGCCGAGACTCAGGAACAGGCGGACCATGCCACGTCGCTAATCGAGGCGACCTATGCGGCCTCCCCCTCGACCACGACGTTCGCTTCGGCCAAGGCGGCAGGCGCCCAACCGGGTCTCTTCATGGGCCAGCCGCTGCTGAACGAGATCGGCGACGCCGAGGCGGAACTGGCGAAGGCACCGCACCGGGTCGACCAGACCTACCGGACGCCGCGCCACAACCACAACGCCATCGAGCCGCATGCCGCGACGATCGCCTGGGTCGACGGCCAGCTGGTCATCCACGACGCGAGCCAGCTCGTGACCGCCGAGGCGGCGACGATCGCCGACGTCTTCGGCCTGAAACCCGATCAGGTGCGGGTGACGTCGCCCTACGTGGGCGGCGGCTTCGGCGGCAAATGTCTGTGGGATCACCAGATCCTGGGAGCCGCCGCCGCCCGGCTCGCCGGCCGTCCGGTGCGGATCGTGCTGTCGCGCGAGGGGGTGTACCGTGTCGTCGGGGGACGCACGCTGACCGAGCAGCGCGTCGCCATCGGTGCGCAGCCCGACGGCCGCTTCGACGCGCTCATCCACACGGGCACGGTCGCGATGACGCCGCACAACAACATGCCCGAGCCCTTCATTCTGGGGACCCGCGGGGGCTATGCGGCCGGCAGTTTCAAGCTGTCGGTCGAGACGGTGGCCATGAACATGCTCGCCAACACCTTTATGCGCGCGCCTGGCGAGTCGGTCGGCACGTTCGCGCTCGAATCGGCCATCGACGAACTCGCGGTGGAGCTCGCCATGGATCCGGTCCAGCTGCGCCTGCGCAACGAACCGGAGAAGGACCCGACCTCGGGCCTGCCCTTCTCGTCGCGCCACATCGTCGAGGCATGGCGCACCGGTGCGGAGCGGTTCGGATGGGATCGACGCAGCGCCACGCCTGGCGAGCAACGCGAGGGCGAGTGGCTGGTCGGCATGGGCTGCGCCACGGCGACCTACCCTTACTACCGGATGCCGGGCGGCGCCGCGCGGATCACGATCAACCGTGATGGACACGCCAAGGTCGAAGTCGCGGCGCACGAGATGGGGATGGGCACCGCGACGACGACCGCGATGGTCGCCGCCGAGCGGCTCGGCCTGCCGCTCGACCATGTCGAGGTCGCCTACGGCGACTCCGCGATCCCCGGGGCGATCCTGGCCGGCGGCTCGCAGCAGACCGCGGCGATCGGGGCGGCCGTCATCGCGGCGCACCGCGCGCTCGTGACCGAGTTGATCAAGCTCGCCGGCAACGATTCGCCGCTCGCGGGCCTGTCGCCCGACGAGGTCGGAAGCGAGGATGGCGGTCTCGCCAAGCTGGACGATCCGGCACGGCGCGAGAGCTACACCTCGATCCTGTCGCGCGCGCAACGCGACAGCGTCACCGTTTCCGAGCAGGCGACGCAACCGCGGGAGCTGATGCATTGGTCGATGCATTCGCATGGTGCGATGTTCTGCGAGGTTCGAGTCAACGCCGTCACCTGTGAAACGCGGGTCAGCCGCTTCCTCGGCTCGTTCGACACCGGGCGCATCCTCAATGCCAAGACGGCGCGCAGCCAGTTCCGCGGCGGGATCATCATGGGGCTGGGCATGGCGCTGATGGAAGAGACGCAGTTCGACGAACGGAATGGGCGAATCATGAACCCCAGCCTCGCGGAGTACCACGTGCCGGTGCATCTCGATGTGCCGGAGATCGACGTCATGTGGACCGACATCGCCGATCCGCACACGCCGATGGGCGCGCACGGCATCGGCGAGATCGGCATAACCGGGGTCGGCGCTGCTGTCGCCAACGCGATCTACAACGCGACCGGCAAGCGGGTGCGAGACCTGCCGATCACGTTGGACAAATTGATGTGAGAGGGGTGGCGCCGGCTGCGTGCCGGCGCCCCTTCACGCCGGTTGTAAGTTTCGGCGAGACCAGCACTGCGTCCGTTAGCGCCGAATTGCTGCTCGACCTTCGTTGCTTTGTCACATAATCCTTTTAAAGCGCGATAGCGGCCATTGGTCTGTCAAGCACTCTGCCTGGTTGCTACGGCGGGATCCAAGAAGCATAGGCGGCAGGCCGGGTCTTCTCGCTCCACAAGTTGCGTCGATGCTTGTGATATCTCCGCAGATTGTCCTATACTGTTGGTGGCTGGATTCGGTGTCGATCCGACGCCGGCAGAGGGTCTGAAAGTTTTCACGTCCTAAGCTTCGTTCGAGTGATCGCAGCTACGGGATGGTTTCGTTCATTGAACCGATGCGGGCAGGTTTTCTGTCTCCGCATGCTGATTGTGTTTTACGCAGTAGCTGTCCACCAGCACTCCATCCAGCGATGAGTTGCACGACTGCTGGCTCGAAGTGGAGGGACCACGAGGGATCTCGGCAAGGCTGGCATGCCGGAGACTCGACAGGAGTATCGTCAGTGGCCTTGCCAATCTTCACCTGTTCGGAGACGCGCCCGTGGGCCTGGTTTTCTGATCGCGTAATCGGTGCTCGCGCACGACCTCGGAAACGGGTCGCGGTTTGGGCCGCGGCGTGCGTCTTCGTTTCGAGCGGCTACGGTTACGCTCAAAACGCTCCACCGCCGCCCGTCTCGGTCGCCAAACCCATCGTCAAGGACATCGTCGAGCGCGACGACTTCATCGGCCGCTTCGATGCGGTCGACACGGTCGACCTCAGAGCCCGCGTATCAGGTTACCTGGACAAGATCGATTTCGTCGATGGCGCGCTCGTCAAGAAGGGCGACCTTCTGTTCACGATCGACCAGAGACCCTACCAGGATGCCCTGGACGACGCGAAAGCATCGGTGGCGTCGGCGCAAGCCAGTTACGATTTCACGTCAGGCGATCTGGAACGCGCCGACAACCTGATAAGGTCCGGCAATATCACCGGGCAGGTGGCGGACCAGCGCCGTCAGGCGGCTTTATCAGCCCGCGCGACGCTGGATCGAGCCCAGGCGGCCCTCAACCGGGCCAAACTCGACATGGAGTTCACCGAGATCCGCTCGCCGCTCTCGGGCCGCATCTCGCGGCGGCTGGTCTCGGTCGGCAATCTCATCAACGCCAACGACACGCTGCTCAGCACGATCGTGTCGCTCGATCCGATCCAGTTTTATTTCGACGCCGACGAGCGGTCGTTTCTCGATTATCTCAGCGACCTCGTTCCGGGCGCCGATGCATCCAAAGGGGGGTCTCGGGAAGTGACCGTCGCCCTCACGGGCGAAACCCAGGCGAGCCACAAGGGGCATATCGATTTCGTCGACATCCGGCTCGATCAGGCGAGCGGCACCATGCGGGCCGCGCCGTGTTCGACAACAAGGACGGTACGCTGACCCCGGGTCTGTTCGGTCGGATCAGTATCGCAGGGTCCAAAGCCTACCAGGGCATCCTGATCCCGGACGAAGCGCTCGGCACCGACCAGGACCGCCGCATCGTCTACGTGATCGGGCCCGACAACAAGGTCAGCAGCAAGGTCGTGAGGCCGGGCCCCCGCATCGATGGTTACCGGGTGATCCGCGAGGGCCTCAAGGGCGACGAGACGGTCGTCATCAACGGCTTGATGCGGGTGAGGCCCGGCATAGCGGTCGACCCCAAGATGACGGAACTTTCGCCGACGCGCGGGCCGGCTGGCGGATGAGCCGATGAAGTTCTCACACGCCTTCATCGAACGGCCGATCTTCGCGACGGTGCTGGCGCTCGTCCTGGTCATCGTCGGCGCGATCGCCTATTTCGGCCTGCCGATCGCGCAATACCCCGAGATCGCACCGCCGACCATCGTGGTCCGCGCGAGTTATCCGGGCGCAGACGCCAAAACCGTCGCGGCGACCGTGGCGACGCCGATCGAGCAGGAGATCAACGGCGTCGAGAACATGATCTACATGTCGTCCTATTCGACGGGCGACGGCAACGTCTCGATCACCGTCACGTTCAAGCTCGGCACCAACCTTGATACCGCGCAGGTGCTGGTGCAAAACCGGGTGGCGATCGCAACGCCTCGCTTGCCGGATGACGTCAAGCGCCTCGGCGTCACGACGCTGAAGTCTTCGCCCGACCTGATGATGGTCGTGCACATGCTGTCGCCCGACAACACCTTCGACCAGCTCTACGTTTCCAATTACGCCCGCAACAACGTGCGAGACGAGTTGCTCCGGCTCGATGGCGTGGGCGACCTGACCATCTTCGGCGAACGGCAGTATTCCTTGCGGGTCTGGCTCGACCCCGACAAGCTGTCGGCTTTCGGCATGACGTCGGGCGATGTCGTCAAGGCCATCGCGGAACAGAACGTGCAGGTCTCGGGCGGTGCGCTCGGACAGGAACCCGTCGACAAGGGCAGCGCTTTCCAGCTCACCGTGACCACGCAGGGCAGGTTCAACGACCCGCGGCAGTTCAGGGGCATCATCGTCCGCTCGACGCCGGACGGTCGCCTGGTCCGGGTGCAAGATGTGGCGCGTGTCGAACTCGGCGCCCAGGACTACTTCACAAATTCCTACCTGAACGGCAAGCCGGCGGTCGCGCTCGCCATCTTCCAGCGTCCCGCCACCAATGCGCTCGACACCGCGGCCGAGATCATCGCCACGATGAACAAGCTCAAGGAGAACTTTCCGCCGGGCCTCGACTACAAGATCGTCTACAACCCGACCGATTTCATCCGGGAGTCGGTGCGCGAGGTCTACAAGACCCTTTTCGAGGCGGTGATCCTCGTGGTCATCGTGGTGATCGTTTTCCTGCAGAGCTGGCGGACCGCGATCATCCCGATCATCGCCATTCCGGTGTCGCTCATCGGCACGTTCGCAGCCATGGCGGCGCTCGGCTTCTCGCTCAACACGCTGACGCTGTTCGGCCTGGTGCTCGCCATCGGCATCGTGGTCGACGACGCCATCGTGGTGGTGGAAAACGTCGAACACAACATCGAGCAGGGCATGCTGCCCCGCGAGGCCGCCCACAAGACGATGGACGACGTCGGGGGCGCCCTCGTGGCAATCGCCCTGGTGCTCGTGGCCGTCTTCGTGCCGACCGCTTTCATTCCCGGGATCTCCGGGCAGTTCTATCGGCAGTTCGCGCTGACCATCGCGGTCTCGACCGTGATCTCCGCCTTCATCTCTCTCACGCTATCGCCCGCGCTGGCGGCGATCCTGCTGAAAGCGAAGAGCGGGTCGGCGGGCCCGCGCAATCCCGTGAGCCGCCTGTTCGGCTGGCTGGCCGGCGGCTTCAATCGAGGGTTCGAACACACCTCGAACGGCTATGCGGCGAGCGTCGGGAGGGTGGTCCGGCGCAAGTTCATCGTCCTGCCGATCTATCTCGGGCTTCTGGCTGGAACGGTCTGGACCGCCCAGCACGTGCCCAGCGGCTTCATTCCGACGCTCGACCAGGGCTACGCGATCGTCATCGTGCAACTGCCCGACGGCTCCTCGCTGTCGCGGACGGATGCCGTTGTGCGCCGCGTCTCCGACATCGCCTTGAAGACGCCCGGAACCCTCAACGCGGTCGCCTTCGCGGGCTTTTCGGCCGCGACCTTCACCAATGCCACCAATGCCGCTGCGGTGTTCGTGCCCTTCAAGCCATTCGATGAGCGGCTCAAGGACGGGCAGACGGGCGATTCCATCATCAAGGATCTGTTCGGCCGCATGCAGGCCGTGGAGGACGCCTTCATCATCGTGGTGGCCCCCCCGCCGGTGCGCGGCATCGGCAGTACCGGCGGCTTCAAGATGCAGGTCCAGGAGAAGATCGGTGCCGAGGTCGGGCGCGTCCTGGCGTCGAGCTACGACCTCATGCGCAAGGCGCAGGGCGATCCCAAGCTCGCCGGCGTCTACACGACCTTCTCCAATGGTTCGCCGCAGATCTACCTCGCCATCGACAGGCAGAAGGCCCAGGTCCTGAACGTCCCGATCGCCAACATCTTTGAAACCCTGCAGGACAACCTCGGCACGGCCTATGTGAACGACTTCAACGCGTTCGGCCGCGTCTACCAGGTCCGGGCCCAGGCCGACCAGCAGTTCCGGCTCGACGAGAACGATATCGAGCAACTCAAGGTCCGATCGTCGAACGGGGCGCTCGTGCCGCTCGGCACCCTCGCCGAAGTCACCTTCGTGAGCGGCGCCGACCTGATCCAGCGCTACAACATGTACACCTCCGTGCCGCTCCAGGGCGGCCCCGCGCCCGGTGTCTCGTCGGGTGAAGCGCTCGACGAGATGCAGAAGCTCGCGCAGGAGACGCTACCGGCCGGCATGGACACCCAATGGACGGAACTGGCCTACCAGGAGCGCGCCACCGGCTCCACGGCCGGCTTCGTCTTCGCCCTTTCGGTCCTGCTCGTCTTCCTGGTGCTGGCCGCGCAATACGAGAGCTGGACCTTGCCGCTGGCCATCATCCTGATCGTGCCGATGAGCGTGCTGTCCGCCCTCCTCGGCGTCATGCTGCGCGGGCAGGACAACAACATCCTGACCCAGATCGGGCTCGTGGTTCTGGTCGGCCTCGCGGCCAAGAACGCCATCCTGATCGTCGAGTTCGCGCGCGACGCGGAGCTCCGGGACGGCAAAGGGCCCGTTCCCGCCGTCATCGAGGCCTGCCGTCTGCGCCTGCGGCCGATCCTCATGACCGCCTTCGCTTTCATCCTCGGTGTCGTGCCGCTCGCGATCGCGACCGGTCCCGGAGCCGAAATGCGTCAGGCGCTCGGGACGGCCGTGTTCTTCGGCATGCTCGGGGTCACCTTCTTCGGCCTGTTCCTCACCCCTGTGTTCTACGTCACCATCCGTTTGCTGGTTCTGCGCTTCGGCAGAGCGCCGAGGGTGGCTGCAAGAGCCGCGACAGAACCGCTGGCCGCGGAATAGCCGCCCGCGTCGGCCTCGTTCGGATCATCCGATCTGACACGGCTTGCCTCGGCAGGATCACCTCGCCTGAAGGCTCGCCAGGATGAAATCGCACATCTCGTCGACGGTCGGTCCGGGTTCGTCGACGCATTGGACGATCATCGTCGGATGGCAGAACCGGACCATGGCGGAATGGGCGCAGCGGGCTGCGGTGACAGGATCGGCGACATGGAACTCGCCGTCCGAAACCCCATCGGCGATCAGACCCGCGATGACGACCTCGATGCGCACGATGTGGCGGTGAACCACCGCCCAGCTTTCGGCCATGGCGGCCTCCACCATCTCGTGCATGCGGCGGTCGGCCGTGAACTGCTGCGCGCTCATGTGGCTCATGGCCGAAAGCACATGCCTCAGCCGCTCGGCCGGCGTGCTCCCGGGAGCCGCCGCGATCCGTTCGAGTTCGGAATCGAGCTCGTCGAGCATCCGCGCCGCCACCGCTTCGTTGATCGACTTCTTCGAGTCGAAGAAGCGGTACACGTTGGCTGGGCTCATGCGGAGCGCCTTGGCGAGGTCGGCCACCGTGGTCTTGCGGTAACCGATCTCGCGGAAGAGCCGCTCCGCCACCTCCAGGATCAGGCAGCGCGTGTCGCCCGATCCCCGGTCGGAGACGGGTGCGTCGTTCGTGCGCTCGGTCGCTTCGGAAGTCATCGCGCTTCGATACAGCGCCTGAAGTGCCGCGGCTAGCTCGGCCATCTCATTCCGCCGGTATCGGGTGGGCACCTCCGGCGATGCCGGCCGCTTGCGGCCGACCCGCGCGTTTCGGGCTCACGCCGAACGCCAGAGCATAGGCGGCTGGTACGACGAAGAGCGTGAGGAACGTGGCGACGAACAATCCACCCATGATCGTGATCGCCATCGGTCCCCAGAAGGCACTTTGCGACAGCGGGATCATCGCCAGGATGGCGGCGAACGCCGTCAGGACGACGGGTCTGGCCCGTCGCACGGTCGCGTCCACGATGGCATCGATCCGGTCATGGCCGGCCGCGATGTCCTGCTCGATCTGGTCCACGAGGATGATGCCGTTGCGCATGATCATCCCGGCGAGCGCGATCAACCCGAGAAGCGCCACGAAGCCGAAAGGCTTGCCCGTCACGTTGAGCGCCAGCGACGCACCGATGATGCCGAGCGGTGCCGTGGCGAAGACCAGCGCCATGCGGCCGAAGCTCTGCAATTGCACCATCAGCAAAGCCAGCATCGCGATGCCCATGATGGGGAAGACGGCAAGCAGCGATGTGTTGGCTTTGGCCGACTCCTCGACGGCGCCGCCGATCTCGATCCGGTAGGCAGGCGGAAGTTCGTTGCGGATGGAGGCCAGGGCCGGCCAGATGGCGTTGCTCACGTCCGGCGGCTGGACGCCGTCCCGAACGTCGGCCCGCACCGTGATCGCCATGTCGCGGTTGCGCCGCCACAGGATCGGTTCCTCGGAGGTGTTCTCGATGCGGGCGACCTGCGAGACCGGCACCGCGACGCCATCGTGCGAAACGACGGTGAGGTCGCCGATGCCGCCGAGGTCCAGCCGTTCCGCGGCGGTGGCGCGGGCGACGACGGCGACTTGTTCGGTTCCGTCCCGTACGGTCGTGACCGTCACACCCGACAGCATGAACTGCAGCGTCTGGGCGACATCGGCCACGTTCAAGCCGAGCAACCGCGCGCGCTCCTGGTCGACCACGAGCCGAACCGACGGGCTCATCTCGTTCCAGTCGAGGTTGGGATCGATCACGTCCGGGTTCGTCCGCACGACGTCGCGGACCTTGTAGGCGATCTGGCGCACCGCGAGAGGGTCGGGCCCGATCACGCGGAACTGTACCGGGAAGCCGACGGGCGGTCCGAAGTCGAACCTGTCGACACGAACCCGCGCCTGCGGCAGGGCGCCTTCCGCCACGGCTTTCTCGACACGGGCCTTGACCCGTTCGCGCGCTTCCGTGCCGTTCGCGACGATGACGATCTCGGCGAAGGCTTCGTTGGGCAGCTCGGGATTGAGACCCAACCAGAAGCGCGGGCTCCCCTGGCCGACGTAGGCCGTATAGGTGGCGATGTCCGGGTCGTGCTGGCCGAGCAGCTTCTCGGCCTGCTCGACAGCCGCGGTGGTGGTACCGATGGCCGAGCCTGCGGGCAGGCGGAGCTGGAAAAACAGCTCGGGACGCTCGGACAGGGGGAAGAATTGCTGCTGGACGTGACCGAACCCGACGATCGCGCCGGCGAAAATCCCGATCGTCGCGGCGATCACGGCTAAACGCCAACGGACGCACAACGCCACAGTGCGACGCAGCACGCCGTAGCCCCGGCTGCGGTAGATGTCCGCGTCGGCGCCACCTTCCCCCGCGCCGTGGAACGAGGCGGGCAGCAGGACCACCCCGAGATAGGGGGTGAAGATCACGGCCACGAACCATGAGGCGACAAGTGCGATGGCCACGACCGTGAAGATGCCGCCGGCATATTCGCCGACCGAACTCTGTGCGAACCCCACGGGCAGGAAGCCCGCCACCGTCACGAGAGTGCCGGTCAGCATCGGAAAGGCCGTCGATTGCCAGGCGAAGGCCGCCGCCCGGGTCTTGCTCCATCCCTGCTCGATCTTCACCACCATCATCTCGACCGCGATGATGGCGTCGTCGACCAAGAGGCCGAGTGCGATGATGAGCGCCCCGAGCGTAATCCGGTGCAGGTCGATCCCGAGCGCGTACATGACGACGAAAACGATCGCGAGCACCAGGGGCACCGACAGGGCCACCACGATCCCGGTGCGCCAGCCGAGCGACAGGAAGCTCACCGCGAGCACGATGACGAGCGCCTCGACGAAGGAGCGCTCGAACTCGAACATCGATTCCTCGACGACCTTGGGCTGATCGGCGACCTGATCGAGCACGAAGCCTTGCGGCACGGACCCCATGAACTCGGACGTGGCGGCAGCGACGTTCGCGCCGAAGGCGGCGATGTTGGAGCCTTTGGTCATCACCACGCCGATCCCGAGCGCGGACTGCCCCTGCTGCCGGACGAGGTTCTGGGGTGGATCGATGAAGCCGCGGGTCACGATAGCGATGTCGCCCAGCCGAAACGTCCGGCCGTTCGCCTCGATCGGAGCTTCCGCCACGGCGCGGGTGCCATCGAGCGCGCCCGTGACCCGCAGCGGGACACGCTGCGCGCCCGTCTCCACGAAGCCCGCCGGCGCGACCGCGTTCTGCTTGGCGAGCGCCTCGAACAGCGCCTGGGGTGTCAAGCCGAGCGTCGCGAGCTTGGCGTGGCTGAACTCGACGAAGATCCTTTCGTCCTGCAGGCCGTACAGGTCGATCTTGGCGACGCCATCGGCCTTGAGCAGGCGCTGTCGCAGGCCCTCGGCCACGCGCTTGAGCTGGGCATAGTCGCTGCCTTGGCCCGTCAGCATGTAGAGGATGGCGTCGACGTCGCCGTATTCGTCGTTGACGGTCAGGGCCGAGAGGCCGGCGGGCAGGTCGCCCTTGAGGTCATCGAGCTTCTTGCGCAGGAGATAGAACAGGCTCGGAACGGCCGCGGGCGGCGTGTTGTCCCGGAACGCGACCTGCAGGGCCGCGAAGCCCGGTTTCGCGTAGGTCGTGACCTTGTCGAAGTAGGGCAGCTCCTGAAACTTCTTCTCGATCCGGTCCGTGACCTGGTCCTGCATCTCGCGCGCGGTTGCGCCCGGCCACACGGCCGTGACTACCGCGACCTTGATCGTGAAGTTGGGGTCTTCGGCGCGCCCCAACCGAAGGAACGAGAGCGTTCCCCCGACCGCGACCGCGAGGATCATGAAGAGGACCAAGGCGCGATGCCTCACGGCCCAGGCCGACAGGTTGAACGATGCCACGATCGGCCTCCATAGAAACGCGATGCCGCTCAGTCGAGCGCGGTCGAGGTGTCAGAACTGCAGTGCGTCGACGACGTGCACGCGCTGAACGGGGTCGAGTTTCTGAGCGCCCATCGACACGACGGCATCGCCGTCGTGAAGACCGCCCGACACCAGCACGTCGTGGCTCTCGACCTCCGCGACGGTCACGGGCGCGAGGGCCACATGCCCGTCGGCGGTCGCAAGCCAGACGGAAGGCCCACTGCCCTGGTCGAAGAGAGCCGAAAGCGGCAGGCGTGCCACGCGCTCGGCCGAGGCATCCTTCAGCGACAGCGTGCCGGTCATTCCAAGTCCGACGGCCGCGGCATCCGCTAGGCTGTAACGGGCGCGATAGGTGCGCGTGACCGTGTCGGCCGCGGGGGCGAGTTCACGCAGGTGCGCCGCGTAACTGTGCTTCGGGTCGGCCCAGAGCGTCAGAGTGGCGCGCCCCGTGCGGACCTGGTCGATCAACACTTCGGGGATCGCGACCTCGGCCTCCTTCTCCCCCGTATGGGCGAGGCGGACCGCAAGCTGGCCTGCGCTGACGACCTGTCCAGGTTCGATCGGCGCCGCAAGGACGACGCCTTCCGCATCGGCCTTCAGGACGGCGTAGGTCGAGGCGTTCTCGGCCAGCGTCACGGCGCGCTGACCCCGCAGCAACCGGCCGCGCGCCTCCTCGGTCGCGGCCCTCTGCCGATCCGTGGCGGATGCAGCCGTCCATCCTTCTCCAGCCAGTGTCGTCGTCCGATGGAAGTCGGCCTGGGCTTGCGCCAGCGAGGCCGCGGCAGCATCGCGCTCGGCCGTCGCCTGTTCGCTCTGCAGCTGGATGTCGACCTCGTCGAGGCGAGCCAAGGCCTGTCCGGCCACGACCTTGTCGCCGACGTCGACCAAGCGGGCCGCGACCTTGCCGTTGATGCGGAAACCGAGCTCGGCCTCGACCCGCGGACGGATCGTCGCCACGAGGTGGCGTTCCGGGATGCGGTCTTCGAAGGCAACGCGTTGCACGAGAACCGGCCGGCTTCGATCGGCCACGGCGATGTCGGTCGACTGCTCCTTGCAGCCTGCCAGGAGGGCAGATGTGGCTAACAGGGCGAGGACAAGGCGCATCGGCTGAACTCCGTTGCCGCGTTAGTACCTGTAAAGTGACGAATGTCAACTATCGTCACTAGATAGATATAAGTCGACCTGGAGGGGCGGACCGATGCGAAGGGGTGGGAACGGCGCACCCGCGCCTCGCACCGACGAAACGAATGACTCTTCGGTCAGAACGTGACGACGCTTCGCGCGCCGAGAACGAGAGCCGCGCCGATGCGATGGCCGGGACGGTTCGGGTCGGGCAAGCCGCCGCCCGGCGACAGGACGTATTGAACGTCGGGCTGGACCTGCCACCACGGCGCGACCTGCGCCTGGTACGTCGCTTCGATCACGGTTTCCTTGCTCCGCAGCGGGTAAAAGGTGCCGAGGACGTCCGCGGTGGCAACGTCGCCGGCGCGAGCCCGCGGCGACACGTGAGCCCGTTCGACGCCGATCCCCATCGTGTCGCCGGGACGGTCGAAGGCGCCCTTGTAGGTCAAGCCTCCCTGGGTAAAGACGTCGACGAGGTTGCGATCACCCGGCGCTCCCATGGCGCGCGCCGTGATCCCCAGGCCGCTGTCCGTCTCGCCCGACGGCCTGACCACGAGCGCGTCGAACGTGCCATAGGCGCTCCAGTCGCCGTGTCGTGACCCGCCGGTCACCGCGAAAGGTCCTTCAGCCGGTACGGTCGCGCCGTTGGTGAAGAACGGGTCCTTGGAGCTGTTCGAATCATACCAGGCGCCGATTTTGTAGGTCGACGGTAAACCTTTGTCATCCTTCCCGCGATTGACGCGGTACTGCGCCTCGCCGATCAGGAAATAGCCGCTGGACAGGTCGAAGTTGGTTCCCGAGGGGTCGTTGACCTGCGGGTCGCCGGCCCTCAATCCGGCCGGACTGCCGCTGAAGAGGCCGAGAAGGGCGATGAAGCTGTCGCTCGGCTTCGTCCGTAACCGGATGCCGGGCGTCGGCAGCGGATAGGCGGGTCCTCCCGAGGGCAGGTCCACCGCCGGCAGTGTCGGCCAGCCGAAGCCCGAGTTGATGAACAGATCCTCGTATTCGGAGGTGATGAACTCGAGATCGGCACTCTGCTGGCCGATCTTGATGTCGAGCCTGTCGTCGAAGAAGCTTTGCTGGAACCACAACTCGTTGAGGCGGGTCGCCGGGTCGGCTTCGATGCTGCTGATGACGTTGAGGTTCCCGACGTCTTGGGCGGACAGTCCGCGGCCATGGATCTGAAGCGCGCTCACGTTGAAGAGGCCGCCGGGTAGACCCAAGGCCTTGGCGAGGTCTATGCCGATGCTCATCTGGGTCAGACCTTCGAGGATGGCACCTCGCCTTGTTCCGCCTGTCGGGTTGCCCAGCACTTCCGTCGTTTCGCTGAGGCCGAAGGACACGCCGACCCTGTCGAACAACGGCCTGATCCCGCCGATGTCGCCGAGCAGGTTCGAGCGGGTCGCGAGCCCGCCGGCCCAGGCAGGCTTCTCATCCTGAGCCTTGCTGCCGGGCGAAGTCGCCCCGCTGGCCGTCGATGCGCCCGGCATGGGTTGATCGTCGCTGCGTGCGGGCTGGGCCAACACGATGCAACCGGCTACCAGGACCGCTGCTCGCAATGCGGTCGCGGCCGTGCTCATCGAGACGATCCGTTGCGAGCCGACGCTGGACCACGAAGCCCGTCGCCAGCGCCGTCGCATGCTGCTCGGCCGCAAGAGCGGGCGTGCGACGCGATACTCGTTCGACAGTCGGAGCCCGACCGTCGAACGAAACCTCGGCCGTCAATGCGCAAGCAGCCCTTCGCTCGAAGCGGGCTCGGCGCGAAACAGCCCGGCTACGGCATTCGTGGTCGCGAGGCGCTCCATCAGAGTTGCGAGCGCGGCGTCACGCTCCAGGGTGGAGCGGCCGGTCTCCGCGGCGACGATCGCGGCGATCCGCTCCAGCAGGGCTCGAGAGAGACGTCCCTGCATGGCCAGGATGGTTCGGCGGAAGATCACATCCTCGACCGTCGCCGCCATCTCGTGACGCACGAGTCTCAGGATCTCGCGTTCGGACACATCGGTCACACCCGGCAGCAGCCGATCGGTGCCCTCGGCCAAGAACGTCGCGACGGCGTCCGCGCCGCTGCCGTAACGCCCGACGAGGGCCCGGGCGCGATCCACGTCGAGGCCGAAGCGCCGGGCCAGTGCGGCCTCCACGCGCTCCCGCCCGGCCGGCGTGTCCGGGAGCCCTGCGGCGCCGCCGATCGGAAGCCGCGTGGTGTCCACCTCGCGCCGGCGACCGAGCCGCGCCACGGCGGCCTGGCTCACCTGTTCGGCAAAGGCGCGAAACGTGGTCCATTTGCCGCCGACGAGCGACAGAATCGGGAAGGTGCGGCCCGCGCCGGGTTCGAACGCCACGAGGGAATGGTCGCGACTCACCGCGCCGGGCGTGGCGGCGTTGGATTTCGGCAGGGGGCGCACGCCGCAGAACCGGTAGACGACATGCCGGGGTTCGACCACGATGTCCGGGAAGATGATGCGAATGGCCGCGAGGAAGTAAGCCTGCTCTTCGTCCGAACAGACGGCCTTGTCCGGGTCGTCCACGGGGATGTCGGTGGAGCCCAGCAGGACCTTGTCGGCCATGGGGTACACCACGCAGACGCGGCCTTGGCCGTCGTCGAAGATCATGCCGTGACCCCCGAGTGCGGCGTGGAGCCCCGGATGGTCGAGCACCAGATGCGATCCCTTGGTGCCTCCCATCAGCCCGCGAGGTGTCGCCAGGGTCCCGTTGACCCGATCGATCCAGGCGCCTGCCGCGTTGAGGACGAGCTTCGGTTGCACGCTGAAACAGCCACCGCCGAGGCGATCCCGCAAAAGGACAGTTTCGCCTTCAAGCCCCGTCGCGTCGCAGTGGTTGAGGGCGACGCTGGAAGGGCTGGCCTTGAGGCCGTCGTCGATGAGCTCGAGCGCGATGCGCTCGGGCATGGTGATCACCGCGTCGTAATAGGTCGAGACCGCGAGGGTGCGGGCGTGCAGCGCCGGGAAGCGTTCGCGTAAGCGGCGGCCGAGCATCCTGCCGTGCAGCGGCATGGTGCGATCGAACCGGCCGAACCAATCGTAGAACAAGAGGCCGATCTCGGCCATGACGAAGCCGCGCTCGCGCAAGGAGGCTTTAACCCCGCTCATGCGCTTCAAGGCCGTGAGCAAGCCCGCTGAACGTGAGAAGAACGGGATCGCGATCGGCAGCGGCCGCACCATGTGGGGTGCGTTGCGCAGCAGGCGGTTGCGCTCCCGCGTCGATTCGGCGGTCAGCCGGAACTCGCCGTTCTCGAGGTAGCGCAACCCGCCGTGTGCCATGCGGGAGGACGCCATGGAGGCACCCGCCCCGAAGTCCTCGCGGTCCACGATCAAGGCCCGCACACCCTGAAGCGAGAGGTCGCGGAACGTGCCGGCACCGTTGATGCCGGCCCCGATGATCAGTACGTCGACACTGCCGAGGGCCTTGGCCGCGGCCAGCGCCGCCTGCCGGTCCGGAAGGTTGGTCGCGGTCGTCGCCATCATCTCAGGCCTCTGGACACGAAGACATCCTCACGCGGGGGGTCCCGAGATCCGCCACCCGACCGGGGCTGGCCAGTCGATCGACGGGGTCTTGCACAAGTTCGTCTTCCGGCGCTGCAGGCGTGACGGTCACGCACGGCTTTACCGGAGATCGGCCCGGCTTGTCACTGGAAAGCTCAAAGGCCGACGGGCGACACGATAGCCGCCGCCGCTTTCGACCGGTGAAGGAGCGTGTTAATCGCGAAGACGCCTGCCGCAGAGCGGGCACGGGAGGACAGCAATGGGGCCTCATATCCTGGCCATCGATGCCGGAGGCACGGCCGTGAAGGCGGCCATCTACGATCTCGACGGGGTCGAATGCTCGGCGGTCGGCGAAGCGCTGAGACCCGTCTCGCCCGCGCCCGGGTTCATCGAACGCGATCCGGACGACCTGTGGCGCGTCGTCTGCCACTCGGTCCGGACGGCCGTCGAGGGGGCGGGCATCGGTCCGCTCGACATCGGGGCGATCGGCCTCACAGGGACCGGCAACGGCGTGTTCCTGCTCGACCGCGAAGGAGCACCGGTGCGCAACGGCATCCTGTCGTCGGACCAACGGGCGGCTTCGGTCGTCGACGCCTGGCGCAACCAGGGTCTGGAACCGGGACATATCGGGCTGACCGGGCAGCATCTCTGGGCCGGCAAGCCGCTGCCCCTGTTGGCATGGCTCGACCGGCACGAGCCCGCCACCGTGGCCCGTGCGGCGCATGTCCTCATGTGCAAGGACGCCCTCCGTTTCCGGTTGACGGGGCGGTTCGCGCAAGAGGTCACCGATGCTTCCACCGCCAGCATGATCGACCAGCGCGGGCGCCGACAGACGGAGGCCGTTCTGGATCACCTCGGGCTTTCCCCTTGGGCTCCGTTGTTGTCGGAGACCATCGAGACCCTCTCGATGGCCGGCGGGCTGACCACCGAGGCTGCGGCCGCGCTCGGGCTCGAGGCCGGAACACCGGTTGCGGCCGGGTCGGCCGATGGGCATGCCATGCTGCTCGCCTTGGGGGTCGTGGACGAAACGCTGCTGACCGTGATCGCCGGGACCTGGGGCTTGAACCAGCTCGCGACGCGAACCCCGACCACGGACGGCTCGATCCTGTGCTGCAGCCTCGGGCCGAGGCCGGGTGATTTCGTGCTGATCGACGGCGGCCCGACCTCGGCCTCCAACTTCGAATGGCTGGTCGACCGCGTCGTCGCGCCCTTCCGCGGTTCCGCCGAGCGGGACACCGTCTACGCCTGGTGCAACGCCGAGGTCGAGGCCTTGCCCGAGGGCGGCCCGCCGCTCTTCTTCCTGCCGTTCCTCAACGGCGGCGTGGATGCTCCGGACGCCCGTGGGAGTTTCATCGGCCTCTCGTCATGGCACCGGCTGCCCCATCTCATCAGGGCCGTCTACGAGGGCGTCGCCTTCGAGCACCGCAGCCACATCGACCGCTTGCTGAAGGGCCGCCCGCCGCCGCGAGCGGCGCGGTTCGCCGGTGGCGCGGCGCGGAGCCGGCCGTGGCTCGAGATCTTCGCAGCGGTCCTCGATCTCCCGATCGAGATCAGTGCGGCCGGTGAACTGGGGGCGCTCGGCAGCGCCATCCTGGCATCGGTCGCGGCGGGGCTCCACCCGAGCCTCGAAGCGGCGGTCGGCGCCATGACGGCCGTACACGACCGGATCGAGCCGGATCCCCGGCGCGTCGTCGCGCTGGAGGCGCGCTACAGGCAGTTCCAGGCCCTCAAGGCGGCGCTGGCACCGCTCTGGGTCGGCTTGAGGGAGTAGGTTGAACGGCAGCGGCGCGCGGCGCCTCGGCGCGCGGCGCTTCGGCGCGATCGATACGCTTCGTGGTTTCGGCATCGAACAGGAAGAGCGCTTCGACCGGGATCACGACATCGACCCGACCTCCCTGCGGACGGGCCTCCGCGTTTCGCACCAGCATGGCGAGTTCCCGATCCCCGATCCGCACCTGCATCAGCGATTCGGCGCCGAGCATCTCCGACAGGACGACGGTGGCCGGTATGCGGTTGACGGTCTCGTCTCCGACGGGCAGGCGCAGGTCCTTCGGCCGGATGCCGAGCGTCACGGCTCGGCCCGGTGTCAGAGCTGCCCCGTAGGCTGACCCGAGCGTCACCGACATGGCGTCGCCCACGAGCCCCCGGCCGTCGGCCGAGACCCGCATCGGCACGAGGTTGATGGCCGGCGACCCGATGAACCGCGCGACGAAGAGGCTCGCGGGCGCGTGGTAGACCTCGGCCGGGGTGCCGACCTGTTCGACGACACCGTCCTTCATCACGGCGATCTTGTCGGCGAGCGTCATGGCTTCGAGCTGGTCGTGCGTCACGAAGACGATGGTCGCCTTCAGGAGCTGGTGAAGCTTCTTGAGCTCGATCCGCAACTGGTCCCGCAGCATCGCATCGAGGTTCGACAAGGGTTCATCGAACAGGAAGACCTTGGGGGTCTTGATCATCGCGCGGCCCATCGCGACCCGTTGCTGCTGGCCGCCCGACAGTTGTTTCGGCTTGCGGTCGAGCAGCGGCGTGATGGCGAGGATCTCGGCCGTGCGCTTGACGCGCTCGTCGATCTCGGGGCGCGGCACTTTGAGGCGACGCAGCCCGAACGCCATGTTGTCGTAGACCGTCATATGCGGGTAGAGCGCGTAGTTCTGGAACACCATGGCGATGCCGCGGTCGCGCGCCGGGACGTCGTTGACGACCCGTCCGTCGATGCGCAACGCGCCGCCCGAGATGCTCTCGAGACCCGCGATCATCCGGAGCATCGTCGACTTGCCGCAGCCGCTCGGCCCGAGCAGTACCACGAACTCGCCATCCGCGAAGGTCAGGTCGACGCCATGCAGCACGCGCACCGAGCCGAATTCCTTGACGAGCTTGTCGATCTCAACGCTGGCCATGACGCAATTCTAACCCAGAGGAGCGGGCGCCCGAGACGAGCGGGTTCAACGATGGTCGAGGCGGAAGAAGCGGTTCACGAACCGCATGATCACCCCGATGAACAGGAACGGCGGAATGGCGAGAAGGATCGTCGAGGCATTGATGACGCCCCACGGCACCTCCATGCCGAGCGTCGTGAAGCTCGCGGCCACGACCGGCAGCGTGAAGTTCTGCGACGTCAGGGCCAGCGCGATGAGAAGCTCGTTCCAGGTGATGATGAAGGTGAAGAGCACGGCCCCGACGAGCGACGGGAGGGCCACCGGGAGCGACACCCGCCAGAAGACCGCAAGATCCGAATAGCCTTCGAGCCCGGCCGCTTCCTCGATCTCGCGGGGCACCTGCTCGAAGGCCGGGACGCCGAGCCAAATGATGGTGGAGATCGTGGTCAGGCAATAGGTGAGGATGAGCGAGAACCGCGTGTCGTTGATGCCGAGCTTGAGGTAGAGCGCGATGAACGGGATCGCGATCGCCACCGGCGGCATGAAGCGCAACGAGAGGACGTAGAACAGCGCGTCGTCCTTGAACCGCGTGACGTGCCGCGCCAGCGCATGGGCGGCCGGGATCCCGAGCAGCATGCCGATGCCGAGCGCGCCCCCCACCACGATGACGCTGTTCATCAGGCCGAGCTGGACGGCCGGCGTGGCCAGCACGGAGGCGTAGTTCCCGAGGGTCGGCGTGAAGACGAACACCGGGACCGGCGTGACGATGTCCTTCAGCGTCTTGAACGAGCCGAGCAGGGTCCAAAGCACCGGGAACAGCGCGATGAACAGCAGGAGGCCGATCATCGCCGCGGTGGAAAGGCGCCGGATCACCGCCATCGTTGCGTTCGCTTCCACAGGAACGAGAAGGCGACCGTCGAGATCACGAGCAGCAGCACGCTCATCGCGGCCGCGTAGGAGATCTGCCCCGAGAGGGCGATGCCCTTCTGATAGGCATAGAGGTCGAGCGTCTCGGTCGCGATCCCGGGGCCGCCGCCCGTCATCGTGTAGATCAGATCAAAGGAGCGGAGGCTCTCGACGGCCTTGACGAATGTCATGGTGACGAGCGCGACCCGCAGCATGGGCAGGCTGATGAACCAATGCACGCCCCAGGTCGAGGCATAGTCGAGCCTGGCCGCCTCGAGCGGGCTCGGCGGCAGCGTCTCCAGCAGTTTCAGCATGATGACGCCGAAGAACAGGCCCCATTGCCAGATGTCCACCACCGCGACGGCGTAGATGGCGAGAGTGGGGCGGGTCAGGAACTCGATCGGCGGCAGATGCAGCAGCGTGAACGGATAGTTCAGGATGCCCATCAGCGGCGAATACATGAAGCGCCAGATCAGACCGGCCGACACGCGCGGCAGCAGGATCGGCAGGATCAGCGCGAGACAGACCGCATCGCGGTAGCGTCGCGAGACACGTTCGAAGAGAACGGTGCCGATCAGCACCGCAACCGCCATGCATCCCGCGACGGTCAGGATCTCCCAGATGACCGACACTTCGAGCGCGTTGAACAGGCGCCGGTCGTCCCACATGCGGGCGAAATTGTTGAACCCGACCCAGCGGCTCGTCGGCGACTGCAAGGTATAGTTGCGCAGCGCCAACGCCAGCGCCCCGAAGGTCGGCGGCAGCGACAGCACGACGAGGAGCAGAAAGGCCGGCGCCGTGGCGAGCGTGGCGAACCACGACGTGGCAGGCATATGGCGTGGAAGGGCCGGCGCCACGGTTTTCGAGGTCGGAGACATCACGTTTCCCGAGATCGCAGGCTTCGCGGGTGGTTGTCCCGGAGCCTGCGAACATGGTCAGGATGGTCAGCGCTGCACGACCTCTTGGGCCTGGCTCGCGGCATCGTCGAGCGCGGACTTGATGTCGGGCTGGGACCCCGTGAACACCTGTTCGAGGTCGAGGCCGAGATCATCGCCGACTTCGGGCCAGAGCGGGTTCTGCCAGATCAGCAGACTGGTCTTCGAGGCCGTATCCTTGAGGGCCTGGATGTAGTCCGGATTGACCTGTTTCTGGAAGTCGGGGTTGTCGAGCGTGCTCTTGCGGGCGAAATCGCTGAGGATGCCGGCCTTCACCTTGCGGGCCTCCATATCCTTGCTGGTCGCCCAGGCCACGAAATCACCGGACACCGTCTTCGAGCAATCGTCCGGATTCCCCTTGGCCGCGATCGCGAAGCCATGAGCGAAGCCGGCCGAGGGCAGCGGATCGGGTGGCGGCGCGTAGCCGACCTTGCCGGCGATCTGAGACTTCGTCTTGTCCTCCGCCCAGGGACCGAACACATCGCTCTCTATGATGAGACCGACCTGGCCGCCCCGGAAGCCTTCGACGACTTCGCTCCAGGTGTTGGTCGACGAACCGGGAGGCGCGTCCTTCATCAGGTCGACGTAGTACTGGGTGGCCTTGACGCCGCTTTCGGAGTTGAACACGGGCTTCGGACCATCGAACCACTGGCCCCCCATGGCGCGGAAGAACGGGGTCCAGCGCCAGACGTTCATGCCCGAGCCGCGGCGGCCGCGCAGCGAGGTGCCATACATGGTCGGCGGGCTGTTCAGCGCAGCGACGACCGTCTTCAGCTCGTCGAGGGTCTTGGGCGGCTTCAGCCCCTTCTGGGCCATGATGTCCTTGCGGTACATCATGAGGTCGCCGCCGCCCTCGAACGGCGCGAAATACGGCGTTCCACCAATCGTCGCCACGGCCCGTCGGCCCTCGAGGAAGTCGTTCCAATCGAAGTCTTTGGGCATGTAGTCGAGCAGCGGCAACACCCATTTCGATGCCGCATATTCCGCGACATTGGCCTCGTCGATATAGTAGACCTGATAGGCGCCGGTTCCCTGCGACGCATCGAGACGCGACTTGGCGCGGCGGTCGTTTTCGCCGAATTGCTGGATCTCGACCTTGGTGGCCCACTTCTTCTCGAACTCGCCTTTCTGGCTGTCGAGGAAGGGAATGGTCGGGATCGGTTGCCCGATGACACGGATCGTGGCCACCTTGCCGACGCATTGCTCGCCAGCTGCCATTGCGCTTTGACTCAAGCCAAAAGCCATGAAAATGGCAGCAGCTATCGCGGCACTCGCGTGCTGAACCGACATCGTTCTCCCCTCCCTAAACTATCGACGTATTATTGATTTTCATTTCATGGCCGTTACACGGCAATGCTTGTCATCGTCGGCGACTTTCCCGAGCAAGGCCGTCGCTGTCAAGAGAGTGGGTCACTTTTTCTTGCGACATCGCGGATGTTCGCGGCGCGTCACCGAAGACGGGAAGTCGGAGTCGATGGGAATGGGCGCGAGATCGCGGACGGCCCGTCACCGGGGGCGGAAGGGGCGTTCCATCGCAGCGAACGAGCGATCGCGGGACCCGGCCCTAAGATGGACGACCGAGGTTGCTGCGCCAAGCGGCGTGCAGGACGCGATGTTGCGTCCCGGCCTGCTCAATGCGCATCCTCCGTCTATGTCCATCCGCTTATTCGCACCCGTCCTGATGGCCTTGGGGATCGTAGGGATGACCGTTGCCGTCATCTGGTGGTACGATTACTACATCGAGTTGAAGGAGCTCCTCGGCGCCAGAACTCCGCCGCCTCTCGAGTGTTTATACAAGATCATACAACCGTGCCGATTCGCCGACGCCGTGCCCGCGTGGGAAGGTGGGGTCAGACCCTACAGGCCCGAGTTGCTCTGGATCGCCGCCCTATCGTTCATGATCGGCAGTGGGATGGAGTTCGTGCAGGTCGTCCGGCGAGAGCTGGAGGCACCGGATCAGAAACCTACGCGGGATATCAGCTGAGCCCACCACTGCCGCATTTCGCGCTGACCGGCAGCCCCAAGGGCATCGACGGAACCGGCGAGCTCTGAGCGTCGACAAGCCAAGGCTTTCGCTGTTCAGCGACGAAGCGAGGATGGGCGACCACGGGAGCGCTTTTGCGTTTCTCTCTGACCAGTTCGATCAGGGTCTGGGACGCTTGATCCTTGTATTCTTCGGACACGGGAGAAAGCGCCAGGCGTGCCACCATCAGCGACAGCTGGAACATGCAATTCCCTTGCTGCTGCTCGGACGCTTGCAGGTCGTCGATGATGTTTTCGAGGTCGCTGACGTTCAAGCCCATCGTGCAGCCATGCGGTCACTGATTTAAAGGTCACTCAGCCTGCACTGGAATGGCCAGCGCGGAAAGACGAAAAAGCGCTTTGAGAAAACGTCGTGAAGAATCAGTGTATGCCGCGCTGCAGCGTGCTTCGGCGACGTGGGCCAGTGCACCGACCCTCAGCGGGTGGGCCGACCGGTCCGAACGGGTGAACCATCGGTTTGGGTCGGACCACCAGATGGCCTGCCGGTGCGAACCGACCGAGAGATCGTCGGAGCTGCCGCGGCCACACGGCGGAGGCGGATCGCAGCGGCGTCACACATAGATCGGGGACTGGCATGTTCGAGAAACTCGAGATCGAAGCCCTGGTGCGGGCGCGCCGGCCCGGCCACGGCCTCCCTCAGGCCTTCTACAACCACCCCGATGCGTTCGCCTTCGACCTGCAGGCCGTCTTCGAGAGGTGCTGGCTTCTCGCCGGGTTCGAGGTCGAGGTCCGAGAGCCGGGGAGCACCCTGTCGTTCCTGGTGGGACGCTCGCCCGTGGTGCTGGTGCGAGGCACGGACGGCGTGCTGCGCGGATTCCATAACTCGTGCCGGCATCGCGGCGCGGAGATCTGCCCCTCCGGCGTCGGACGAAAGTCGAGGCTGGTCTGCCCCTACCATCAATGGGTGTACAGCCTGGAGGGCGAACTCCTGTCGGCGCGCCACATGCCGTCGGATTTCGACATGAGCCGCCACGCCCTGCGACCCATCCATGTCGAGACGGTCGCGGGCAGCGTCTACGTGTGCCTCGCCGACACACCACCCGACTTCGCCGATCTCAAGGCCGACCTCGAACCAATGCTGGCGCCCCACAGACTGGCGGATGCGAAAGTCGCCTACGAGTACACTCTGGTCGAACGCGGCAACTGGAAGCTCGTGATGGAGAACGCGCGCGAATGCTACCATTGCGTCGCGCGGCACCCGGAACTGGCGCGAATCTTCCCGGTGCAGCCCGGCGCCAGCCTCAACGGCGGCGTGGCTCTCGCGGACGACGATTTCCGAAAGCGGATGGCAGCCAAAGGCCTGTCGGTGGGCCCGTTCGACGGGCCGTGGTGGCAGGTATCACGGTTCCCGCTCACCGAGGGCAGTCGGACTTTGACGATCGACGGCAAACCCGCCGTGGCGATGCCGCTGTGCGACGGCGGGGACATCGGATCGATGCGCTGGGCGCTCGAACCCAACAGCTTCTGCCACGCCACGTCGGAGAGCGTCTTCGCGTTCTCGGCCATGCCGACGGCACCCGACGAGACGATCGTGACGGCGAAATGGCTGGTCCACAAGGATGCCATCGAAGGCCGGGACTACACGATCAAGGGTCTGACCGAGTTGTGGGACATCACCAACCGGCAGGATCGCGATCTCGTGGAGATGAACCAACGCGGCCTTCACTCCGTCGGCTACGTGCCGGGTCCCTACAACGCCGAGGAAGAGTCCCTCGTTCTCAGGTTCGTCGACTGGTATTGCGAAAAGGCCTTGCGCCACCTGACCCGCTTCGACGAACCGGCATCGCCGGCGGCTCGCGAGTTCGCTCAAACGTCTGCTTGAGAATGTCGCGACCGAAACCTCAAGGGATGGACCATGAGCCTAG
>CAXUOD010000014.1:0-2921 GCA_964252585.1 uncultured Lichenihabitans sp. | reverse complement strand
ACGCAGGCGCTCCTCTTCGGTCTCGCCAGGTTCGAGCGCGTCGGAGCCGATCCGGGTCTTAGTACACATCGACCGTATATCCCCCGAGTTATCCCTCGGCTTCGAGCGCTACCCCGCTCATGGGACATCGGGATCAGGCAGTGGGTCAACGGGCCGTTCAACTTTCACTCCGGACGACAATCCGCTTGTCGGTCGGTGTCTGCGGAATCACTGGTGCGCTTGCGGCGTCATGGCCGGTTCAGCCGGTGCGGGGGCGTCGGGCCGGCGTTGGCGCGCTGGATGATCGGCGCCGCTGAACCCGTTTCTTGCATGAATGTCATCGAACAGGAGCTCGAAACTGATGAAATATGATCTTGAGGCTGCCGACCGGATGCGCTTTGCGGGATCCGAGATGGAACGCCACCTCGTCGACGGCTTCGTCGGAGGCCGTGTCAGCCGGCGGGAGTTCATCAGACACGGGTCCGTGCTCGGCCTGTCGCTACCGGGCCTGTTGCGGGTCGCCGGGACGGGGCTCGCCACGCTATCGGGCACAGGCCTCGCGCGAGCCGCTCCGGGTGGCACCATCCGGGTCGCCCAGAAGGTGCCTTCGGCCGTCGTCGAGCCCGTGAGCGTCGCCAATGCCGGCGGGTTGCTGCTGCTTCAGCAGGTGGCCGAGTTCCTCTGCGTCGACGGACCCGACCTCGTGCTGAAACCAGCTCTGGCGGAAAGCTGGAAGCCCAACGCCGACAGTTCCGTTTGGACCTTCGCGTTGCGCAAGGGCGTCAAGTTCCACGATGGGCGCGAGATGAAGGCCGACGATGTCGTCGCCTCCATCGATCGGCTGGCCGACCCGAAGAACTCCTCCAACGCACTTTCGGCCTTCGCCGGCTCCTTGAGCAAGGGCGGTTCGCGCAAGGTGGACGACTACACCGTTGCGTTCCACCTCGATGCCCCGAACGGCAACTTTCCCTATCTCGTGTCGTCCGACAACTATAACGCCGTCATCATTCCGGCCGATTACGCGGGCGATTTCGAGAAGACCTTCCCCGGAACGGGCCCCTTCAAGCTCGACAGCTACACCCCGAAGGTCGGCGCTTCCTTCGTCCGGAACCCCGACTACTGGGGCGAGAAGGCGCTTCCGGACCGGACCGAGTTCACCTTCTACACGGACACGCCGCCGATGCTGCTGGCGCTGCAAGGCGGCGAGGTCGACGTGATCCAGCAGGTCCCGGTCCTCGCCGGGGCGGGACTGCTCACCGACCCCAACTACATCGTGATCAGCCTCAAGTCCTCGGCGCACCAGCAGCTCCACATGCGGACCGACATGGAGCCCTTCAAGGACAAGCGCGTAAGGCGCGCCATCGCCTTGACCCTCGACCGGTCACGGCTCGTCAAGGGCTTGATGCGGGGTCGTGCGGTCGAGGGCAACGACAGCCCCTTCGCGCCGGTCTACCCGTCGACCGACAAGACCGTGGCCCAGCGCCAAAAGGATCTGGCGGAAGCCAAGGCTCTCTTGGCGGCGGCCGGGGCCAAGGACCTCAAGGTCACGCTGACGACCGAGCAGTATCTGGAGATCCCCCAATATGCGCAGCTCGTGCAAAACGCGGCGCGGGAGATCGGCATCACGATCGACCTCAACGTCCTCGATCAGGGCGCCTATTACGGCGAGGCCGTCTACGGCAAGTCGAACTGGCTCGACTCGCCGATGGGCATCACGGACTACGGCCATCGGGGCGTTCCGAACGTCTATCTGTCGGCGCCCCTGAAGAGCGACGGGACCTGGAACTCGGCGCATTTCAAGAACGCCGACTACGACAAGCTGGTCGCCGGCTATGTCGCGACCTCGGACCTCGAGAAGCAGAAGGAATATGCCGGCCAGATCGAGCGACTCCTGCTCGACGAGACGCCCGTCATCTTCGGCTACTTCTACGACTTCCTCGTCGTGACGGCGAAGAACGTCAGTGGCGTCCAGCCTACCGCGATCAGTCAGCTGTTCCTCGACAAGGCCGTGAAGAGCTGACCGGGCGCGACGTCGCCACACGACGCGCGGTTCCCCACCGAGCTCGAACCGGAGTTGTGCCGGCCTCTGGCGTCGTGAGGCCGGCCACGGCCGCCTGGATCGGCCGACGGTCAGCCGATCCTGTAGCCTATGGACACGCTCGGATCGGCCGCAGGCTTGCGGAGAACAGCCTGGAGCGCACGCGACCGAGATGACGACGCTGATCGGTCACGCCTCGTGAGACAGGCTGGCCGACACCCGAAGTCAAAAACAACGCGACCCCAGATTTCCACGCTGTTTCCCACGGCGACATCGAACATGCCGGAGCACGACAGGCTCGTGCCTGATGGCAGGTAACGATGGTGCGGTATCGATGAAACGGTTTTCGTCAACGGAGACGGGTGATCGGGCGCAGACCGATCACGTCTCGGCGCGATACGTGGCTCACTTGGCGTATATCGACAAACTGAGAGCCATTCACATCCATGTGGGCGACACACCGGATGGAGCATGGGGCCTTTTTTGCCCGCGCACGCGTCGTGGAACAGCGGGTCGATGGATCACGCTGTTCACCGTGCGCTACGATCTTTCGGAGAAGCCGTTCGAAAGCGCAAAGGAGGAACTGGCTCACGATGGCCGGGGGTTCGCGTTCTGCTCTTTCGTGCGCTGGATGAGCAGAGAGCATCCCGCGGCGCTCGACCAGTGGGACCGCACGGTCCGCGGCCTTTATGAAACGCTGTGAAGCGAAGAAAGCGATGCGAAGGCTTGTTCTACGCGCGCTTCATCCTGAGCCGGCCGCGGAACGCGGTCGAGTCGAAGGACGCTCCAGGACACCCGGCCGAGGCGGTATGGCCGAAGCCGGCGCCCTGCGTGCTTCGACACGGCCCTGCGGGCCGCTCTCCGCCGGCTTCTCCAGCGGGCTCCGCCCGCCGGAGCCCCAAGC
>CAXUOD010000013.1:0-45734 GCA_964252585.1 uncultured Lichenihabitans sp. | reverse complement strand
CGATGGCGGGCGCGAACTTCCACATCGGGATCATGGCCGGGAAGTTGAACGGCGTAATGCCGGCCGTGACGCCGAGCGGCTGGCGCAGCGAATAAGCGTCGATGTCCGGGCCGGCGCCGTCGGTGAACTCGCCTTTCATCAGGTGGGGGACGCCGAGCACGAATTCCACGACCTCGTAGCCGCGCTGGATATCGCCCTTGGCGTCCGGGATGGTCTTTCCGTGTTCGCGCGCCAGCAGGGTGGCGAGTTCGTCCATGTTCTGATGGATGAGGTCGAGGAACTTGATGAACACGCGAGCCCGGCGCTGCGGGTTGACGGCGGCCCAGCCGACCTGGGCGGCGCGCGCGTTCTCGACGGCGGCCCGGACCTCTTCGGCCGAGGCCAGCGAGACCTTTCCAGCGACTTCGCCCGTCATGGGCCAGTACACGTCGGCCGTGCGACCCGATGTGCCGGCGACGTGCTTACCGCCGATGAAATGCCCGTAATCCGTCATGGTATCCTCCCCAGTGCTCTTGACTGTCCTCACTATGCATCGATATTTTCGCGCAACAAGCGACGAGATCGCGCAATCGCTGTGCATGTATAAGCAGAGACCGATGTGAACTGGGACGACGTGCGGGTGTTCCTGGCGGTGGCGCGCGCCGGCCAGTTCGTCGCCGCAGCCCGCAGCCTCAAGGTCGACCACGCGACCGCAGCCCGGCGGGTGACGGCGCTGGAGCGGGCGCTCAACGCGCGCCTGCTCGACCGCCGCACCACCGGAGTCCTGCTGACGGAGTCGGGTGAGCGCTTCATATCGGCCGCCGAGCGGATGGAGACGGCCTTCCTTCAGGCCCAGGCGGAACTCGGCGACCGCGACGTGGAACTCTCGGGCACGGTGCGGATCGGTGCGCCGGACGGGCTCTCGACCTACTACCTCGCAGCGCGCTTCGCGGCTTTGGCGGAGCGCTATCCGGCCATCGCGATCCAACTCGTACCGACGCCCCAGGCCGGCATGGTGGGCCGGCGCGAAGTCGACATCGCAATCGTGCTCGAGAAGCCCGAGGCGGGGCGCTTCGTCGCCCGCAAGCTGACCGACTACTCGCTCGGGCTCTTCGCGTCGGCCGATTACCTCGCCCGCCATGCGGCACCCGAGGCCCTCTTGGCCCTCGCCGACCACCGCCTCGTCGGCTACGTCGAGGAGTTCAACTATTCACCGGCGCTGAACTACGTGGAGGAACTCTACGGTGGTGCACCCATCGCGTTCCAATGCGCCAATGCCATCGGACAACTCGAAGCGGTGCGGGCCGGCATCGGCATCGGCGTGCTGCACGACTTCATCGCGCGGCGTCACCCCGATCTGCTCCGCGTCATGCCCGAGCATCGGGCCTTGCGCTCCTACTGGATCGTCGAGCACGAGGACACGCGCGGCATCGGCCGCATCCGCGCGGTGCATGATTTCCTGGTGGGCGCCGTGGCCGAGGACCGCACCACTTTCATGCGACCGGGAGGATCTTGAGCCTCGGTCGTGTCGTCACTTGGACGCGGCGGTGGACATGTCGGACCGCAGCAGGCGGCCGATCTCGATCACGCTGCCGTAGTTGCCTTCGTTGAACAGGAGGACGACACGATCGAAGCGGGTGAGTTTCGCGATCGTCGCCACGAGACCTGAGACGTCTCTCTCGGGCACCCCGATCTGGACGACCTGCTGGAACGCGGCGGCGTAACTCAGACCCGCGCCTTCGCCGAACGAATCGGAGATCATCAGCAGGCTTTCGGGGTCCGTCGCCCGCGGGTTGCGATAGGCGTGGAGCGAATCCAGCGGATTGTCGTAGAACCGCACCGTATCGGCGCGGACGGCGGCTTCGAGCTTGCCGTCCACCGTGATCCCGGAAGCCGAAACCTTGTAGACGGGAAACGGGGCCACGACGCCGTGATCGAGGAGCAACTCGGACGGTCCCGTCGTGAGCTCGACGGTTTCGCCGGTCGGAGCTGCCGCGCCGATGTCGTGCAGGAACGCATCCCTGGCGACTTTGACGCTCCAACCTCCGGGATGAAAGTTGCCGATGGGGAAGAAGGCCCTGTCGTCCCGGTGGTCGTGCATCGCCGAGAACGAATACGAGAACCGGGTCCCACGCGGCGACGCGATCTGAGCGAGAGGCGAATCGCCCCTGCTGAGTTTGGAACACGCCGCCCGATCGGCCGAGGGGATCGATCTCGGAAGACGATCCCCGTACAACGTCGGGATCGTGGGGACGAGCACGACGTCGATCTCGTCGGCATGATGCCGGCCATAGTCGGCGATCTCGTCGACCGCCGCTTGAAGACGCGCCATCTCGCTCGGATTCGACAGGCCCAAGCACGTTCCCTCGATCATGTCGTTGACGGACGTGTCGTCGTTCCCGTTGAGAAAAACGAAACGGTCCCTGGCGATCGTAATATGCGGCATCGGTGCGGTGTTGAGGCCGAAGTAAAGAAAGTCGTTCTTGAGGTAGGTCACCGCGATGATCGGGTAGGCGCGATCCGCGAGCCACGCGTTGACGGTCGAGAAATAGGCCGAGGGGTTGGGCCAGAAGCTGTCGCGCCGAGGCCACTGCGTGAGAACGCGATTGTGGAAGGCCTCCAACTGATCGTCGGTCTGACCTCTCATGGCCACGACGGGGACGAGGAGAACGAGGCCGACGGCGACCAGGACGGCTCTCGCCCACCCGGACAGGCTCGCTGCCGGAGGCTCGAGACCAGCCGGACGGGATCGTTCGCGTTTCGACGCAGTCATCGCATTCCGAGAATTCGCGTCCGGTCTATGGGCAGCTTCGACATCGCTGGCAAGTCGACCGGGCTCCGGTCCGCCCTTCCACTCTCATCACGCGTCCGATGCACCGCGCCGTTGGGAGCCGCAGCCACACGAGGGGGCTCTGGGATGCTCGACCGCCCCGTCCCGCGCAACCGAACCGGGCAGGTCGACGATGGACGCCCGCAGGAAGCAGCGGCGGCGGGAAGCCGGTCGGCGGAGGGCCCGTCTGCGGCAAAGAGCATGGTGATCTCAGCGCCTGACGTCAGAACGCGACCCGATGTTCGGATACCGACCGGAAGTCAAGCACCGACCGTTTGGGGCCAGAAGGCAGTTCAAAAACGCTCAAAGGTCGACCTGTCAGGCGGCCTGCGCCAGGGGCTCTCCCGTGCACGAACGATTGCGACCCAGCGCCTTGGCGCGGTAGAGTTCCTGGTCGGCTGCCTTCAACAAGGCGGCGTTCGGCCTTGGATCTCCCAATGCGATCGACGACGCGCCGACCGTGATCGTGACGACCTTGAAGGCTGAACCGGCATGCGGCTCCCGGAGGTCGATGATCGCCTTCCGGACGGCTTCTGCCGCTTTGGCGGCATGCGCCCCCCGGGGCGCCGGCAGAACCACGGCGAACTCCTCTCCGCCGTAGCGGGACGCGAGGCCCCCGTGAAGCGCGGCCGCGGACGCGATGGCTTCCGCGATGCGGCACAGGGCAATGTCGCCCGCCCCATGCCCGTACGTGTCGTTGTAGGACTTGAAGTGGTCGACATCGATCATCAGAAGGCCGACCGAACCCTCGCGACCGTCGCCGGATCGACGCTCGCGATCGAGGACGGTCTTGAAAGCACGGCGGTTCATCAGCCCGGTAAGGTCGTCGGTCGTGGCGAGTTCCTGAAGCCGCGTCTCGGCGTCAATCCGGTGATCGATCTCCCGTTTGGCGAGGACGAGAAGCAATGCGATCCCGGTCGAGAGAGTGGCCAGCAGGATGCCGATCTCGGCGGCGCGCGTCCAGAAGGCGGCGTAAACGTCCTCGGTGGATTCCGCTGCGAACTGAACGAGCGGCAGCAGACCGACCCGTCGGTAGCCGAAGACGCGCGTGATGCCGTCGATGGGGGATGTCGCCTCGAAAGTGTCGTCGGGACCCGACTGGTTGCTCTTGACCCGGGCTATCGTTTCGGCATTGAGGACGACTGTCCCGAGCTTCGCATCGGCGCGGGGTTCACGGGCCAGAAGTGCTCCATCGCTGTTGTAGAGCGTCATCAGCGCGTCCTTTCCAAGCTGCATCCGCCCATAGGCGTCCTGCATGTAGGAGAGGCGAAGCGTTCCGGTGACGATCCCGGCGAAGCTCCCGTCCGGATCGTTGAGCCTGCGGCTGAACGCGAGACTCCAGGGGCCGTCCGGGCCGTCCTGGAACGGCTTGCTGATGAAGAGGCCCAGCGTCGCATTTGCGGCATGCGCCTGGAACCCTTCCCGCGTGGCGTAATTTCCGGCCGCCGTAGCGCTGTCGTCGGAGGTCTCCAGCAAGCTTCCGTAGCGATCGAGGACCAGAATGGGTCCGAAATGTCGGGCGGCGGCGGAGTGATCGAAGAGCACCTGCCGCCGCAGCGAGGGCTTCAAGGCCCTGACCTCGTCGTTGCTCCACCCCTCGACGACGGCCTGGATGGAGAGGTCCAGCAGCTCGACGTTGCGAAAGAGGTCGAAGCCGAGTGCCGCGGCGACGTTGTCGACGGCCCGGCCGGCATCTCGTCTGGCTTGTTGATGCGCGTCGATCAGCAGGCTGCCGCAGGTCGCGCAGACGCCGAGCAGCAGGATGGCCATGCAGGCCATGATCCGGGTACGCAGCATCGTCCTCAGGCGGGCATGGACGGCGCTCAACATCCAACGCAAGGATCTCTCTCCGGGGACACTCCGGCAGAAGTCTGCGCCCTGGAAGCCTGACGTTACGTTAAGATGAGGATGAGAGAGCCCGGCGTCGCGAGCCCCGGGATGTTTCGGCCAGGTTCGGAGCGGACACGGCGGACGAGCGGGTCGTGCGAGGGAACCCGGCGGCGAGCTTCCTTCTCCGCCGTTGCTTTCGCGTTGCCGCCTTATCCCATCACAGCGGGATGTTGTCGTGCTTGCGCCAGGGCTTCTCGGCCTTCTTGACGCGCAACATGGCGAGGGCGCGCGCGATCCGGCGACGAGTGGAATGGGGGTTGATCACCTCGTCGACATAGCCGCGCTCGGCCGCCACGAAAGGCGACAGGAAGCGCTCCTCGTATTCGCGCGTCCGCTCGGCGATCTTCTCGGCATCCCCGATATCCCGGCGGAAGATGATCTCGACCGCCCCCTTGGCTCCCATCACGGCGATCTGCGCGGTCGGCCAGGCGTAATTGATGTCGGCGCCGACATGTTTCGACGCCATCACGTCATAGGCCCCGCCGAAGGCCTTGCGGGTGATGACCGTGACGAGCGGCACCGTGCATTGCGAATAGGCGAAGAGCAGCTTCGCCCCGTGCTTGATCAGCCCGCCATATTCCTGTGCGGTCCCGGGCAGGAACCCCGGGACGTCGACGAACGTCACGATGGGGATCTCGAAGGCATCGCAGAACCGCACGAAGCGGGCCGCCTTGCGCGATGCGTCGCTGTCGAGGACGCCGGCCAGCACGGTCGGCTGATTGGCCACGAACCCCACCGTGTGGCCGTCGATCCGGCCGAAGCCCGTGACGATATTGGCCGCGAAGGCACCCTGGATCTCGAAGAAGTCTCGCTCGTCGACCGTTTTGCCGATCAGTTCCTTCATGTCGTAAGGCTTGTTGGGGCTGTCCGGCACCAGCGTATCGAGGCTAGGGTCGACGCGGTCGACGTCGTCGAAGCTCGGCCAATGCGGCGCTCCCGCCGTGTTGTTCGACGGCAGGAAATCCACTAGCCGACGGACTTGGCGCAACGCCTCGACGTCGTTGTCGAAGGCGACATCGGCGATCGAGGATCGCGTCGTGTGGACCCGCGCGCCGCCGAGGTCCTCGGCCGTCACGGTCTCGTTCGTCACCGTGCGGACGACGTCCGGCCCGGTCACGAACATGTAGCTCGTGTCCCGCACCATGACGATGAAGTCCGTCATGGCCGGCGAATAGACGTCGCCGCCGGCACAGGGCCCCATGATGACCGAGATCTGCGGGATGACGCCGGAACATTCGACGTTGCGTCGAAACACCTCGCCGTAGCCGCCGAGCGCCGCGACGCCCTCCTGGATGCGGGCGCCACCGGCGTCGAAGAGCCCGATGATCGGCGCCCGCATGCGCAGCGCCATATCCTGAACCTTGGTGATCTTGCCCGCATGGGTCTCGCTGAGCGACCCGCCGAACACCGTGAAATCCTTGGAGAAGACGAAGACCGAGCGACCGTTGACCGTGCCCCACCCTGTCACGACGCCATCGCCCGGGATCTTCTGCCCTTCCATGCCGAAATCGGTCGAGCGGTGTTCGACGTACATGTCGAACTCCTCGAACGAGTCCGGGTCGAGCAGGAGTTCGATCCGCTCGCGCGCCGTCAGCTTGCCGCGGCCGTGCTGGGCCGCGACGCGCCGCTCGCCTCCTCCTGCCGCCGCTTCGGTACGGCGCCTCTGAAGGTCTTCGATCACGTTGCGCAAGGGCCGCCTTCCTGGTTGACGGGTCGCGTCCGAGGTGGAGGGCCGACGCGAGCCACAGGCCCGATCCGAGACCCACCGACCGGCATACACCAGGGCTTCGCAATGCGGAACGTGCCGCCTGGAGCCGATATCCGCGCCGTGGACGCCACGCTCCGATGTGGCCATGATGGTCGCGGCGTGCTCAGAGCTTCTCGGGAGCGTCCCGCGGCACGTCGCCGGACCCTGGTGATCTCTGCCGACATGCCGATGCCGCTCTACCCCGATGTCCTCATGCACGCCGCCGCGATCATATCGGTCGCGGCCCTCGCCTTGCGGGACCAGCTGAGACTGCGCGCCGTGCTCCTCGTGAGCATCATGCTGAACGCGGTCTACAATGATCTCACGACCCCGCCGAGCTACGAGTCGATCTTCTGGAACCTCGTCATGTTCGTGATCAACCTGATCGTTCTGGTGCAGATCATTCTGGACCGGACCCACATCGGGATGAGCGGCGAGGAAAACGATCTCTTCTCGGCTTTCGAAATGCTGACGCCGGGCGAGTTCCGCTCCATCGTCAAACTGGCCCGCTGGGGCACGGCCCAGGGGGGCGAGACCATGACCCGCGAGGGCGAGAGGCCGAGCGAACTCTTCTACGTCCTCACCGGCACGGCGACGATCGAGAAAGCGGGACGCAGCTTCGACGTCGGGCCGAAGACGTTCATCGGCGAAATCGCTTTCCTCCACGGTTCGGCCGCTTCGGCCACCGCCACGCTCGGCGCGGGTGCGCGCTACGTCTCTTGGCCGGTCGAAAGCCTCAACAAGCGGATCGGAGGACGGCAAAACCTGGAACACGCCGTTGTGAGGCTGATCAGCTTCGACATGGCCAAGAAGGTGGCGCGCGCCTGACGCCGGATCCGCCGCCAGGCGGTCTTGCGGCAGCGACGAAACGGATGGACGCGTCTTCTACACGCGCCTCATCCAGAGCCGGCCGCGGAACGCGGTCGTATCGAAGGATGCCCCAGGCTCCTCTCGGCATGACGATCGGTGAGAACTACCCGCCGTCGGCCTTAGATCATCATTCCGCCGGAGACTTCGATCCGCTGCGCGTTGACCCAGCGATGGTCTTCGGACAGCAGCGAGGCGATCATCGGGCCGATGTCGTCCGGCAGGCCGGGGCGGCCGAGCGCCGTCGCCTCGGCGACGCGCCTGTTGATCTCGGGGTTGTCGCGCACCATGCCGCCGCTGAAATCGGTTTGGACGGCACCCGGCGCCACGACATTGACCGCGATGCGGCGCGGGCCGAGCTCCTTCGCCAGGTATTTGGTCAGCACCTCGACGGCGCCCTTCATCGTCCCGTAGGCGGCGCTGCCGGGATAGATGATGCGGGTGAGCCCCGAGGACACGTTCACGATGCGGCCGCCGTCGCTGATCAGGGGTAGCAGCTTCTGGGTCAGGAAGAACACGCCCTTGACGTGGACGTTGAAAAGCCCGTCGAAGTCCTCTTCCGTGACCTCCGCGATGCCGGCGTGATGCGAGGTGCCGGCATTGTTCACGAGATGATCGAACCGCTCCACCCCCCATCCGCCGAGCACGCGCCGGACCTCTTCGACGAAGCCTGGAAAGCTGCGCACCGCGCCGGTGTCGAGGCGGAGCGCGCTCGCCTTGACGCCAGCCTGCTCCGCCGAGGCGACCACCTCGTCCGCCGCAGGCCTGTTGTCCTTGTAGGTGATGATCGAATGCACGCCGCGTGCGGCGAGGGCCAGCACGGTCGAGCGGCCGAGGCCGCGGCTGCCGCCTGTCACGAGAGCGATACGCGTCTGTTCGGGCATGAGTGCCTCCGTCCTGTCCCGCATGGATCTGGAGACTCGGGCCTCGGACGATTAGCGCGCCGCCATGGACATCTTTGTTTCGCCGCGCAAAACAATGCTCATGGACCGGCTGACCTCGCTCGAACTCTTCGTCCGCATCGTCGACCGCTGCAGCTTCACGGCCGCGGCCTCGGATCTCGGCGTGTCGCGGCCCGTCGCGACCGCCGCGGTCAAGGCGCTGGAGCGTCGGCTCGGCACGCGGCTCCTGCAGCGCTCCACGCGCCACGTCCAGCCGACCGTCGAGGGTGAGGCCTATTATCGACGCTGCGTGGCGATCCTGGCCGATATGGAAGATGCCGATCGCGGCGCGAGCGGCGCCGTGACCGGACTGTTGCGGGTGGATGTCGTTGGCAACCTGGCGCGCACGATGCTGCTGCCGGGGCTGCCCGCCTTCCTGGCGCGGCACCCCGCCCTCACGGTTCATTTCGGCGAGGGCGAGCGCTTCGTCGATCTGGTGCGCGAGGGCGTCGACTGCGTGGTGCGCGCGGGCACGCTCGCCGACAGCGACATGGTCGTCAGGCGGCTGGGCGTCATGGAAGAGATGACCTGCGCAAGCCCTGGCTACCTCGCCCAGCATGGCGTTCCCGTGTCGCCCGATCGGCTGGACGGGCACGCGATGGTCGGTTTCGTGTCGTCGCGCACCGGCCAACTGCTGCCGCTGGAGTTCACCGCCGACGGCAGGACGATCGAGGTCGTATTGCCGGCCCGCGTTCTCGTCGGCGGCGCAGACACGAGCGTCGCGGCGGCGGCGTTGGGGCTGGGCCTGATCCAGGCGCCGCGCCACCGCTTCGCGGACGACCTCGCCTCGGGTGCTCTGGTGGAGGTGTTGGCAGACTTTCCACCGACACCAACGCCGATCTCCGTCCTTTATCCGAGCCATCGCCAGCTTTCCCCGCGCGTGAGGGTGTTTGTCGACTGGCTGGTCGACACGCTGGCACCACGACTCGCCCCGCCCCGGAGATCGTGAGTCGGCGACAGATCGTGGCCACGGCCATGACGGCCTTGAGCTCATGGACGGAGCGAAGCCTTGCGGTCCCGTCGCTGATCCCCTGCCCGCGATCGAGCAGGAAGTATCGGGTTCGCAGCTTCTATGACGCTCTCGGTAACTTGTTTTGCGTTATGGATCCGGGGTGTCTCGTCGTTTTCAAGGTCCGATGCCCCGCCTCGCCGCCGCCCTCGTCCTCCTCTGCCTCTGGTTCGGCCCGGCACGGGCGCAAGCTCCCGATACGGTCTGGCTCGAGGAGCTGACCTGGACGGAACTGCGCGACCTCGTCCGGTCCGGCACCACGACCATCATCATCCCGGTCGGCGGCGTCGAGCAGAGCGGGCCGGACATCGCGCTCGGCAAGCACGATGTCCGCGCCCGCGTTCTGTCGGAGAGGATCGCGCGGAGCTTGGGCCATGCGCTCGTTGCACCCGTGGTGGCCTACGTGCCCGAAGGCAGTACCAGCCCGCCGACCGCGCATATGCGGTTTGCCGGCACCATCACGGTCCCGCCCGACGTGTTCCGCAAGACGATCGAATCCGCGGCCGCGAGCTTCAAGCTGCACGGCTTCCGAACGATCGTGCTGATCGGCGAGCACGGCAGCTACCAGGGCGACCTCGCGGCGGCCGCGCTGCAGCTGAACCGGGACTGGGCCGGTACGCCGGCCCGGGCCTTCTTCGTGCCGGAATATTATCGCGCCGCCACCACGGACTTCTACCCGGTCCTGAAGAGCCATGGCTACTCGGCCGCCGAGATCGGCACGCATGCCGGCGTCGCCGATACGTCGCTCACCATGGCGGTCGACCCCCGTGCCGTGCGGGCGGAAGCGCTCAAGACCGGGACGGATCTCGATGCCGCCAATGGCGTCTACGGCGATCCGCGGCGATCCAGCGCCGACATGGGCCGATTGGCCGCGGATGCGATCGTCGATCGGACGGTCGCGGCCATCAGGGCCGACATGGCCCGCAACCGGCCATGAGGACAACGCATGCGCGACCGTTCCCAGACGAGGCGCTCTGCCCTGAGGGGCCGGATCCAGGATCCTCCATGCTGATCCGAAACGCCGGACCGGGAATCCGCGCGTTCGTGCTCGCAATGGCGGCGTGGTCGTGCCTGGCCGCCGGGGCTGCAGCGCAAGCCGACGCGCCGGCGGATCTCGGAGACTGGCGGCAGGCCCGCGACATCGCGCTCCAGCCCGTGAACGTCTACGCGAACGCGACGGCCGGCAAGATCAGCGAGGCCGTGGCGGGCGTTCCCGAACGTGTCTACGTCCCGAACGTCAGCTCCGCGGACGTCTACGTCATCGATCCGAACACCATGAAGGTGGTGGACCATTACGGCGTCGGACGGGGACCGCAGCACATCGTGCCGTCCTGGGACCTGAAGACGCTCTGGGTCACGGGCAGCGCCGAAGGCGCCAAGCTCTGGGGCAGCCTCGCCTCGATCGATCCCTGGAGCGGCAAGGTGACGAAGTCCTTCCCGATGGAGGACGCCTACAACATGTATTTCACGCCGGACGGCGGGTCGGCCATCGTCGTGGCCGAGTCGCGGCGGCGGCTGGAGTTCCGCGATCCCCACACGATGGCGCTCCAAGGGGCTCTGTCGATCCCCGAATGTGTCGGGCTCAACCACGCCGACTTTTCCGCCGATGGCCAGACCGCGGTGTTCACCTGCGAATTTTCGGGATCTCTGGCCAAGATCGACGTCGCCACCCGCAAGCTGATCGGGTTACTCACCTTGAAGCAGGGCGGCATGCCCCAGGACATCCGCATCTCGCCCGACGGGCGCGTGTACTTCGTCGCCAACATGATGACCGACGGCGTCAGCCTGATCGATGCCGACACGTTCACGGAGGTCGGCTTCATCCCGACCGGGATCGGCACCCACGGCCTCTACCCCAGCCGCGACGGCAAGAAGCTCTACGTCTCCAATCGGGGATCCAACAAGGTCGGAGGCCCTCCGCATGGCCCGGGAAGCGTTTCGGTCATCGACTTCGCGACCCGCACGGTCGACAAGACCTGGCCGATCCCCGGCGGCGGCAGCCCCGACATGGGCAACGTGAGCGCCGATGGCCGCCACCTGTGGCTGTCGGGCCGGTTCGACAACGTCGTTTACGCCGTCGATACCGCGACCGGCGCGGTCGCCAAGGTTCCGGTCGGGCGGTCGCCGCACGGCCTGACGATCTGGCCGCAGCCGGGCCGCTACTCCCTCGGACACACCGGCGTGATGCGGTGATCAGGACGTGGCGGGCTTATCCGGTCGCCTGACGCGGTCGGCTCACACGGCGTCCCCGAAACCCGACGATCTCCCGTGCGTTTCGGCCTGAGTTCAACACGCAGGCGAAAGACTTCCCATGTCAGATCATCCCAACGAAACGCCGGACGCAGCATGGGATCCGAACGGGACAGTCGCGCATGCAACGATGTCGCGCCGCGTCCTCATGGGTGCGGGTGCTGCCGCCGGCTGGGGGCTCGTGGCGGGCGCTGCGCAAGCGCAGTCGACCAACACGGTTCAAACCGGAGAAAGCGACGTGAGCGCCTCCAATCCGGGACCGGAGAACACGAGGCTTCACGATCTCGATCTTAGCGCCGACATGCCGCCCGCGACCGACCATGGCAGCGTCAAGCAATTCTGGCAGAGCTTCTCCCAGGCCCATCGCCGCATCCAGGAGGGCGGGTGGGCCAGGCAGGTCAACGTCGTCGATTTCCCGATCTCGAAGGACATCGCCGGCGTCAACATGAAGTTGAACGCCGGCGGGATCCGCGAACTGCATTGGCACGCGGCCGACGAGTGGTCGCTGATGTTGACGGGCATGGCCCGCATTACCGCCCTCGATAGCGATGGCAATCCCTACGTCAAGGACGTAAAGGCCGGCGACCTCTGGTACTTTCCGCAAGGCGTGCCGCACTCGATCCAGGGCCTCGGTCCCGACGGCTGCGAGTTCCTGTTGGTCTTCGACGAGGGGACATTCTCGGAAGACGACACGACGCTGATCTCCGACTGGTTGATCCACGTTCCACGTGGCGTCGTGGCCAAGAACTTCGGCGTTCCGGAGACCGCCCTCAGCCCTTTCGACGATATTCCACCTTCCGGACGCTACATTTTCCAGGCGCCGATGCCGCCCGCGTTCGCGGAGGATGCGGCCGCCATGTCGAAAAGCCACCCGGCCTCGACAGTCGACTTCGATTTCCCGATGCTCGATATGAAGCCCACCCAGGAAGGCTCGTTCGGCAGCGTGCGCGTCGTCGACTCGCGAACCTTCGTTATCGCCCGCAACATCGCCATGGCTTATGTCGTGGTGAAACCTGGCGCCATGCGGTCCTTGCACTGGCACCCGAATGCCGACGAGTGGCAATATTACGTTTCTGGCATGGCTCGCATGACGCTGTTCGCCAACCATTCGGACTCACGAACGATCGATTTCAGAGATAGCGATATCGGTTACGTGCCGGCGACGCTGCCACACTACATTGAGAATACCGGGATCGACGATCTCATCTATCTCGAGATGTTCAAGGCACCAGTCTATCAAGACGTGTCGCTGAACAACTGGATCGCCGCGTTGCCGCCCGAACTGGTCCGGCAGCATCTCGGCATCAGCGACTCGACTATCGCGACGATCCCCAAGGATAACGACGTCGTGGTGCCGCCGAAGACGATGGTGAGGTGATCCAGGCGCAAGCGCAGGATGAGCGTTGCTCTCAAAGCTCCTCCCGACCGATCCGCCGGGAGGAACGCGTCGTTTCACTGTCATCGAATCTTCCGGCTCACGACTGGCTATTCGTCTCCGTGCTCCGATGCAGCGCGTGCAAAACACCCCTGCCCTGTACAGGCCGGCGTTCCGCCGTCGCCTTCGTCGGCCGAACCTCATGCCGGACGACGTTCACGCGAGTTCTGGAGGTTGCCACTGCATACTGCTCACGACCGGTCCGCGTGACGGCCACGCGCGGGCGGGCAAGCGCCGTTCCGTCTTGCGCGACGCCGGTCCGGCTGATGCTGGCATTGGGTTGGGCCGCGGCGGCGGGATTGACGGTTCCCGGCGTCGCCGTCTCGGGCGTTCCGCCTGCGGAGCCCGGTGCCGGGACATTCCAGAACGAGCGGGCGCCGCCATCGTCGGCTCCGGCCATTGCGCAGCCTATGCCGCCCATCGACAGGGTGCCGGCCAATATGATCGGGGCGAGACGCCGCATCGTTCCCTGAACCATTGTCATAAGCGTCCTCCTGAATCGGGGCCGAACTAACAACGCGTCGCCCCTTCCCACTACAGATTTGCATGCGGAGCTCACTTTTCAATAAAGAGCTGTTCATGTCAGCTATGCGTCAGATGCATTCGGCAAAGCAACAACGATTTAAGTCTGATTGTGCAATGCACAAGAGCGCAAGCTACGTCGTGAACCTTCCTGGTCTAGACGGTACTCTTCATGTCGGCTCAGGCATGCCACCCCTAGGCTTCGCCTGCGAGACACATTTTTATCGGTTACTTGCTTGCGAAATCCGAGACGGAGAATGCGTGTCGCAAGGGCCTTCTCTATCGTTGCGGAAGCGGTCTCTTCGACCCTGATGTCGGTTGCAACCGCCGTCACATCGACGACAATGGACGTCCTGGATTGATCAGCGATAGAGTCCTTCTCATGCGTCGAAGCACACTCGGTCTTGCCGCGCTCCTCCCCCTGATCGCATCCGCCGCCTTGGCGCAGAATCCCCTAACGGACGGCAGTCTCCTGATCCACGGAAACTACTGCGGGCCCGGCAATCGCGGATACGACAAGGCGCCCGTCGACGCGCTCGATGCGGCCTGCCGCCATCACGACCTCTGCACGCCCGACAACGGGCTGCCGTCCTGCGCCTGCAACGCGCGTCTTTCGCGAGAAGCTGCCCGGGTCGCACGAAACCGGCGTCAGCCCAACGACCTTCGGCAACTGGCGGCGGTCGTCGCCAACGCCGCGACGATCCCGATCTGCCAGCCCTGACGCTCAGATGCCGAGGGCTCGAAGGGTCCTGCGGTTCTGGGCGACGGCCCGCGCGGGGTCGAGCGACGCGTCGTCGGACTCCTCCTCGAGGACAAGCCAGCCGTCGAAGTGCGGCGCCGCGGCGACGGCCTCGATGACGGCCGGCGTGTCGCAGCACCCGGCCCCGAGCATCCGCCATTGGCCCGCTTCATCGACATCCTTCATGTGCAGATAGCGGATGCGATCGCGATAGGTCCGCAGCGTGTCGAGGATGTCGTGGCCGCCGCGCAGGATGTGGCCGGTATCCGGGACCCAGCCGACGCGATCCGGGTCGAGCCGCTCGAAGAGCGTGTCATAGTCCTCGCGCGTCAGCAGCAGCGTGTCGTGATGCGACGAGGGGTGAACCGCGACCACGACGCCGGCGCGGCGGCCGCGCTCGGCGGCCTCGTTGTAGAAGCGCGCCGCGATCTCGAACTTCCCGTCGCGCGGCCCCGGCGACATCACGGTCGCGCTGCCGAACGACAGGACCGCGCCCGGGAAGGCGGACGCGAAGGCCGCGGCACGCTCGGCCATGACGAGATCCGCGGCCAGCGCAGCGGCCTCCGTGAAGCCGCTGGCACTGCCGCACGCGAAGGCCACCAGCGTGAGGCCGTGCGACGCCAGGGCCGCCTCGAAGGCCCGAGGCCGGTCCGCATAGCCGCCGATCATCGTGTCCGTGATCTCGATCCCGGCATAGCCGGCCCGGGAGATCGCGGCCAGCAGGTCGTCGGGCCTGTTGCGCCACGTCTCGCCCAGCATCTCCCAGGTGAAGGTCTGGCAGCCCGCCTTCAGCGGCTTCGGATCGACCGGCGTCTTCATCCCTTGACCGCACCTTGTGTCAGGCCCTCGACGATGTGGCGCTGGAAGACCAGCACCAGCACGATCAGCGGCAGAGTCACCGCCACGGATGCGGCCGCGATATCGCCCCAGGGCACGTAGTAGAGGTTGGTGAAATTGGCGATCCCGACCGGGATCGTCTGGTGATCGATGTTCGACGTGAAGGCCAGGGCGAACATGAACTCGTTCCAGGCCGCGATGAAAGCCAGCAATCCCACGGTCACGAGCGCGGGAGCCGACAACGGCAGGATGATCCTGATCAAGAGCCCGATCGTGCCGATCCCGTCCATGCGGGCCGCCTCGTCGAGCTCGCGCGGGAACGTCTCGAAATAGCCGAACAGCACCCAGGTCACCAGCGGCAGGCCCAGCGCCACATAGGTGATGACGAGGCTCGTGTAGGTATCGAGAAGGCCGAGCGAGGCCGCGATGAGATAGAGCGGCCCGACGAGGGCGATCTGCGGGAACATCGACACCGACAGGATCGCGACGAGGATGCCGAACCGTTGCTTGATCCTGAGCCTCGACAACGAGAAGGCGGCCAGCGCGCCGATGGCGAGGCAGAACAGGGTGGTCAGCCCCGCGACGACGATCGAATTCAACACATAGTACTGGAATTGCTTGACCGCGAAGACGTTGTAGTAGTGCTCCCAGGTCCCCGGCGACGGCCACAGGGACGGCGTCGCGGCCGTCAGCGCCTTGTCCTCCTGAAAGGACGTCGAGACCTGCCAGACGAAGGGCGCCGCCGACCAGAACACGACGGCCCAGGCCCCGAGACCCACCATCATGCGCCGCGCTGTCCCATGGCGGACCGTCATCGCGCCTGCCCGATCTTGCGCACGATGAAGATCGCGAAACCGGCCGCGATCACGGCCTCGGTGAGGAACATGGCGGTGGACAGGGTCGAGCCGTAGCCGAACTGCAGGGTCGAGAACAGGGTCTTGTAGGTCAGGGTCGAGAGCGTCTCGGTCGAGTCCGCCGGGCCGCCGCCGGTCAGCACGTAGACGAGGTCGAACACCCTGAAGGCGTCGAGTGCCCGGAAGAGGCCGGCGATCAGCAACGTCGACCAGAGCATCGGCAGGCGCACGTAGAGGAACGTCTGCCAGGCCTTGGCGCCGTCCATCCGGGCCGCTTCCAGCAGGGACTCGGGGATCGTCTGCAACCCCGCCAGCAGCAGCAGCGCCATGAAGGGCGCCGTCTTCCAGACGTCGGCCACGATGATGGTGCCGAGTGCGTGGTCGACCGAGCCGTACCAGTTGACGTTCCGGCGGATCAGCCCGACCGAGAGAAGAAGCCAGTTGACGACGCCGTGCTGGCCATCGAACAGCCACCCGAACATCTTGGACGTCACCACGGTCGGCATGGCCCAGGGGACCAGGACGGCCGCCCTGACGAGGCCACGGCCGGCGAAATGCTCGAAGAGCAGAAGCGCCATGCCGAGGCCGATGGCGGTTTCCAAGGCCGTCGAGGCGAGCGTGAACACGATCGTGTGCCGCCACGCGTTCCAGAAGGCGTCGTCGCCGAGCAGGATCCGGTAGTTCGCGAGGCCGGTGAAATCGTCCTGCTGGCTGACGAGCGAGGTGTCGCGCAGCGACAACCAGATGCCGTTGAGGATCGGGTAGATCGAGACGCTGCCGATCGCGACGGCGATCGGAAGCAGCAGCAGCCATGGCGTCGCGTCCGGCCACCGCGCCCGGCGCCGGCCGACGGTCCTCGGGACGAGGCTCGCGGAGGCGCTCGTCACGCTAGATCACGACAGGAGCGGGCATGATGTCACCCGAGAGCCGGTGCCGGCTTCCTGGCATCGCGCTCAGCCCGCCAGGATCTTGTCGATGCGGCTCCCGGCGGCCGCGAGTTCTTCCTTCACCTGTCCCGACACGAGGGCCTTCGACACGCCGGACTGGATCGCCAGCGTGACCTGGGCGTATTTCGGGGTGACGGGACGCGGGGTCGCACCCGTGAAGACATCCTTCAGCCGCTTCATGAAGGGCTGCTGCTGCCCCAGCGTCGCATCGTCGTAGACGGCCGGCCGGGTAGGCGCGATGCCGAGCTGCAGCGCGAAGAGAAGTTGCGTAGCGGGCGACGACATCCAGGTCAGGAAGTCGATCGCGGCCTCCCGGTTCTTGGTCGCCGCGTTGACGCCGAACTGGTAGCCCCCGAGGCAAGCCGCGCTTTTGCCGGCCGGGAAATGCGGGAGAGGCGCCACGCCGACCTGGCCGACGACCGACGACGCTTTTGGGTCCTGGCAGATCCCGTAGACGTAGGACCAGTTGCGCAGGAAGGCCGCGTCTCCCGCCGTGAACGGTTGGCGCGACGGCTCCTCGTCCCAACTCAGGACGTCGGACGGGCTGACCTTGCTCGTGTTGATCGTGTCGTAGAGGAACTGGATGGCCTCGACGCTGCTGTCGCTGGCCAGCATGGATGTCTTCCCGTCGGGCGCCAGGATCGATCCGCCGTTCGAGGCGATCACTTCGACGGCGTCGCAGACCAGGACCTCGGCCTGCTTGCCCTGCCAGAGATAGCCGAACTTCGCCTTGCCGCTCTTCTGGATCGCCGCCGCGGTGCTCACCATGTCGGCCCAGGTCTCGGGGACCTTGGCGCCCGCCGCGTCGAGAAGGTCGGTGCGGTAATAGAGCATGCCGGAGTCGACGAACCACGGCAGAGCCGTGAGCTTGCCGTCGTAGGTGCAGGCCGCGATTGTTCCGGGAAAATAATCGGCCCGGGCCGCCGCCGGCACATATTGGTCGAGCGGCAAGGCCCAACCGGCGCCCGCCATTTCGGCGATCCAGACCACATCCTGCGTGAAGACGTCGGGCGTCCCGGTCTTGCGGACGAGCTGTTGGACCAGCGCCTGGTGGACCTCGGTCGATGAGCTCGGCGGCGGCAGTTCCACGTAGGTGACGTGGACCTTGCTCTGCGCCTGATTGTAGGCGTCCACCACCTCGGCGATCGTCTGCTTGCCGAAGAACTTGGCACTCGTGAAGGTGATTTCGGTGCGACCCGCGGCCCGCGCCCTTCGAGGTGCGCCGATGAGGGCTGCCCCGGCGGTCAGCCCCGCGCCCAGGAGGAACTTCCGGCGTCCCGCGTCCGCGGCGACGATCGCCGGCGCCGCGCCAGGGACTTTTGCTTGGTCCTTCATCGGTTCTCTCCCGTTCGAAGCCGGTCGTGCCGGCCCTCTTATTGGTGCAGGACACCGCATGGAGGTGCGGACGTCAAGCATAAAGCAGCATGTTGACGCAGAAAGTCGCTCGGTGCAGGAAAGCGCTCCAAGGTCTCGAGGCGAAGCGCTCGAGAGCGTCAAACAGCACGGGGAGGAGACCGCCGCATGAGCAAGCTCGGCATCGGCGTCATCGGCTGCGGCAACATCTCTATGACCTATATGCGCAACGCGGCATTGTTCGGCGGCGTCGAACTGCGGGCCTGCGCCGACCTCGCGCCCGCGCTGGCTTCTGCGCGGGCCGCCGAATATGGTCTCCCTGCCCTCTCGGTGGACGCCTTGCTCGCGGCAGGCGACGTCGACATCGTGCTCAACCTGACGGTGCCGAACGCCCATTTCGACGTCTCGATGGCGGCCTTGGCGGCAGGCAAGCACGTCTTCACCGAAAAGCCGCTCGCCACGACGGCGGAGCGAGGCCGGGCGCTCGTCGCGGAAGCGGAGCGGCGCCGACTCGCGCTCGGCTCGGCGCCCGATACGTTCCTCGGCGCGGCCGGCCGCCTGGCGAGGCGGCTGCTGGACGAGGGAGAGATCGGCGACGTGGTGGCAGGCACGGCCTTCATGATGGGCCGCGGCATGGAGCATTGGCACCCGAACCCCGCCTTCTATTACCAGCCGGGCGGTGGCCCGGTGCTCGACATGGGACCCTACTACCTGACCATGCTGGTTCACCTGCTCGGGTCCGTGGCCCGTGTCTCGGCGATGGGCCGCATGGGCTCGGCCGACCGCCTCATCACGGCGGAAGGACCGCTGAAGGGCACGCGCTTCGCGGTCGAGACCCCGACCAGCGTGATGGCGCTGCTGGAGTTCGCGGCCGGTCCGGTGATCACGCTAGGGATGAGCTGGGACGTGTTCCGCCACTCGATCCCGCCCATCGAACTGCATGGCACGGCGGGTTCGCTCCGCCTGCCCGACCCCGATACGTTCGGAGGCACGCTGGCGATCAGCCGCGGCGGTGCCGCTTGGGAGAACCTGCCGACCAACGATGCCGTTTACGGACAGGACAATTGGCCCTTCGCGACGCCGGATCGCGCCAATTACAGGATGCTTGGCGTCGCCGAACTGGTGCGGGCGCTGGCCGAAGGGCGAGGTCCCCGGGCCTCGGGACATCTCGCGCTGCACGTGCTCGACGTCATGGAAGCCGTGCTCGATGCGGCGGCCTCGGGCGGGTCGCGCATGATCGCGGCACGGGTGGAAAAGCCGCGGCCGTTCTCGGAAGCCGAAGCGTCGTCGTTGGGAGTTTGAAGCGCCGGCGTGGCTTCGTGGAGGTTCGTCATTCCAAGCCGTCCGTCGGCGCGGGTGCTCACATGAAGCCGAGCGACCCGGTCGTCGACGACGGGCGGTCGTGGTCGCGGCGATAGACCGCGCGCCGTCGTGCCAAGCCCGTGCCGGTGACGCACCATCTAAGAAAAAGGCGACACTTTCAGTGATAGGACGATGCATGCGGCATGTGGTGAACGCCCTGGCGATGGCAGGGCTGGCGGTTTCCGGGTTGGCTGTTTCGAGCAACTCGGCTTCTGCGAACTGGCAGTACACACAGTGGAACATGACACCTGCGGAGGTGAAGGCCGCGTCTCAAGACAAGGCGCAAGACAACAGTGACCGCGCGCTCGACGCCGAGAATCGGCAAGCGCAACTCACGGCCCCGTACCAGGGTGAAGCCATCTCCTTCAGGGCCGTGTTTTTGTTCAACGCCGAGAACGAGTTGAAGACAGTGACACTAACCCCTTCGAAAAGGAATGATTGCCCGCTGATCATGAGTCGTCTTGTCGACCATTATGGACAGCCGAAAGAAAACAGTGACATGATCCACGCCGATGTGGCAAGGTGGGACGATTACGAAAACAGCAACCTCGTTGTCTACCTGAAGCTCGAGAAGGAAGGCTGTACCATTCAGTATTCCAAGCTTCCGCCGACGCATCCGGATGGAAATAACTTATAGTTCTGGATGGCCTCGATGCAAATGCCGGAGTACGTGGCTTAAAATAGAGACCACGCATACGACTTAGGGGCGACTGGCTGCGCTAGCCGTGCGTGCGACTGAAGACCCTGGAAGCTTGCGTTAGGACCCGGCTTCGGTCGGTGAGTCGCCGACGTCTCGGAGCACGAGGAGTGGAGCGTTGAGAGTCCACGCGGCGCAATTGGCGAACGGCTACGAGATCAGCGACGATCGGGCGCGCCTCGACATGGAGTTTGTCCATAGCTCACTGTCGAGCGCCTATTGGGCCATCGGTCGCTCGCGCGAGGTGACAGATCGCAGTTGGACCAATTGTCTTTGCCTTGGCGTCTACGCGCCGGATCGAGCGCAGGTCGGTTTTGGCCGCGTCCTCACCGACTACGCCTTGCGTGCCCACCTCGGCGACGTCTTCATCCATCAAGCATCCCGCGGGCTGGGTCTTGGCGAAGCCTTAGTCGCGTTTGTGCTGGCGCACCCGGAACTCAGTACCGTCGGAAAGTGGACGCTTACGACGTCCGACGCACATGGGCTCTACGAACGATACGGTTTTCGGGTTGCCGAGGCGGACGGTACGTGGATGACGTTGGATAGACCTTGAACCACTCCGTGTTGAGCGTTCGGGCGGGCAGCGCCTGACTGTCGGCCTTGAGCGCTGCGTCCCTCTCGGAACCGACCTTCTCCAAGATGTCGCCCCAACTGGCGTCCTTGTTTGCCAGGCAACGGCGACGCTAACTTTTCGCTTGCTTGCAATCTCGGGAATGGCGCGCCTCGCAGGAGGGGATGCCAGGGGCGGCCCTTCACGGCGATCGTCGAACTCGCCTTTTCGGTACGGCTAGCGACCAGACCTGCGCCGAGCGGATTTGGGCCTCCGGCGAAAGCCCTACGCCTGTAAAGGGCAGCGAACTGTCGATCCGCTTGGTGCAGCAGATCCTGCCATCGTCGATGTAGATCTCGATGAGGCCGACATCGACGAAGACCCGCATCGTCGACAGACAAGGGCAAGCCGCACGGTAGCTCGGTTGGTTCAAGCCGCCCGTCGGGTAGTGCAGCTCGACAGTCTCGCCATCGTAGCTGACCGTCGTCGGAAAATCGCGATGGTCCAGTGCGAGCGTGAACGGCGATCCCGGCTCGATGGTCAGAGCCACCTCCGCCAGACCGTCCTTCAGCGCAGCTGCACCGCCGGTCGCCAGCACGACCGGCGGACCCTGCCGCAGATTGTCGACGGCCGCGATGGGTGGGGTCGCAAGCCGTCCGTCCCGCCAAAGCAAACGGCGCGGCAGCGTCATCGCGCTCTCGAAATCCCTGTCCGAGTGGACGTCCGTCCAGTTCGCCGCCCAGGCGATCCCGCGCGGCCCGTCCCCGCCGTGCCAAACCTGCATCGCGTAGCAATCCGTGCCGAAATCGAGTTCGTGCTGGGTGACAGGCGTGAAACGGCGCCCATCGAACCGGCCGATGGTCGCTCTCGTGAGGTTGCGCCGTTGCGTTGCCTCGTCCCGCGAGCCGATCAGGCCGAAGATCAGAACCCAGAGATCTTCGCCGTCGAGGCGGATCATGCAAGGGCATTCCGCTGGGATGTGGCGCGGCGACGGCTCGCGAACCAGAACGTCGACGAATCGCCAACCCTCAACGCCTTCGGGGTCGTGGGTCTCGTAGAGAAGGACGACGCTGCCGGACGAATCAGCGCCGCCCAGCAGCATCTTCAGGCGCCGGTCCGGTCCCTCGAACACGAAGGGGTCGCGCCAGTCGTTTCGATAGCCTGGGATGGGTGGATGCGTATCGAGAAGAATGTCGGCAGGCTTTTCTGCCACGCCGTTGCGCAGCAAGATGGTCATCTGCCGTTCGCGGGCCCTTGCGCGGCTGTCCTCGCGATCGGTGAAGAACAGGCGCATCGTCCCATCGGGGCGTGGCATCGATGTACCCGAATAGGCCCCTCCCTGCTTGCAGGCACCGCGCACGAGATCCTCGCGCGGCAGCAGCGCGATGGGCTGATGCACCCAGTAGACGCCGTCGTGGCTCGTGGCGTGCCCCCAATGCATGGTGTCCCAGCGCCTACCATGCGGATTGTGCTGGTAGAAAAGGTGGGTCACGCCATCGATCTCGCAGAGACCGTTCGGATCGTTCATCCAGCCGAAAGGCGGGCTGAAATGGACTTTGTACCGTTCGTCGACGACGGTCGCGGCCGGGCTGGTCCAGAGCACGCGAACACCGTCGTCCTCCACCGTCGACGGCGAGAACGCGTAGACGACCGACATCTCCGTGTTGTCCTCGATCCAGGCAAGCGCTGCGTCGCCCGAGGCGGGGCTTGCCCACGTCAACGGCAATGGATTTCGGGTCAGACCATCGACCCGAAGATCGTGGACCTCACCGGCAAGGTTGACCGACACCGACGAGAAGGTGCCGCCAGGACGCGGCCTCATCCAAAGATGGATGTGGTCGCCTTCCTGCAATCGAACGGCAATTGACGTCATGGGCGGTGCGATCTCCCCGAGCTACTTCACGGCCGCGCCCATGACCGACGCGACAAACCAACGCTGAAACAGGATGTAGAGCAGAAGGACCGGCGTCATCATGACGACGGACGCCGCCATCGCATCGTTCCAGAAAATGCTGTCGGCGCCGAAGAAACTGGCGATCCCGACGGAGATCGGTCGAGCATAGTTGGATTGCGTGACCATCAAAGGCCAAAGATACTGGTTCCAGGTCTCGATGCCCAGCAAGATGGCCGTGGTCGCCATCACGGGCAGGCTCAAGGGGAGGAAGAGCGACCAGTAGATCCGCCACGGGCCCGCCCCGTCCATGCGCGCCGCATCGATCATGTCCTTCGGGACCTGTCGGAAGAACTGGTAGAACAGAAAGATGTAAAGCGGGCTCGCGATCCAGGGCAGGATCTGGGCCGTGAACGTATCGCCGAGGCCGACCCTGTTTACGATCATCAGCAGCGGCAGCACGATGGATTCCTGCGGCACGATGTAGAGGGCGATCAGCAGGCCGAGGATGAGCCACAGACCCGGCAGGCGGCCCCAGGCCAGTACAAAGGCGGCCGCGGAGTTGACAAAGATGCCGAACCCAACCGTCATCGCGAGGATGAACAATGAATTCAGGAGGTAGCGCCCGAACGGCAGTGGCCCGTCCAGGGTGAGGACGTCCGCGAAATTATGAAGGGTTGGGTTCGACACCATGAAAGCGCGGAACGAGCCCATGTCCTGCAGGATCTGAAAGCGGTCCGGTTTGAGGCTCGCGACCACGAGTAGAATGAGGGGTGAGACGATCACGAAGGCGATGATCGCAACGGCGACGACCTGCAGCAAACCGAGTCCGTCGCGGCGCCTCGACTTCCGTGGCAACGATACTGGCGTGGAAAGGGAGGCGGCGGTCATGAGCGTTCCCTCACGGCATAGCGCTGGACCAGCGAGACCAGCAGGACGAACACGAAGAGCACGATCGACACAGCCGAGGCGACCCCGACCTTTTGGTCGACGAAACCTGCCGTGAACATGTAATGTACGACCGTGTCGGTCGCTCCGCGCGGCCCTCCCTGGGTCAGGATGTTCACCTGGGTGAAGAGTTTGAAGGCCTGAATGGTCGTGATGATCAGCGCGAAGATGTGCGTCTGGCGCAGGCCCGGCATGGTGACATGCCAGAATCGAGACCACGTGCTAGCCCCGTCCATGCGCGCCGCCTCATAAAGGGTCGGGTCGATCTGCTGCAGGCCGGCGAGGTACACCACCATCTGAAAGCCGTAGGCCTGCCAGGCGGACAGCAGAACGATGGCCGGCATCGCGGTCCTGGCGTTGCCGAGCCAGTCGACCGGGCCGACCAGGCCGAAGGTCACCGCATGCCAAATTTGATTGAACGGACCCGTCGGATACTGAAACAACGTCGACCAGATCACGCAGACAACCACCATCGAGGTGATCGCCGGCAAGAAGAACAGGCCGCGGAAGACGTTGCGGAAGGGAAGCTTGCTGTTGATCAGGATGGCAAGTGCGAGCGCGAGACCGCATTGCACGGGCACGACCAGTATCGCGAACTCCGTGACGTTGAGCAACGCGCTCCAGAAGGCCGGGTCCGCCAGCACGTGGGTGAAGTTGTCGAGCCCCACGAATTTGACGGGAACCGGCCTCGGGATCAGGTGCGCGTTGGTCAGGGAGATCCAGCAGGACAGGCCGAAAGGAAGGATCAGGAACAGGCCGACCAACAACAGGGCCGGCAGCAGCATGCCGAGTTCCTGAAAGCTCGCCGGTGCGAGGGAACGGTGCCGTTCAATAGTAGTGTTTCTGCCGTCGACGGCAGCGACTTGAGCAGTCATGGGAGACCTCGATCTAAGCAAAGGTGGAGGCCCCGGGTGTCGAGGACACGCCGGGGCAGCGATGCTTACTTGGCCTTGCCGAACGGCGCGTAGCCGTCGTTGTCATCGATGTCGTCGTCGATTGTCTTGGCGGCCTTGGCCAGGGCCGCCTTGACGTCGCCGCCGTTGAAGGCGCTATCGATCGCGGTCATGAACGCAAGCGTAATGGTCGGGTAGGCCGGATGGGGCGGTCGCGGAACCGCGGTCGTCTCGGCCTGCTCGATCCCGACGTGCATGGCCCCACCGGGGGAGTAGAGCGGCGAGGCGTCGGTGAAGCTCTTGAGCCCGGGAAAGGCTGAGTGGTCGCGCTCGGCCGCACGGTAAGCATCGTCCTTGAGCAGAAAGCTCAGGAATTTCCCGGCGACCTGCGGGTTCGCCGACGACTTGGTGATCGCCCAGATCCAGGTTCCGTTCGGGCTGGCGGATTTGTCGCCGAATTTCGGGAGCGGCAGGGCGACGACATCGTCGCCCATCGCGGCATGCGCTTCGGCGTAGAACCAGAAGCCGCCCCAGGCAAGACCGGCCGGGCGGCCCTCGGCGAAGAACTGGTTGGTTCCGGCCGATTGGGGAACGACCCACCCCTTCTTGACCCACTCGGCCATCATGGTGACGGCCTGAACGCAGGCTGGGCCATCCAACGTTCCCGTGGCCTTCCAGGTGGAGCGGTCGATCAGGTCGCAGCCCGACGAGACGAGGATCGGCTCGAAAGCATAGGTGATCCACTCCGTCTTCACGCCGTATCCGCGAAAGAGATCAACGGGCCACTTCACGCCCGGCGCCGTAGACAGCGCCTTCAGAGCGTCCTCCAGCTCAGTCTTGGTCCAAGCGTCGGCAGGCGACTTCGGTATGCGGAGCTTCAAGTTGTCCAGTCGCTTGCGATCGATGTAAAGCATCACGGTCGAATCAATCAGCGCCGTCGCATAAAGCTTCTTATCGATCACATAGGTGCCCTGAGCGATGTTCGACGGTGTCATGTCGTCGAGGATCGTCTTGTCGACGAACGGCTCGATGGGCTGCAGGAAGCCGGACCATACGTAGTTGGCCAGGAACGGCGCGTCGAGCTCCATCAGGTCCGGCAGAGTCTTGGCCGATACGGCGGCGCCGACCTTCTCGTTGTAGCTGTCGTGTGGCGTAGGCACCAATTCGACGTGCACGCCGGGATTGGCAGCCTCGAAGCGATTGGCCGCCGCGCTGATGGCCTGTACCTCCCAAGGGTCCCCCTGGAACATCGCCTTGATGGTTGTGTCGGCTTGGGCAACGCCGCCCATGACGCCGAGAACTGCGCCCGCCGCCAGCGTGGCTGCAAAGAGCTTGATCGTCATCGTTCGTTCCTCCACGTTTCGTTGTCGCCGGCGAGGTCACACGGACGTGCGCTCGACCAGGCGAAAGGGGACCTCCTCGACCGCTTCTCGCGGCGGCCTCTTGCCGAGGAGTATCTCTGCCGCGAGACGGCCCATGGCCCGATGGGGCAGCGCCATGGTGGTCAGCGGCGGATCGAGCCGGGCCGCGATGTCGACCTGATTGTCGAAGCTCGCCACCGCGACGTCGTCGGGGATGCGGCGCCCACAGCGGCGCAAGGCGTTGTAGGCTTCGAGCGCCACGCGGTCGTTGCCGCAGATGATGGCATCTGGCGGGTCTGGCGCGGCCATCAGGGTCGTGACCTGTTCGCCGACGAGGCTACGGGCTCGATCGTGGTACAGAATGCCGGCGCTCGCGGGTCGGATCTGGTCGTCTCGCACGGGAAGGCCCAGCGCCGCGTGCGCCGCACGGAAGCCCTCGGCCCGTAAGATCCCGGCCAGGAGACCAGGAAGGTTGAGGAAGAGGAGTCGCCGGCGTCCTTTGGCGAGCACGAAGGCGACCAGCGCGCGGGCCGCCTCCGTTTCAGCGGGGACCAGAGACGGCACCCGCCCGGTGCTGTCCCGACAGTTGATCATGACCCTGATCGAAGCATCCGCCGGTACCTCGACGACCTTATGGTACATGGTCGCATAGGCGATCGCGCGCGGGATGAAGGCCTCGAGTTCGGACGCCGCCCGCCCGATATCGCCGTCGCCGCCGAGGCTGCTGACCACGCTGCTGATCCCTTCCGCCCGCAGCGTATTGTCGAAGGACCGCATGATGTCGGTCGCGAACGGGGCGGTGATCAGGCCGTCCGCGATGACGCCGACGATCGGCATCTGCCCCTGCCGCATGGCGCGCGCGGCGAGGTTGGGCACGTAACCCAGATCCCGCGCGATGCCGCGGATCCGCTCGCGCGTCTCCGCCGACATGGCGGCCGAACCGCCATGCAGGGCGCCCGAAACGGTTTTGGCGGAGACGCCAGCCGCTTGCGCTATTTGATCCAAGGACACGCGCATGATTCAAGGTCAACGATTACCCTGATAAGGGTTTCACAACGGCGCCGCATTGTCTACCCATGCCGCAGCATCGCGCGGGCGGGGACCGACGACGCGGCACAGCCTGCGCCGAATGGCTTAGCCGATTCCCGACACCCATGGCGCCAGCCATGGCGTAGGCCACCGCACAGGGTGCCTTTCAAGACAGGCCGAGCGCTAGCGGGTTGCCTGTTGGCCCGTGGTCGCGAGTCGGATGTGAGCGGAGCATGCGGCCTCTCGCATGTAGATCCGCATGCGCCACTCACCTTGTGACTTGATCCAGCGACGTCTCCATGACCGCAGGTGCGTCCTGCCATCCGCCGCCTAACTGCATGAACAGGGTGATTTGGTCTTTCGACACCGTTGCAGTGGCACGAGCGAGAGAGCTCTCGGCCTCGATCAACGTGTTTTCGGCGTCGAGGACGCTGTTGAACTGGCCGGTGCCCCCGGTGTAGAGCCGCAGTTCATTGGAGTAGGCGGTCGCGGCGTCGTTGCGGGCGGCGGCGTCCAGGCGTTCGGTATCGAGGTCGCGCGCAAGGGTGACGAGCGCAGTTTCCGCTTCACGGAGCCCCGTCAGCAGGTAGCCATCGAAGCTCGCCAGCGCGCTGCGCGCCGCTGCGCTCGACTCCTCGACGCGTGCTCGCGCCGCGCTGAGGTTCGGAAAGTCCCAGCTGAGCGAGGGGCCGACACCGTAAGTGAGCAGCGTCGTCACCGTCCCGAGAGCGTTCGTCTTCACCCCTTCCAACGAGCCCGACAGCTTGACCGAAGGGTAGAGTTGCGCCGTCTTCACGCCGATGTCGGCGATAGCCGCGGCGAGCTTGCGCTCGGCCGAGCGGACGTCCGGTCGGCGCGCGATCAGGGCGGCGCCATCGCCGATCGGAATCTGGTGGCGCATCACCGGCGGCGACTTGCAGATGGCGACCTCGGGTGGGAACGCGGAGGGCGGGTCGCCCGTGAGCGTCGCCAGCATGAACAATTGCTTGCGCTGTTCGGCAAAGAGCGAGGGCAACATGGCCTCGGTCTGCCGCAGCGTCGTTCGGGACTGGACGACGTTGTTGATGCTGGCGACCCCTGCATCGTAACGGCGCTGCGCCACGTAGAGCATCTTCTTGGCGACCCCGATCGAGCGGTTCGTGACGGCGATGTTCAGCCCCGCGGCGCAAGCCTGGGAATAGGCCGACGCGGTCTGGGCCGCGGTGTTCACGCGCATGAGGTCGAGCATGGCCTGCGTTTCCTCGACGTTGGCTCGGCCCTCCTCGATCTCCCGGGTGATCTTGCCGAAGAGGTCCAGGTCGTAGGACACCATCTCCGAAACGTCGTAGAGCGGCGTCGGTTTGGCGACCATGGTCATGCCGCCGGTCTCGACCCTGGCGCCCCCTTCCGTCGCCGAGGCGGAAAGGCTGGTCTGCGGCGTCCGCTCCGTCTCGGTCTCGTGCAGCATCGCGCGCATCTGCTCGAGGTCGGCGAGCGACTTGCGCAGGTCGGTGTTGCGGACGAGCGCCTTCTGCACCAGTCCGTTGAGCACCGGGTTGTCGTAGAGGCGCCACCAGTTCGCCGGCAGCGGCGCGAGCGCGTCAAAGGCGGCCTCGCGTCCGCTCACGAGGGCGGGGACCGGGGCCTCGCCGGTGAGGATGGGCGGCGGACGGTAGTCGGGGCCGACCGCGCAGCTCGCGAGCAGGGCTGTGAGCCCGAGTGGGAGCGCAAGTCGCATCACGGCGTGAAGCTGGCCGGCTTGCCGATCGGTGGCATCGGTTGGCCCGCTGGCGCGGTGTTCGGCACGATCTCGGACGATGGCGTGACCTGGCGGCTGCCGACCGGATCGAGGGTCGGCAAGACGCTGACGGTGGCGGTGCGCCCGGCCACGAGGCGGATCCCGTCGGGCACGGTATCGATCACGACGCGCACCGGCACGCGCTGGGCCAACCGGATCCAGCTGAACGTCGGCGTGATGTTGGGGAGGAGCTGGTTCGACGGGTCCTTCTGACGGTCGGTGATGCCGGCCGACAGGCTGTCCACGTGGCCCCACAGCGGACGGTCGTCGCCCAGGAGTTCGATCCGCGCGCGGTCGCCGAGGTTGAAGCGGTGGAGCTTCGTCTCCTCCATATAAGCGAGCACATAGTAGCTGGCGGTGTCGAGGAGAGCGAATTGCGGGCTGCCGGACATGACGTAATCACCGGGGCGCATCGAGAAGTTGGTGACGTAGCCGGTGACGCCGGCACGTACGGCCGATCGCTCGAGATCGATCTCGGCTTTACGCTGATTGGCCTGCGCTTCCTTGAGGCTCGCCTCCTTGTCCCCGAGTGACGCTTCGGACTGGGCGAGTTGCGCGCGGTCCTGCTCCACGGTCGTGACGCGCTGATCGCGATCCTCCTTGCTGACGAGGTTGCCGAGGGAGAGATACCGCGCCTGCTCGCGCTGTGCGTTGCCGAGCATGGCCTTGCTCTTGTCGATGTCGGCTTGTGCGCTGACGATCGAGGCCTGCGCACTGGCCACCGAGGCCCGCGCCTGATCCAGCGCGGCGGAGAAGCGCTCCTGGTCGACAGTGAAGAGCACGTCGCCGGTGGTTACCCGCTGGTTGTCATGCACGTGGATCTTCGTGACCAGTCCGGACACGTCGGCGGAGACCTGCACCACGTCGGCCTGGACCGTGCCGTCTCGCGTCCAGGGGTCCTCTTCGTAGTGCCTCCAGACGACCACCAGCGCGACCGCCGCGCCGAGCAGGAACAGCACCGTCAAGACGATCGACAGGAGCCTGGGGATCAGCCGCGTCATCGCACCGTCCCAGCTGGGGTCATGGCGGCCCAGATCGGCCAGCCGTCAGGCATCAAGGCCACGATCAGCCCCAGGATCATGCAGAAGAGTGCGAGTTCGACGAGCGGCCGATGCCAGACCAGGCGGTAGAAGTTGAGGCGCATCAGGACGAACGTCAGCAGTCCTGTCAGCAGCACCGCGAAGACCAGTTGCGGCACGAGTGGCGACAGGAGGACACCGCCGATCACGAGGTCGTGCGTCATCTCGCCGACACCTCGCCAACGAGCGGGGCGGGAACGCGCAAGGCGAGCTGGAGACCAACCAAGGCGTCGAGCAACGCGGCATGCGCGGGGTCGGCGCGGACGGCCGGATGCTCGATCGCCCCATCCACCCGAACGGGTAACGCGCCGGCGTCGTCGCGCCCTGCGAGCTTCCTCCGGAACGTCGCTGCGGTCGTGTCCCGCAACGTCTTGATCACGTCGCGTGCTTCGGTCGAAACACTGGCTTCCCGGCGTCGCAGCGTCAGGAGATTATGGCCGACGATGAGGTCGCTCAGCAGATCTTGCGGCGCCACGCCCGATCCGTCGGCGGCAGCCTGCTCTGCCGCCGGGAAGTAGAGCGACAGGCGGTAGAGCGCGAGGAAGCGGAAGCGCTCGCGGCCCGGCAGCCGGGACGCGCGGGCCACATCCAGGACATCGCGATGGACGGCCGCCGCGAGCCGGCGCGTGGCGAAGCGCGCATGGTCGTAGGCGCAGACCCGAAGGGAGATCACTGCGATGAGGAGTCCGACCAGCGACCCGGCGAGGGTCTGCAGGCTTTGCGCGAAATCGGCCGAGTAGGCGTTCTGCAGACCGAGAAAGGACAAGGTGAGGGCGGCGATCAGCATGCCCGCCATGCTCATCGCCATGAGCAGGCCGAGCGGCAGGAGTGCGCAGCCGAGCACCATGATCAGGACGGGAAAATCCGTGACGCGGGGCAGCACCGCGAACTGGTAGAGGAAGACGAGCCCGAAGGCGATCAGCACGCAGGCGAGGAAACCCGCGGTCGACTCCAGGATCTGCGCCTGACCCACGAGGAAGATACATCCAGCGAAGGAGAAGAGCAGCGCCGTCGGGCCGTTGTCCCAAGCGGTCAGGTACCAGATCGCCGAGCTGACGGTCATGGCGAGAACCAGAGGCATCAGGTCGAGCGCCGTGGCGAGATAGTCGACGCTTCGGACCGGCTTCGCGCGGGCCGCGACAGATTCCAGACGCGGCGGCAACCGCCGCCCGGTCTCGACCGCGCGGATCGCCACCAGCAGGTCGCACCAGTCGTGCAGGAAAGCGGCGAGGCGCGACCGGAAGCCTCGCTCCGTCAACGCGACGCGTTCCTCCGCCTCTTCGACATCCTCCCGCGGCGCACCAAGCTCGACCGCGAGGTCCCGTCCCCGGTCGACATAGGCGTCAAGCTCCCCGTTGGAAAGCTCGGGCTCGTCGCGCAGCCAAACGATCACGGCTTTCGGGAGGCCATCGATAGGTGAAGTAATTTCGCCCGTTTCGCGAAGAGGGCGGGCGCGCAGCTCGACCGCGATAAGGTCCCCTACCGTCGCGACGACCTGGCGCCGCACCAGATCCAGGTCGCGGCCCCGCGGCGCCCGGGGTACGATGTCGAACGGGAGCTGGATCGCCTTGGCGTCGATGGCCTGAATGCCCTTGACGAGGTCGCGCAGCTTGCCTTGGCGCTCCTCATCACTCGACGGCACTTCCGCCAGCCGGATCGTCTCGACAGCGAAGTCCCTGGCTTGGCTGCGCCAATCGGCCATGGTCTTCAGGAAGGCGGGCGTCATGGGTTCCGGCCACAGGCAGTCGACGGCCGCGGTCATCAGGATGCCCAGCGAGATCTCCCCGACACGCGCTGTCGCAAGGGCGTAGATCCGCTCCGGGTGCATGAGGTTGCTGAGCGAGATGACGGCCCCGGTGACCGCGACAGCGAACCAGATGTAGCTGGCCGGCGACTTGTCGATCTGGTTGAGGAACATGGCGGCAACGATGATGGCGATGGTGGCCATCAGCAGGATGCCGATCTGGTCGCCGAAGAGGCCGGTCACCGCCACGACCAGAACACCGCCGATCACCGTTCCCAGCAGGCGGAACACGCATTTCGAGCGGATCGCCCCAGCGCCGGGGGGGTTGACGATGATGTAGACGGAGAGGACCGACCAGTAGGGATTTTCGAGGTTCTGACTGAAGCCAGCCAGCAACGCCAAGCTCGATGCGATGAAAGCCTTTGAGGCGTAAACTCCGTCACGCAGCGTAGGCGCACGCAGCGACCCGTAGATGCCGTGGAGACTCAGGGGTGGAACGCTCATCTCCCGACGCTACACAATTCCTGCTATGAGGAAAAGCCGCGAAGGGTAAACGATGACCTAAAACGATTGGTTGGGTTATCATTTTGTAAAAAACACAAGAGTCACTTTCGCGGAGCCGCTACCGTGATATTCTCGCTCAAGTGAATGATTGCCGGGCCTCGCGCCGATGCTTGGCTCAGCCGCGGGGGCGCAAGCCGTCGATCAGGAGATCCGCCACGTAGTCCGTGAAGCGCGCAAGCGTCTCTGTCCGCGATCCTTGCCGAACGGACAGCAGCTCGAAATATTGGAAGCACCTCACTGCGAATTCGGCCATCCCGATCACGACGACATAGAACATGCGGACATCGGTCTCGATGCTCTCTGCATTGTCCTGCGCCCGCGCCAGGATCGATCGAAGGGTGTCAAACGAGGCCAAGGTGTACTCGCGCCGGAGCGCCTCCATTTCGGCAGACTTGACGGGTTCGACGTGAAGCACGGGCTGCATCAGCAGTTCATGAAGATGCGGGTGCGCTTCCAGTACCTCGATGAGACTGCCGATCCGCTGCCGAAGCTGGTCTCGCAACGGGGCATCCGACGCGGTCACGGCGCGTCGAGACTGCAGATCGTTGAAGATTTGGATCATCCCTTCGGTCAGCAGGGACGACATGTCGCCGAAGTAATAGCGGATCAGCGCCGGGTCGATGCCGGCCTTCCGGGCCAACTCCGCGCGCGTGATGTTTTCAGGTGATCGCTTCTTCAGGAGCTCGCTGGTCGCTGCGATCATGGTTTCACGGCCGACCCCGGGTTGACCCCGAGCCGGGCGCCCCTTGCCGCGTCGGGCCGCGCGCGGTTTCTTGGTCACCATGGCCTGCCATTGTCGCGCCGAAGAACTCTGAACACAGCGGTCGCTGCCGCCCTGGGGATCGCTGTCCTAGGCGCAACTCGCTGCGTTGATTTTGGAGCATTCGCGCAAAAGCCCACCGGCTGCCGGTGCGCGAGTGGCAGCCCGAGGAAGCGTCGATCTGTTGACACGCTAGTTCGACGGCGTTGGTGTGATGGTAGAGTTCCATTCGCCGTGGACGAGATCGCGCTGGATATTCAGTCTGGCCATATCGGTGTCGGACACTTTGCTGCCTAGCGGTAGAGGTTTCCATCGAGTTGGCCGCGGACGCTCGACCCTGTCGAGGAGATCGTGGCTCCGATGAGTTCGACGATGGCGCAGTAGTCCTTCAAGGGTCTGCCGCACCGCCTTCGGTAAACGAACGAAAGAGACGGTGCTCGATCTTGTTCCACTTGCTGGTGCGGGGAGCAAGGTGACGACGACGATTGTCAGTCCGAAGCGATCGGCAAGCTTCTCCGACTCGACCTTCCAGAGCCGCACGCGCGAGCCGTGCAGCCGCCGCCATCAGCCGTGATCGTGGAAGCTAGAGCAGTATCGGATCAGATGGAATCGCTCTTGCGATTCCATCTGATAAAACTGCTCGACATTCTAAGCTGGAGCGAATTCGCCAAAGGCGAAAGCGCTTTTACGTGCCGAACTGAGTACGCGAATTTCGTGTGCTGGGAGCTTGAGCAGCGGCAGGCGGCATGCGGTCCGCACAGATCGTCGTGGCTGATCAGAAAGCTCCAAGAACAGTCCGGCCAGCAAGCACGGAGGTCTGGCCCAGAGCGAGGGGCAAAGCTGTCTTTGCCGGCCACCGGACGAAGGCGGCGATGAGTTCGACATCTTTGAACGGCAGGGCTCTCGCGCATGACGGAGCGGAACAGGGGCCGCCGCAGACGAAGCGACTCATCAGCGACGTCGTGGCGCAAACCTCGCGTTCGGAGCTGCCGGTTAGGCTTGTTCGAAGCCGTCGAACATCGCCTGGATCGAAACAGGGTCGACGATGTCATTGGCGACCAACAGCTGTGTGAGAATCCGCGCCTTCGGTGTGTCGAGATCACCGGCCGCCACAAACCCGTAGAGATCGTCCTCCACTTCGATATTCCGCTCGACAACGCCGCCGCCGACAACCCGCGAGGCGCGCACCACGACGACACCGTCCCTGGCTGCCCGGGCGAGTGCCTCGATCACGCCGGGCGACGAGTTGCCGTTGCCGGTTCCGGCCAGGACGAGGCCCTTGGCACCAGCCGCAACCGCTGCCTCGGCGAGGTCCGGCATCGCATTCACGTGGGAGTAGATGATCTCGACGCGGGGGAATGGCGCTTGCGCGGGAAGCGCCAGACGGCGAGAACGCGAGGAAGGCCTCGGATCGAGGAACCGCGGTCCGTTCGCCGAGACCGTGCCTATCGCACCGCCCATCCCCGAAGCGAATTCACGGCCGGAGTGGATGCGCACGCGCACGACATGCCGAGGCGCGAAGATCGCGCCGTCGAAGGCGACCATGACACCTCGGCCGACCGCGCCTCTGCTCGCAGCCACCACCACCGCGTCGCGGAGGTTCGCGGGTCCGTCGGAACCGGGCGCGGATGCGGGACGCGTGGCACCGGTCACGACGACGGGCTTGACGCTGCCGATCACGAGCGAGAGCAGGAAGGCCGTCTCCTCTAGCGTGTCCGTGCCATGCGTGACGACGACGCCGGCCACGTCCGGCCTGGCGAGTTCGGCTTCGACGCGGGCCGCAAGCACCAGCCAGAGGGCGTCGGTCATGGCCTGTCCGCCGACTGCCGCGACCTGGTCGAACGAGAGGTGGGCGATCTCCGACAGGCTGGGTATCGCCCCCAGGAGCGTAGCGATGGGGACGACCGCGGACGTATAGCTCGCCTTCGACAAGGCGCTGGCCGCGCCGGCGATGGTGCCTCCGGTGCCAAGCACGACGACGTGGGGGCGTGCCGTGGGGCCTTTTGCGGCGCGTTGTGGCGGTTCGGCGCTCATCGTCATGTCACGGGGCCTTGAGGGCTGCGCCAGGATGGGCCAAGTCGACGGAAAGCTCTGCCGGAACGGCGTCGGACGCGCCGACGGTACCGGCGTTCAGGAGTTCGCCGATCCGCTGCGTTGCCTTCAGGCCGCTGCCGGTGAGGAGCACGACCGTCGTCTCGTCGGGACGGATCACACCATCGCACAGCAGATGCGACAGCGCGGCGGCCGCGCTGGCGGAGGTCGGTTCGGCATAAAGCCCGACATGCGCCAGGTCCGACATGGCGGCGACGATCTCGTCCTCCGTCACCGCAACCGTCGCCCCGCCGGAGCGGCGGATCGCCTGGATCAGTTCACGGGTCCGGATCGGCTTGGCGATAGCTGTTCCTTCTGCGATGGTCGGACGGGACACGATCGGAACGAGATCGTCGGCGCCTGCCATGAAGCTCGCGTGGATCGGGGCGCAATTTGCCGGTTGCACGGCGAAGAGACGGGGCAAACGGTCGATCCCGCCGCATCGCAGGAGTTCGCCGAAGCCGATGTCGCAGCCGAGCACGTTGCTGCCGGCGCCAGTCGGGATCAGCACGTTGTCCGGCGCCCGGAACCCGAGGTCTTCCCAGAGTTCGTAGGCAAGCGTCTTGGTCCCTTGCAGGAAGAACGCCTGCCAGCTGTGGCTGGCGTAGAAGATCACCTCGGCCTGGCGCTCGGCGGCAGCCGCCGTGTCCTGCCGTGTCCCCGGGATCAACTCGGTGTCCGCGCCATAGGCGCGCATCTGTACGGTTTTGCCCGGCTGGGTAGAGGCCGGCACCAGGATTTTCGAGCGCATGCCCGCAGCGGCGGCATAGGCCGCGATGGCCGCGCCGCCATTGCCTGAACTGTCTTCCAGCACGCGCCCGACGCCTTGCTGACGAAGGGCCGAGATCATCACCGAGGCACCCCGGTCCTTGAAACTGCCGGTCGGCGCGAACCATTCGAGCTTGAAATGCGCCCGGCCGCCGCGCCAGCGGTGTTCGACAAGGGGTGTGCAACCCTCACCCATCGTGATCGGCGTCGCGATCTCCAGGGGCAGGGCCGCCGCATAACGCCATTGGGAGCGCATGCCGCTGTCGATATCGCCGCGGCCGATGCCGGGCAGTGGCGTGATCATCAGCGGACGGCCTTCCGCCGACCGCCAGCGCGGGATCGACAGCGGATAGGTGTCGCCGGTCCGCGGATCGACGTAGGCAGCACCCGAAGGTGCGCGATGTTGCGTCATCCCAAGCGACCCCTTGGTGGTTCGTTTTTCTCGACGGGATGCTGCCAGAGTGCGCCTCTTGCGGCCAATGCCGAATGTCCGATAGCCTATGCGCAGGTTGCATAGTTTGGAGCGAGGTCTTGGACCTTCAATGGCTCGAGGATTTCCGAAGCCTCGTCGAGACGGGCAACTTCTCCAGATCCGCGACACTGCGGCATACGACCCAGTCGGCTTTCAGCCGCCGGATCCGATCGCTCGAAGACTTCGTCGGGGTCTCGTTGTTCGATCGGTCGGCGCATCCGATCAAGCTGACGGGACCGGGCCGGGTCTTCCGCGAGGTTGCCGACGACGTGGTGCTCGGGCTGAAAGCGGGTGTCCGCAAGACGGTCGAGGCGGCGAAGGGCATCGACAATCCGCTCATCGTCGTCGCCACGCACACGATGGCCTCCCAGTTCTTTCCGCCCTGGCTGCAGAAGCTCGACGCCGAAGTCGGGCCGCTCAAGACGCATCTCGACTGCTACCAGGCCGAGAAATGCCTCGGCGACGTGGAGGCCGGCGCGGCGCATTTCGCCATCTGTCCGATCCCCGACCTGATGCTCGAGCGCCTGCCGCAGGCCGAGCGCCTGTCCTATGTCGTCGTCGGGCGCGACACGCTCGTCCCCGTCTCGACTTCGGATGCGCTCGGCCAACCCATTCACAGGCTGCCGGGGTCGAAGCGGCAGCCCGTGTCGCTGCTGTCGCTGACGCATGGTTCGCTTCTCGGTGGCGCGGTCCGGCGGCTGCTGGCCGACAAGGTCGCTTCGGCGCCCTCCGTCTTCGCCACGACCTTCGAGAGCCCGCTCAAGGAAGCGCTGAAGGCCATGGCTCTGCGCGGACAAGGGCTTGCCTGGCTGCCACGCTCGCTGGTCGCCAACGAACTGGCCGCGGGCAGCCTGGTTCTCGCCGGCGACGACCACTGGACCATCGGGTTCGACGTACGCCTATACCGCTCCGACGCCCCGCTTCCCGACGCCGGAGAGCGGCTGTGGCAATATGTGTCCCGCGGAAAACGGGCAGACAGCCTCGAGGCAATCGGCAGCGCCTGACGCATGATCCCATGCGGATTGCGAATTTGTCCCGCGCGCGCGCTCCGTCCTATCGGTCTCGGAGCGAATAGCGCGCCGGGACTTCTGCGACCATGGACCATCCAAAAGAGCCTGCCGTCGAACGGGAGCTGCCGGCGCCGAACGGCCCCGGCGGACGCTATATCCCCGTGCTCATCCATAACGGCTGCGCCTATGTCAGCGGTCACCTGCCGAAGGTGGACGCCGTCGTCGCCTTCACGGGCAAGGTCGGCGACGACTGCTCGGTCGAGGATGCGAGGGCCGCAGCGCGGCTGTGCGCGCTGGCTTGCCTGAGCAGTCTTAACGCGTCGCTCGGCTCGCTCGATGCGATCGTCCGGGTCCTGAAGGTCACCGGCTTCGTCGCCTCCGCGCCCGGTTTCAATCGTCAGAGCGGCATCGTCGATGCCGCCTCCGACCTGCTGGTAGACTATCTCGGCAGTCGCGGCGAACATGCGAGGTCGGCCGTCGGCGTGTTCCAGCTGCCGATGAACGTGCCGGTCGAGATCGAGATGATCTGCGCTGTCCGCGCATGACGACATCCATTTCGCACCTCAGGATCGCCGTTGCGGGGCTCGGGGGCGTGGGCGCCGCGATCGCCCGTCGGCTGCTCGACGATGCGATCCCGGGAGCGAGGCTCGTCGCCGTCAGCAGCCGAAGGGACGAGGACGTCGAGGAGCGGCTCTTCGCCGGACCGGATCCGGCGCGCCGCCGTGCCGCCACGGTGTCCAACGTCGATCTCGCGGCGCTGGCATCGCTGGCGGATGTCGTGGTCGAGGCGCTGCCACCCCGCCTTTTCCGAGGTGTCGCCGAGCCGGCGCTGGCCGCGGGCCGCACGCTTGTTCCCCTCAGTGTCGGTGCGCTCGTGGTCGGCAACCCGGATCTCTTCGATCTCGCCGACAGAACCGGCGCCGAGATCGTGATCCCGACCGGCGCCATCGGGGCCCTCGACCTGGTGCGCACCGTGGCAGAAAGCGGCATCACGCGCGCGAAGCTCGTCTCGCGCAAGCCCCCGAGGGCTCTGGCGAACGCGGACGGGCGGTTTGCCTCCGGTGAACCGGCGGCGGATCTCAGGCAGTCCGTCCGGGTTTTCGCCGGCTCTGCCCGTGCGGCGGTGGAGGCCTATCCGGCCAACTCCAACGTTGCGGCCGCACTGGCGATCGCGGGCCTCGGCCTGGAACGGACCGAGGTCGAGATCTGGGCAGACCAGACGGTGACCCGCAATGTTCACCGCGTCGAGGTCGAGGCGAACGGTGCCAGGTTCGTGCTCGAAGTCGAGGGACAGCCCTCCCCGTCCAACCCGCGGACCAGCCGGATCGCCGGCGACAGCGTCGTCGCCGCCCTCCGCGATCTGGCCCGGCGCCGGCAGAGGGGCATCGCCCGCCGGGAGACCCTCGCCTCCACATCTGGGTAGTCAGGAGACTCCCAACGGAGGTCATGCGGAAAACTCATAAGATGTGCCGAAACCAACGTTGGTCCCGTCCGCGGCGATGCCCTTAGCTGTCGATTGTGCGGCGCACCCGAACCGTCATAGCCAAACTCGCTGAAAGGATCTCGCGATGAAGAGATGCATGATCGCCCTTGGCCTCTGCCTCGCCGCCTCGACGGCAATGGCGGGTCCCACGCTCGACAAGACGAAGACGGCGGGAACGCTGCGGTGCGGCGTCTCGACGGGGCTCGCCGGCTTCGGCGCGCCGGATGCAAAAGGGGCCTGGGGTGGGCTCGACGTCGACATCTGCCGCGCCGTCGCGGCCGCCGTTCTCGGCGACGCCGCAAAGGTCAGCTTTGTGCCGCTGACTTCCTCGCAGCGCTTCCCCGCCATCCAGTCCGGCGAGGTCGATCTCCTGTCCCGCAACGCGACCCACACGCTGACGCGTGACACCGAACTCGGCCTCAACTTCGGTCCGGCCACCTTCTACGACGGCCAGGGCTTCATGGTGAAGAAGTCACTCGGGGTGACCTCGTCGAAGTCCCTCGACGGAGCCTCGGTGTGCGTTGAGCCGGGATCGACGGCGGAGCTGAACTTGCAGGACTATGCGCGTCGCGCGAACATCAAGCTCAACCCGATCGTCATCGACAACCAGGCCAATATCGAGCAAGCCTTCTTCACCGGCCGTTGCGACGCCTATTCGACCGACAAGTCGTCGCTGGCGGCATCCCGCGCGTCAAAGTCCAGCAACGCCGACGATTACGTCATCCTACCGGAGACGATCTCCAAGGAGCCTCTGTCGCCAGCCGTGCGTCATGGCGACGACGAGTGGCTCGACATCGTCGACTGGACAGTGTGGCTGCTGATCAGCGCGGACGAAAAGGGCATCACCTCGAAGAACGTCGACGACATGCTGAAGAGCACCGACCCGGAGACGCAGCGCATGCTCGGCGTCGCGCCTGGCATGGGCAAGGCTCTCCATCTCGACAACCGCTGGGGCTACGATGTCATCAAGCAGGTCGGCAATTATGGCGAGATCTTCGACCGCAACGTCGGCGCCAACACCCCGCTCAAGCTTGAGCGGGGGTTGAACAAGCAGTGGACCGACGGCGGCCTGATGTATTCGATGCCGTTCCTCTGATCTCCACCGCGCCTCCTGTCGCTCCTCCCCGGACGCCATAGGAGTGCTCTCTGACCGATATCTCCATCCGGACCCGAACGCGCATGACGATCGATGCCGAGAGTGGGCGGTTGGCCGGGGCCCTGAGGCGGCTCCGCGCGTTGCGGACGATGTCGCGCTATCGCTACTTCCACTACGACGTGGTGGTCCTCGCTCTTGTGCTGGCCTTCGCCGCCTTTGTTCGGTTCAACGTCAGCAGCAACCTCGACCGGCTGCATATCGGCAGCGGCTTTTCGTTTCTGCAGGGCCAGCAGGCCGGATTCGGCATCTCCGAAACCTTGATCGACTACGATTCGCAGTCGAGCTACGGACGCGCCATTCTGGTCGGTCTGCTCAATACGCTCATGGTCTCCGCCCTGGCGATCGGCCTTTCGACCATCCTCGGCACGATCATCGGCGTCATGCGCCTTGGCAGCAGTCGATTGATTGCGTTCCTGGCACGCTCCTATGTCGAGGTTTTCCGCAACACGCCGCTTCTGCTGCAGCTGACGTTCTGGTACGCGCTCATCCTCCTCTCGCTGCCGAATCCGAAGAACACGTCGCCGATACTCGGCGTTGCGCTGTTCACGAACCGTGGCCTCTTCCTGCCTGCGCCGACGAGTTCATCCGGGTTCCTCTGGCTCTATGCCGGGGCCGCCATAAGCCTCGCGATGGCGCTGGGCTGGCGGCGGTTCACCCTGCGCCGGCAGCGCGAGACCGGCCACCGGTGGCCCGTCGCGCTGCCCGTCGTCCTCGTAGCCTTGGCGACGCTCTCCGTCACCCTGCTGGCCTGCGGCGCAACGCTCGGGATCGACTGGCCGAGACCGGCCGGTTTCCGGGTAGTCGGCGGCATCTCCCTATCGCCCGAGCTGACCACCCTTGTCGGCGGCCTGACCTTCTACACGAGTGCGCTCATCGCCGAGATCGTTCGCTCCGGCATCATGTCCGTCGAGAAGGCACAGGTCGAGGCCGCCCGCGCGATGGGTCTGCACGAATGGCAGACCTTGCGCCTGGTCACGCTGCCTCTGGCGGTTCGCGTGATCATTCCGCCGACGATCAGCCAGTATCTCAGCCTCGTGAAGAACTCGAGCCTGGCCGTGGCCATCGGCTTCCCCGAGATCGCGTCGATCACCAACACGATCATCAACCAGACCGGCCAGGCGATCGAGGGCATCGCCATCCTGATGGGAACCTATCTCACAATCAGCCTGTCGATTTCGACGCTGATGAACATCCTCAATGCCCGCCTGGCGGTGGTGAGGCGCTGATGACGACTCTCGATGCGGTCGCTCGCGACAGCCTCGCGATGCGTGCCGGCGGTGCCCTGCGCAAGATGCTCGCCGGTAGCCGAAACCATCCCCTGAGCGCGCTGGCATCGTTGTGCGCGCTGGTGCTGACGGTCGCCGCCGGCTGGCGCTTCCTCTCCTGGGCGACGGTCGATGCGGTCTGGACCGGCAACGTCACCGCCTGCGCAGCGGCCAAAGGCGCCTGCTGGCCGATGATCGCGGCCGAGTTCCGCTACATCCTGTTCGGCGCCTATCCCTACGACGAGCAATGGCGCCCGGCCATCAGCGTGGGCCTCTTCGTCGTCGCCACCCTGGCGAGTTCGCTCCCGGGTTTCTGGGGGCAGCGGCTGATCCTGTTCTGGACGGCGATCCTGGCCCTGTTCTTCCTGTTCCTGGCAGGAGGGGTGCCGGGCTTGCCGGCGGTCCCCCTCAGGGTTTGGGCCGGTCTCCCCCTGACGCTGACCCTCTCGATCGTCTGCTCCCTCCTCGCATTGCCGCTCGGGGTCGGTCTGGCGCTCGGCCGCCGATCGCCGATCAAGTCGCTGCAGACCGCCTGCACGGTCTACATCGAGGTCATCCGGGGTGTGCCGTTGATTACCGTCCTGTTCATGTCATCGGTCATGCTGCCGCTCTTCATGCCGGCGGGCACGATCGTCGACGGCACGGTCCGCGCCATCGTCGCCATCTGGCTTTTCACCGCCGCCTATATCGCGGAGGTCCTCCGCGGCGGGCTGCAGGCAGTGCCGAGAGGCCAGTTCGAGGCGGCGGCCGCGTTCGGCCTCGGATATTGGAAGACGACGGTCCTGATCGTCCTGCCGCAGGCGCTCCGGGTCGTCATACCGCCGCTCGTGAACACCTTTATCGAGGTCTTCAAGGACACGACGCTGGTGATTATCGTCGGCCTCTTCGACTTGCTCAACACGACAAAGACGTCAGTGTTGGATATCGCGTACCGGCCGTACTACGTGGAGGCCTATGTGTTTGCCGGTGCAATCTACTTCTTTTTCTGTTTCTATATGTCGCACCTCAGTCAGCTCATCGAGCGGCGACTGGCACGGTCTCATAGCCGGTAGCGCCTCTGACCTCCCCCCATCGGACAGCGATGAAGCGAGTGGAGTTCCGGCCTAAGGGCCTGGGGTAGGCCATCGATGACGTCAGCTTCTGCATCGTCCCATCAAGGCGGCAACGGGGGATCGCGTCCCCTTTGGAGCGCGCTGAAACCCTGCCGAAACCGACAGCTCGCGCGACCGATTGGGTGGCCAGTGCGGAACGGCATGATCGTGTCGGGTCGCCTGGCATGGCGGACGGTGCGGATCGCCTGCATTTTGTCCCGGCAGCGTAAACCACACTTGCAATTTTAATTATTGTTAGAGATAATATTAAAGGCTCGGACAGGGAGGCGGCTGGTGCCGCTCTGGTCTGTCAGTGACCCCGCGTGCACCCCGTTCGCTTATGCCCGCCGTGGGGCATTCCCAGTCATGACTCCTAGCGTTGCCTCAATCGACAGTGGCTGCTTGATCTCAGCCAATATGAGTGGGGATTTATTCCAAAGGGTGCTGCTACGGACACGGTGCTCTACTCCTTTCCGCAAATGTCCTTGAGGGCTGAGCTAAATGTCTCACATCATCAATGTGGCTGTGGCAGCAGCCGTGGCGGGGCTTGGACTGTGCCTGACGACGCCATCGACAATGGCGGATGAGCTAGGACTGCAATTTAACTCGAAAGATCCTGGCGTTCTTGATGGCTATGGTGTTTTCTATGTCAATGGTATAGATATCTATGCCGGCAGTGGATTTTTCTTTGATTATGGATCCTCTGGAGCACCTTATACGTTTAACCGCGTCTCTCCCGGCTCTATTTTTGTTGATGAAGGGTATATATACGCTGACTTTACCTCGTCAAATACATCAGCGGATTATGATATACGCTTAGCTACTTCGTTTACATCCGGTGGCAAGTTCGGTAATCAAATACAAGCTGTCATAACGGACCATGGATCGGAGAAGTTGAATACTATAGGCTATTTCGACACTCCGATCATTAGCGTAACCCTACCCGGATCATCTGGAGGTGGATCATCTGGAGGTGGATCGTCTGGAGGCGGATCGTCTGGTAACGCTCCGTCACCTGAGGTGAACACACTTGTCGGCTTGCTCGTGGCCGCCGGCACTGCTGCCTTCTTGCGCCGCAGGCGAGGAGGCCAGGAAAGCGCATCGATCTGACGGCTGAGAGGAGCGATCCGCGCGATGCACGGAACGGCCAACCGATGGCGCGAGAGCGTTCTGCCGACCCATGCTGCGAGCTGGCTCCTGCTGGTGTTTTCCGGCGGGACGGTTTTAACGGTCGCGCTCCAGCGTCTCCTGCTAGAGCCGCCGATGCAGCAGAGGTCCGAACGCGTTGTCGAGATCAACGTCGGCGAGACCTTCGGAGCCGTCGCCGCGATATCACTCCTGTGCGCCGCAAAGCACCTACGACCCGCGCTTACGAGGGCTGATCTCGCTGTTTTGGTTCTTTGCTCTCTCGCCTGGCTGATGCCGGAGCCCCACGCGGCCTATTTGGGCATGACCTTCGCTGGCGGCTGGCTCGCGGTGATGCGTTCGTCCGATCGACAACTGGCAGACCTCGGCCAAGTTTGGCTGGCCGTGGCGTTCTACGAGCTCTGGAGCAAGGTCATTTTCAAGTTGTTCTACCAGGCCATCGAACCTCTCGAGGTCGGCTTGATGTACGAGGTTGGGCGGCTGTTCTACGGCAGCCTCGATATCAGCGGGGTGAACCTGAGCATCCGAGGTGACTGGTCCATCGTTGTTCTCGAAGGCTGTTCGTCATTTCACAACCTGTCGCTCACGGCGCTGATCTGGCTCTGCGTGTTGAAGATTGCGGGCCGGAGGTCCAGCAGGGGCGCGCTTCATGTCCTGTTGGTCAGCTCCGGACTCGTGATGGGGATCAACATCGCTCGGATCCTACTGATGCTACCGTCGCCCGAGGCCTATCAATTCTGGCACAATGCCCACGGCTCGACCGCTACGGCGCTGGCGTCCGTCCTGGCGTCCGTTGTGCCCATCATGCTCTATGTTGGGACAGGTTCATGTCCAACGTGTCGGCACGCTTGAAAGTCGTCGATAGGGTTGCGCTGGCGCTCCTGTGTCTGATCCTTGCCGCTGCCGTGTCGACGAGGTTCTACAGCTATGGGATCGGCGGCGCCGGGGTGGCGGACCAGACGAGCGATGCCGTTGACCTTGGGGCTGGCGTGTCACTGCCGCGGGCGACATCCGTGAGCCGGAGGGTACAGATCGGATCGTGCAGCACTCCGGCAACGATCCATTTCGTTTCGCCGTCTTGGGTTGGGGTCGATCCGTCAACCGTTACCTCGCCGGACCTCGATGATCGGATCTTTTATGCCTATCGGGGGACCACCTTTGGCGGACGGTTTGCTTGGGTGGAGTTGATCATGGTCTACGTCGCACGGCTAGCTTCGGGCCTGCTGTCGATGTCTCGACACATTGGGGCCACCGATCTGGCAGTCAAAATCATCGTACCAGCCGGCTGCGACGCCACCCCCGACAAGGTGCTCGTCGCTCTCAGACGGCAAGTGCAAGCGAGATGATGACGCCGGCCGTGATGCGTGAGGTCTGCCGGGCGAGATCCCTTTCGCCGGGCCTACATCCGTGTCGTGATCGATCAGGTCGGAGTCGCCGACCGCGAGATCCGCATCCACGGTCGCCAGAGCAATCTTGAGCGGCTTGTGATGGGCCGCGGAGAGACCCCTGCGAGAGGACCCGGTTTTGTTCGCGAGTGGCGCGCCTCGCAGGAACTGAATTCGCGTGCGCTGACGTTCAAGAGGCTGGCTTTTCCCTCTTGGCGAGCCACCCCGAATGCATCTTTTTGGTTGCGGTCATTCGCCCTTGTTCGCTGCAATGCGGAGCCGAAACTAGGGACGAGACCGGGGACGGCTCTTTTCGATTCCCAATCGGACAACAGTTGGCAACGCGAACGCTTCACGGAACATGTCTTTACGGAACAGTTGCCACGATTGCGAACGTTACGTTCGAACCGAAGGTCAGGGTCACGAACGAGAAAGCCACTAGGTGGTGTACCGTGCCACCCCTACTCATGAGCAAGCTCTCCTAAAGGTTCTCCCTAGCCAACAATAAGCGTCTTAATCCTGCGCCAACGAATGCGATCAAGCGCCGTTGTTCGTAGGTATCTTGGATGTCTCAAGCCTGATCCGCTTTTCACGAACCAATTTGCAGAAAGTCGTTCGGCCGATGCTCAGGCTCGAACAGAAATCGTCGACAGTGTCGGTGACAGGCGCGGAGTGCTGCGTGGCGTCGGTCAGGCGGCTTTCAGGGCGGCCGCAGGCGGCGACCAGTTTCACGGCAGGAGTTCGGCGACGCGCTTCGCCGGATATCCAGGAAGGCGGGCGAGCACGTCGGCGAGCCAGGCTCGTGGGTCGACGCCGTTGAGCGGAGCCGGCTTGAGGCTCCGACAGGCGTAGCCTGTTGGAGAAGCCGGCGTAGAGTTCGCCGTCTCGATCAGCGTGTACATAGCGGCGGCTCGCCGTCCGCCGGCATCTGATCCGGCAAAGGTCCAATTGCGCCGACCGACCGCAATGCCGCGGATGGCGCGCTCGGCCGCGTTGTTCGAGATGCAAATGC
>CAXUOD010000012.1:45937-46320 GCA_964252585.1 uncultured Lichenihabitans sp. | reverse complement strand
TACGTCGTCGTCGAGAACTGCATCAAGTGCAAGTATATGGATTGTGTCGAAGTCTGCCCCGTGGATTGCTTCTACGAGGGCGAGAACATGCTGGTGATCCATCCCGACGAATGCATTGATTGCGGCGTTTGCGAGCCGGAATGCCCGGCTGAAGCGATCAAGCCCGATACGGAGTCGGGACTGGAGAAATGGTTGGGGCTGAATGCCGAATATGCCAAGTCGTGGCCGAATATCTCGGTCAAGAAGGAAGCTCCCGCCGATGGCAAGGAGTACGACGGCAAGCCAGGCAAGCTCGACGCATATTTCTCGCCGAACCCCGGCGAAGGGGATTAAGCGGAAACCTATGGGGCGGCCCACCGGGGGGGGGTTGGGGGCCCGGTGGG
>CAXUOD010000012.1:18613-45927 GCA_964252585.1 uncultured Lichenihabitans sp. | reverse complement strand
GGGGTGTTTATTTCGATATCAAGGGGCGTCAGCCCGCGCCCCGCCACGCGACCCAGATTCATCCTTAGTCACACATTGGGTTGCTTCGTTGCTTCGCGCCTCGCAATGACGACCGGTGACGCTAAAGCTTCAACGACGATTTAACACACTGCAGGTGTGGCGATCCGACGGCGCTGACTGTCCTCGACGTCATCGAGGCTGGCTCAGGAACCTAACTCTCGATGACCCGGGCCTCTTCGGGAAGCATGATGGGAATGCCGTCCCGGATCGGATAGGCCAGCTTCGCCGACTCGGAGATCAGCTCCTGGCGGGACGCATCATAGATCAGTCCGGCCTTCGTGACGGGACAGACCAGGATCTCCAAAAGCCGGCGGTCGACGGCGGTGACGCCGCCGCCGACGACCGGGGCGGCAAAGGCTGACGTGTCGGTCGTCGATGGCATGATGCGAGCTTTCCGTTTCACGAGTTCGGATCCCGGGGGACCCATCCCGACACGGCTTCTATCATTGCAGTGTCGAGGGTGCACCTTCCCGAGCGAGGTCCATTTCGGCGATGGCGATGAGGACATCGGCCCGCGCCTTCAAGTCGGGCGCTTCGAGCAGGGCTTGTTTCTCCTTCGGGCCGAAGGGGCTCATCATGGCGAGCGCATTGACGAGAAGATCGCTCGGCGCCGCATCGATCCCCTCCCAATCCACGGAAAGGCGATGCACCTCGGCGAAGCGCCGCAAAGCCCGGATCACGCCATCGCGGTCGACATCGTCGTGGTCGCCCGACTCGTCGAAATCCTGGGCGAAGGGTGAGAAATCCACCCTGGCCTGCCGGTAGGGCGTGACGGTCGACAGCTCCTCGAGAATGCGGTACCGCGCCACGCCGGTCAGCGTGATCACGTATCGGCCATCGCCCGATTCCTCGAGCGACGTGATCCGGCCCGCGCAACCCATGCCGTAGAGAGCCGGCTTGCCTCCCTTGTCGGGAGCGTCCGACAGCACCTGCACCATGCCGATGATCCTGTCGGCCTTCATGGCGTCGTCGATCATCGCCATGTAGCGCGGCTCGAAGATGTTCAGCGGCAATTGCCCCAGCGGCAGCAACAAGGCCCCATTGAGGGCGAAGACCGGGATGACCTGCGGCAGATCCTGCGGCCCACGATAGGGCTTGTTGATGCTCATCCGTGAACTCCTCGAGACGCCGGCATCACCTGAAGAGAAGACCCGACAATTTCCGACGCCCGACGATCGAAGCCGGATCGGTGAAGCCCCACTCGTCGAAAAACTTGAGCAATTGAACGCGGGCTCCGTCCTCGTTCCAACTGCGGTCCGTCCGGATGATGTCAAGGAGTTCGCCTGCGGCTTCCTCGCGTTTGGAGCGGGCATTCAGGGCCAGGGCGTAGTCGAAGCGGGCCTGATGATCCTCCGGATTGGCATCGAGCTTGCGCCGAAGGTCGGCCAAGTCCCCGAGCTTGGCGCTCTGCTCGGCGTTCTCGATGGCGGCCCTCACCGCCACCACGGCAGGATCCTGGGCCGGCGAGCCCGAAGCCGTCGCCAGCACGGCCTTGGCCTCGACGACGTCGCCTGCGTCGAGATGCAGCTTCGCGAGGCCCGCGATGGCGGGGGCATTGGCTTCGTCGGCCTGCAGGATCTCCGCGTAGAGCGCCGCGGCTGCTTCGGGGTCGCCCTCGGCAGCGGCGGTCGCGGCTTCCTCGAGCATCTCCTTTACGGGGTCGCCCAAGGGCCCGGCCACGCGCTCGAGGAACTGCTTGATCTGTGATTCGGGCAAGGCCCCGACGAATCCGTCGACCGGCTGACCGCGCTGAAAGGCGATCACGGCCGGGATCGACTGGATGCCGAGTTGGCCCGCGATGTCCGGATGATCGTCGATGTTCATCTTGACGAGCGACACCTTGCCGCCCGAAGCCGCCACGGCGCGTTCCAGGATCGGGGCGAGTTGCTTGCAGGGTCCGCACCAGGGTGCCCAGAAGTCCACCAGCACGGGCTGGCGCATGGATTCCGCGATGACGTCCTGGCGAAAACTCGCCGTTGTGACGTCTTTGGGCCTGGCACTCACGGCCGCTTCCGTACCGGCCGCACCGGTCAAACCAATTCCGAACGACATCGATGCATCCCGCAATCAACGAGCCACTGCGGCCCCGCTGGCTGAGAAGATGGGGCCGGATCGAAAGATCCGCAACTCGCGGCCTGCGTCTCCGACGCTCTCGAAACGGCCTATTGGCCTTGACGATTGTGCAGGCGACGCTCCCATTCGAGGGCTTGGCGTACCATGGCGGGGAGGTCGTCGTGCTTCGGCGACCAGCCGAGCCCTGCCTTGATCCGGTCGTTCGAGGCCACGATCGCGGCGGGGTCGCCCGCGCGTCTCGCCGACATCCTGACCGGGAAATCGATGCCCGAGACGGTTTTGACCACGTCGACCACCTCGCGCACCGAGTAACCGCGCGCATAGCCGACGTTGCAGGTGAGGCTGACGCCGCCACCCCTGAGATAGCGGAGCGCGTCGAGATGGGCCTGCGCGAGATCGGTGACCTGGATGTAATCGCGCAGGCAGGTGCCGTCCGGCGTCGGATAATCGGTGCCGAAGATGTCGAGATGCGACCGCCGCCCGAGCGCCGCCTGCACCGCGACCTTGATGAGATGGGTGGCGTCTCGCGTCGACTGACCGGCGCGACCTTGCGGATCGGCGCCCGCGACGTTGAAGTAGCGCAGCACCACGGAGCGGATGTCGTGAGCGCGGCCAGCGTCCTCGAGCATCCATTCGACCATGAGCTTGCTGCGTCCGTACGGCGACACGGGAGCCAGCAAGCGGTCCTCCGTCACCTTGTCGGTATCGGTTTCCCCGTAGACCGCAGCGGTCGACGAGAAGATGAAGTGCCGCACATCCTTACGGACCGCGCTCTCGATGAGGTTGCGGGCCTTGGCGGTATTGTTGGCGTAGTAGCCGAGCGGGTCGGTGACGGATTCGGGTACGACGATCCGGGCTGCGAAATGCGCCACGGCGTCGACCGCCTCCGCGTCCATGATGCCTTCGATCAAGTCCTGGTCGCCGAAGTCGCCGACGATGAGCCGGACCCCCTCCGGCACGGCGGAGCGGAAGCCGGTCGAGAGGTTGTCGACCACGACGACGTCTTCCCCCGCGTCGAGCAGCGCCAACACCATGTGGCTGCCGATATAGCCGGCGCCACCCGTGACCATGACGGACATCCCGCAACCTCCCGTTCCAGTTCCAGCGGCGCCCTCGCTTTCAAGGGTGCCGCACCCATGCTAGGGAACCTGCCCGCAGGCTGGAACACGATGGCCGAAAGCCGGCAGGGGTTCCGTGAGTAACATCATGTTCAGCCTTATTGGAACTCGGTCACGTTCATGCCTTCAGCTCGATCGGAGCCTCAGGCATGATGGTCGAGGACAATGCCGCATCGTGGCCCGGGCGCAAGTGCCGGGCTCAACCTTCTTCCGCCGCGATGCCGGGTGGACGGCGGCGCGGTTCGCGATGCAATGGAAACGTACGAGGTGAGGGGTCCCATGAAGAAGATCCGAAAGGCTGTTTTCCCGGTTGCGGGGCTCGGGACGCGCTTCCTGCCCGCGACGAAATCCGTGCCGAAAGAAATGATGACGGTGGTGGACCGCCCGGTTCTCCAGCACGTCGTCGATGAAGCCAGGGAAGCCGGCATCGAGCACTTCGTGTTCGTCACGGGGCGCAACAAGGCCGTGATCGAAGACCACTTCGATATGTCCTACGAACTCGAGGACACGCTGAAGCGCCGCGGCAAGGACAAGGAATACCAGGCCCTCATGGCCGACCTGCCAAAGGCCGGCACCGCCAGCTTCACGCGGCAGCAAGCCCCCCTCGGACTCGGTCACGCGGTCTGGTGCGCACGCGAGATCATCGGAGACGAGCCCTTTGCGGTCCTGCTTCCCGACATGATCACCCTGCCCGGCAAGCGCGGCGACCGTTGCCTCGCGCAATGCATAGAGACCTACGAACGATACGGCGGCAACGTCATCGCGGTCGAGGAGGTGCCGATGGACCAGACCCATCAATATGGCATCGTGTCGATCGGCTCCGACAAGGGCGCGGATTTCGAAATCACCGGCATGGTCGAAAAGCCGCCCAAAGGCACCGCACCCTCGACGTCGATGATTTCGGGCCGCTACATCCTCGACCCCGCCGTGTTCGAAGTGCTGGAGAAGGGCGACAAGGGAGCCGGGGGAGAGATCCAACTCACCGACGCCATGATCAGGATGCTCGGTCGGCAGGCTTTCAATGGCACGCGTTTCGATGGGCAAACCTATGACACCGGCTCCAAGCTCGGCTTCCTCGGCGCCAACGTCGCCTTCGCGCTCGCGCGCCCCGACCTCGCCGACGACTTCAAGGCCGAACTCCGCAGGATCGTCGGCACGCTCTAGGGCGCATTCGTCCGGGTGTTCGCGAAGACTCTCGCGAACGCTCTTTCATCCCGGGATAGCGCTACAATATAACCTGTCCCGGCTCGGCGGCCATGCCGGCTTTGGAGACCCACCACCATGGACAAGATTCCCGTCACCGTTCTGACCGGCTATCTCGGAGCCGGCAAGACGACGCTGCTGAACCGCATCCTCTCGGAACAGCATGGGAAGAAATATGCCGTCATCGTCAACGAGTTCGGCGAAATCGGCATCGACAACGACCTTGTGGTGGGGGCCGACGAGGAAGTCTTCGAGATGAACAACGGCTGCATCTGCTGCACCGTGCGTGGCGACCTGATCCGCATCCTCGAAGGTCTCATGAAACGGAAGGGCAAGTTCGACGCCATCATCGTCGAGACGACGGGGCTGGCCGACCCTGCGCCCGTGGCCCAGACGTTCTTCGTCGACGAAGACGTGCAAAAGGCCGCGAAGTTGGATGCGGTCGTCACGGTCGCCGACGCCAAATGGCTCAGTGCCCGCCTGAAGGATGCGCCGGAAGCGAAGAACCAGATCGCCTTCGCGGACGTGATCGTCCTCAACAAGACCGACCTCGTGGAGCCGGCCGAGTTGCGGGAGGTGGAAGCCCGCATCCGGGCCATCAACCCTTACGCCAAGCTTCACAAGACGCAGCGTTGCGCCGTTCCGCTTGATGCCGTGCTGGAACGCAACGCCTTCAATCTCGACCGCATCCTCGAAATCGAACCGGATTTCCTCGTCGAGGACGACCATGGTCACGACCACGACCACGACCATCACCATGGGCATGGTCACGGCCTGAAGCATTACCACGACGAAGACATGCAATCGGTCGCCATGGCGCATGATGGCGAGGTGGACCCGCAGAAGTTCATGCCTTGGCTCAACGATCTGGTTCAGCGCGAAGGTGGAAAGATCCTGCGCTCGAAGGGCATTTTGGCCTTCAAGGGAGAGCCCAAGCGCTTCGTATTCCAGGGCGTCCATATGATGCTGGACGGCGACGTGCAACGCGACTGGCAGCCCGACGAGAAGAGGCTGTCCAAGATCGTCTTCATCGGTCGCGACCTCCCTGCCGAGAAGATCCGTCAGGGCTTCCAGGCCTGCTTTGCCTGAGCTTTCCAAGGGCTGGCGCGCCGCGCCGGCCCTGCGACATGAAGTGTGGCGAATGCCGCTCCCGGCAACTCGGTCAGCCGCGCGCCGTCACTTCGGCGACAGCACCATGACCATCTGCCGACCTTCCATGGAAGGCTCTGTCTCCACCTTGGCGATGGTGACGGTTTCAGTCTTGACGCGATCGAGGAGGCGATAGCCGATATCCTGGTGCGCCATTTCGCGGCCCCGAAACCGCAAGGTCACCTTGACCTTGTCGCCCTCGTCGAAGAAGCGGCGCACGGCCTTCATCTTGACGTCGTAGTCGTGCTCGTCGATGCCCGGCCTGAGCTTGATTTCCTTGACCTCGACCACCTTCTGCCGCTTGCGGGCTTCGGCCTGTTTCTTCTGTTCGGTGAAACGGTGCTTGCCATAGTCGAGGATCTTGCAAACCGGCGGATTGGCGTTCGGCACGATCTCGACGAGGTCGAGCCCTGCTTCCTCGGCCACGCGCTGGGCTTCGAGAATGTCGGTGACGCCCCGGTTTTGACCTTCGGCGTCGATCAGTTGAACTTCGCGAACGCGAATATCACGATTGATCCGTGGCCCGTCCTTCTGCGGGACCGGAGCGGCTTTCATAGGACGGCGAATGGTTCTCTCCTTCGCGGGGGACGATAGATAATCAGTCTACGACAAAACGCCCCGTAGCGGCCATGCGACGGGGTTCGGTGTCAGAAGATCGGCGTCGCGACCACAACAGTCAAGTCCGTTCATCGCAGAGACATCCGAAGGGGTGCTTATCAGCCTCGAATGAGCTGCCGCCTCCGGTCCCGAGCAAGTCGGCCACCTCGACATTGCGTCCTGCAAGCGGCATGTAAGGCGCACCGGCTCAGAATCGGCGGGCGCGGTGCCAACGGGACGACTAACGTCCGCAAACAAGAGGAATCGATGGTGCAAGGTGCCGATCACGAGATCCTCCGTGGCAAGAGGATTTTGGTCGTCGAGGACGAGATGCTGATCGCCCTGCTGTTCGAGGACATCCTGGCCGATTTCGAATGCGCCGTCGTTGGCCCGGCCCTCAAGATCAGCCCGGCCTTGGAGTTGGCCCAGACGGCCGACATCGACGCCGCCATTCTGGACGTCAACATCGGTGGTGATTCGAGCTTTCCGGTAGCGGATATCTTGCGGCAGCGCGGCGTTCCGTTGGTTTTCGCCAGCGGCTATGGGTCGGTAGGGCTGCCGAGCGAATGGCAGGATCGGCCCGTGCTACCGAAGCCCTTCGTGGCCAACGACGTCGCCGACGTGCTCTCCAGCGTCCTCACGGCGTAAACCGCGTTCGGCGTGGTTCGAGGCAGCGTCTCCGAAAGGGAGCCGTACAGGCCGCTCTTATTTCCTGCTGCCGTCGGGGTTGAACTGCTCGAGATAGGCGAGGACGTTGTCGATATCCTTCTCGCGCGTCAGTCCGGCAAATGTCATCTTGGTGCCCGGCACGACGGTTTGCGGGCTGGCGATATAACGGCGGAACGTTGCCGGATCCCAGGTCAAGCCGGAGCCCTTGTTGGCGTCAGAGTAATTGTACCCCGGCACCGAACCGGAATGCCGGCCGATCACGCCATTGAGTTCGGGTCCGACGGCGTTCCTCGCCGTGTCGCCGATCTGATGACAGGCGCGGCACTTGACGAAGACCTTCTCGCCTAGCGCCGGATCCCCGGCCGCGGCGACCGCTGGCGCGTCGTCGGCCATGGCGGCGCCGAGAGACGCGAGCAGGAGCGCGACTCCGCCGATCCATGATGTAGAGCGAAACGATCCAGGCCCGGACATTCGGGTCGATCCTTGAGCAGGGTTCCACCTGTGGCGGAACGACGTGATCGAATGGGAATGCGTCGTTTCGATGAGGTCAGCGCGAACGAGCCGCTTGCTCCACGAAGGAGATGACCTCCAGGGCCTTCCAGGGCTTCGGCATGAAGCGGGCGTTCCGCGGTAAGCGATAGGGGCGTTCCAAGGCCACGCCCGACGTCACGCAAATCGAAATGCCGGGCCAGCGCACCGCTACGAAAGCGGCGAGTTCCACGCCGTTCAAAGGCCCCTTGAGCCGAACATCGGAGAACATGGCCGAAACGTCGTCGGCATGTTCCTTGAGGTAATCCAGCGCCGCATCCACCGAATCAACCGCGACGGCCGCGACGCCAGCCTCCTCGATCATCTCCAGAGCCATCTCGGCCAGAAGTGCGTCGTCTTCGACGATCAGCACGACGGAAGGCTTCTCCATAGTTGACGCCCTTATAAGCACGACAAGCCGGCCAGACCGGTCCATCTCGGCGCGAAAACCCGTCGAGCGCGAAGCCTCCAAGCTTCAACGGAGCCCTATCACCTTGCGTCTCTCGCCGCCACGAGAAAGCCGAACGATGGTGACCGATCGGCTTGGTCACGGAGCAGGTTGACCGCCACAAGAGCGCCGACGACCACCAAGGTGGAGAAGCGCGCGTGAGCCTTGGATGAACAGATCGACCTCGCGTGGCTGATAATCGACGCGGCCGGTCCACCCCTTTACGTCTTTGCCGCAGGACCCGACATGAAAACGGCATTCGCCTGTTGTAAAGACAACCTTCGAGGAGAGGCATCCATGTTTATCGCCATGAACAGGTTCAAAGTCGTCAAGGGGGAGGAAAAGGCCTTCGAAAATATCTGGCTGACGCGAGAGAGCCATCTCGGCGAGGTGCCTGGCTTCGTAGAGTTCCACATGCTGCTCGGTCCGGAGCGCGAGGACTACACCCTCTATTCCTCGCATACGATCTGGTCCGACAAGGCGAGCTTCACGGCATGGACGACGTCGGAGCAGTTCAGGGCCTCTCACGGCGGCACGGGGCAACACAAGCCTCTCTATCTCGGGCATCCGGAGTTCGAGGGTTTCGAGGTCATCCAGACGGTGTCGCGGCCGAATCTGTGAGTCGCGCCGTCGAGTGTCGACAAATCAGCAAACCTGCATTCAGTAACGACAGTCGATGTGTCAGAGTTGCCGGATTGCAGTTCGGGTTCGGCGGAGTTCTCGGTTGAAGGTCGAGGGTCACAACGTTCTCAAACAGCAGTTTTTTCTATGCTGAATTGCATAAACCCAGGGAGTTGCGAAACCATGCGTCTGAATTCGATGTTGTCGCCCTTGAAACAAATTTGGGCAGCGGGAGCTTTGGCGACCCTACTGTCGACCATCGCCCTTACGCCGGCAGCCGCGGCCGGCCCCTTTACAGGTTTTGCCGGGGAATGGAGCGGCGGTGGAGACATCTCGATGACCGACGGGTCGCAGGAGAAGATCAGATGCAAGGCGTCCTATTCGGTCGGTCCGAGCGGAGAAGCCCTCAACATCAACGTCAACTGCGCCAGCGACAGTTACCGCGTCAACATCATCAGCAATGTGGTGGCTCAGGGCACGAGCTTCTCAGGGACCTGGCGGGAGACGACACGGCAGGCCGACGGTAAAGTGACGGGTCGTGTCCCCGCGCCGGGTGAGCTGCAGGCGAGCCTCGACGGAACAGGCTTCGGGATCCAACTCGCCGCCACCACGAACGGCAAGCAGCAGGCCGTGACGATCCAGGCCGAGGGGACCGACGTCAAGAGCGTGAAGATTTCGCTTCACAAGTCGTAGTCTTCGTCCGGCGCGGCCCACAGAGCCAAACGGGACGTAGCGAAGGCCGAGACCCGGGCCGACCGTTATCGCAACCCGGGTCTTCGATCTTCCGTTCCACCCTTTCACGGGTCAGATCATCGTCGAAGCTGGAGCTTCGTTGCTCCGGCTGCGACGCGTTGTTCCGAAGCAGCCGGACTGGGCTTCTGAAGCTGGCTGACACTCCAGGCGACGGGCACCGAAGCGGGGAGGTGAGACCCGGAAGTCGGCTGGCGCTCGGCGGCGCCTATTCGGCGGCGCTGCCGATAGCCGTGCCGCCACCGATGCGCCGCGCGAGTTTGATCAGAAACGTCATCGTCGGACGCAAGATGAGGAAGTCCGCGACCAGGGCGGCCAGCATGGCGAAAGCACTGAGCCAGCCAAAGAGCCGCAGCGATGGCAGGTCGGAGAACACCGTGATGGCGAGGCCGCAGGCCAGGACCATCGACGTGAGGATCAGCGCCGGTCCCATGAGCACCGTCGCGCGTTCGACCCCGATCTCCGGGGCCTGACCGGGCTCCTCCTCCTGCCGCAAGCGGTTGAGGAAATGGATCGTGGCACTCAGGCCGAGACCGAACGACACGGTGAGGGCCACGACGCTGACGAACTGCAACCCCTCGCCGACGATCAGCAGCAGAGTCCCGGACGCCACCACCGGGAAGATGCCCGGCAGGATGGCGGCCAGGGCCACGACGACAGAGCGGAACGCCAGCCCTATGAACACGGCGACGAAGAGGAATTCGAGCGTCAGGCCCCGGTTGAGTTTCTCGATCATGGCGCCGCTGTTGCGCGCCGCGATCACCGAGAGGCCCGTCACGGCGACCGTATAGCCAGGGTTTCCTGTCCTGATCTGGTCGAGGCTATGGTCGAGCTGATCGACGACCGGGATGAGTTCGCTGGCGTCCTTGTCGGGGATGCGGGCAGACACCAGGACGGCGTCCTGCTTCTCGGAAATAAAGCGGCGCACGAGGTATTTCGGCAGGAAGCCGACATATTGCTTCAGGGTGTCGACGTCGCCTCTTCCGGCTTTCTCCAGCAGCCAGCGCCGCAGCGTCTCGATCGACCAGACATTGCCGAGTCCGGCCTGTTGCTCGACGGTCTTGTGGACATCGGCGATCACCGCCAAGGTCTCGGGAGAGTATAGCGTCTGCCCGGCGGGAAACTCGATCAGGACATCGATGGGGTTGGCGCCCGTCAGCTTGGCATCGAGCTTGCCGCTGGCCTGAACGGCCTGTTCCTTGTCGGGGACCTGCTCGGCCAGCCGGTAGCTCGGTTGCAGGTGGGCATAGGCGAAGCCCAGTCCCGCCACCACCACGATCCCGGCGAGACTATAGAGCCCGGGATGGCTCACCATGCGGGCCGCGATCCAAGCGCAGAAGCGGCGCAGGGCCTGTACACCCGTGTCGGCCCCCTTCGTCGCCCCTGCGAGCTTGCCGTTGTCGCGCACCAGCAGGATGCCGAGCAACGGCACCAGCATCAGGACGGCGAGGAGCGCGATCACGGTCGACAACAGTCCGGCCTCGCCGAACGTATGGATCAGGTCGGATTTCGTGAACAGCAACGCCGTGAACGAGAGAGCCGCGGTGGCATGGGTCAGCACGCAGGCCGGCCCGACGACCAGCACGGCATTGCGGAAGGCCTGCACCTTGGTCTCGCCCGCGATCAACCGGTCGCGCGCCGCGAAGGTCAGCTGCATGCTGTCCGAGAAGCTGATCACCATGATGAGCGGCGTCATCACGTTGAGGAACATGTTGAGCCGGAAATCCAGCCAGCCGAGTGCGCCGAGCGCCAGCAGGATGGCGATCAACGGCGGACCGGCCGCCACGATCATGAACGAGACGCGACGGAAGAACAGGATGGCGATCAGGCACCCTGCCCCGAAGCCGACCGCATTGTAGAGGAGCCGGTCTCGCTCCACCGCATTGTGGACCTCGAGCTGCATGACGGGAACGCCCGACAACTCGCCCTGGAGGCTCGTTCCGTCGAGGTCGTCGTGAACGGTCTTGCGGATCTCGGCGATCGTCTTGGCCGAGTTGGCGCTGGCCGCGACCTCGGGATCGAGCGCCAGGACCACGAGGGCGAGGTCGCCATCGTCCGACAGGAGCTTGCCCCGGATGATGTCGTTGCTCTTGACCTTGTCGATCAGCTGATCGTAGGCGGCCCCTTCCGGCAGCGGCTCGGGGAACAGGGCCGGCGGGATGGTGTGGCCGGGCTCGGGCGCCTGCCGGGCCGAGAAGAGCGAAATGATGCCTTTCGTGCCGTCGATGAGCTGCAGGTCGGTCACGAGGCCGCGCAGATGTTCGAGGGGATCGCGTTCGAGCAGCGTCTTGCCCGTGATCACGACCAAGACGTCGAACTCATTGGACGGAAAGCGTCGCGTCACGTCCTCGAACTGGTGGAACTCGGGCGTATCGGCCCGGAACAGCTGGCTCAGCGAATCATCGACCTTGAGCCGGGTCACGCCAAAGGCCGCGCCAACCGCGAGCGCCAGCAGGATGAGGGCTGCCACGACCGGCGCCTTGATGGCGACGAGGCCGATTCGCTCCAGACCGAACGCGATGTTGATCTTGCGTCGGGGCGAGGGTGCCGCGGACGGTGGAGTTCCCGGAGAAGCTCCGCTGCTCGAAAATTGGGTCAGACTCGAACTCCCGTGCGGGTCTCAGGTCACGGCCGGACCGGATCGGCAGATGACCGGAGCGCCGCCCCGACGCCCCGGCAGCGCCTCCTGCCTGAGACACGAGGCTTTTTCGGGACCGTGCCCGAGCGGTTCGAGAACGGGGCGCGGCTGTATCCGGCGGCCGGACGATAGCCGCAGACGCTGCGCGGCGAAAGTCAGGCAATACGCGCTTCGACCGCATCACCGATCTTGACGGGAGACCGCATGGCGGCGTCGAGCTTGGTGCGATCGAGTTCGCCCTCCCAATTGCTGATCACCAAAGTCGCGACGCCGTTGCCGACGAGATTGGTGAGCGCCCGGCACTCGCTCATGAACTTGTCGATGCCGACCAGGATCGCGACCGCGGCGATCGGGATCTCGGGCACGACTTCGAGGGTGGCGGCCAAGGTGATGAAGCCCGCGCCGGTGACGCCCGAAGCCCCCTTCGAGGTCAGGGCCGCGATGGCCAGGATCTTCAGTTCCTGCGCCAGGGACAGATCGGTGTTCGTCGCCTGGGCCAGGAACAGGACGCACAAGGTCATGTAGATGTTGGTGCCGTCGAGGTTGAAACTGTAGCCGGTCGGGATCACGAGGCCCACCACCGGCTTCGAGGCGCCGAGCGCCTGCATCTTGCGGATCATATTGGGCAGGACCGTCTCGGAGGATGACGTGCCGAGCACGATCAGCAGTTCGTCCTTGATGTAGACGATGAAGCGCAGGATGGAGAAGCCCGACAGGCGCGCGATGGCGCCGAGCACCACCACCACGAACAGCACGCTCGTGAGATAGAAGGTGGCGACGAGTTCGCCCAGATTGACGAGGCTTTTCAGCCCGAAGGCGCCGATCGTGAACGCCATGGCGCCGAAGGCGCCGATCGGCGCGAAATGGACGATGATCCCGATAATGCGGAAGAACATCTTTCCGGCCGCGTCGATGGCTTCCGAAATGCGCTCGCCCGTCGCACCCAGGCGCGAAACCGCGATGCCGCTCAGGATGGCGACGAGCAGAACCTGCAACAGGTCGCCCTTGGCGAAGGCATCGAAGAAGCTCGTGGGAATGATGCCCAGGAGATGCGCCGTCACGCTGTCGCCTCTGGCGGCCGTGACATAGTTCGCGACCGATTTGGGATCGAGTTTCGCAGGGTCGATATTGAAGCCGGATCCCGGATGCAGCAGTTCGGCCACGATCAGGCCGACCGCCAGCGCCAAGGTCGACACGACTTCGAAGTAGACCAGAGCCTTGACGCCGACCCGCCCGACGCGGCCGAGGTCACCCATCGTGGCGATGCCGTGCACCACGGTGCAGAAGATGACCGGCGCGATCATCATGCGGATGAGGTTCACGAAAGCATCGCCGAACGGCTTCATGGCGGCGCCGGTCTGCGGCGCGAAGGTGCCGAGCGCGACGCCGAGCGCGATGGCGATCAGCACCTGAACGTAGAGCAGTTTGTACCACGGGCGGCGCGGCGCTGCAGCAATCAGACGCGGATCTTCCGCATTCATGGTCGTCTCCCCCGGGGTTTTGCGAAACGTAGCCGGGGGTGCTGGTTGTGCAAAGGGTTTTCGATCGTTCGGCAGCGCCGTGAGCTTCACCCCCGGCTGCCGGCCTGCGACGCGGCCAGCGCCGTCATGTTGACGATGCCGCGCGCCGTCACCTTCTGGACGAGGACATGGAGCGGTTTCGCCAGACCGAGCAGCAGCGGGCCGACCTGCAGCCCGCCGGCCGCAGCGCCGAGCAGAGTCAGCCCGATATTGGCGGCGTCGAGCGTCGGCATGATCAGGAGGTTGGCGGCCCCTTCGAGGGGACTGTTTGAAACGAGGCGCTCGCGCAGCGGCTCGCTCAGGGCCGCGTCGGCGTGCATCTCTCCATCGACCTCGAGGTCGGGCGCCAGCGTCCGGATGAGACCGAGCGCCCGCCGCATCTTCCTGGCGCTCGGAGACGCCGAAGCGCCGAAGCTCGAATGCGACAGGAGGGCGGCCTTGGGCACGACACCGAACCGGCGGACCTCTTCAGCAGCCAGAAGGGTCATCTCAGCGATCTGCTCGGCGGTCGGATCGTGGTTGACATGGGTGTCGCAGATGAACAGCGCCCCGCTCTGCAGGATCAGCCCCGACATCGCATAGGCGCGCCCGCCCTCCGCCCTCGACCTGACGATCGGCAGCACATAGGTGAGGTGACGCGACCAGTCGCCGGTTCCGCCCACGAGGGCCGCGTCGGCCTGTCCCGCCTGCAGCAGCATGGCGGCCGGGATGCTCCATCGGGTCCGCATGCGACGCGCCGCGGCCTCGGGCGGCACACCGCGGCGGTCGACCAGTTTCTGGTAGGCCTCCGTGAGAGAGGCGAAGACCGCATGGTCGACCGCGGGATCGAGCACCGTCACGCCGGCGCCCGGTCGCAGCCGCAGCCCGAGTTCGGCCGCCTTGCCCGCGATGACGTCGGCGCGGCCGATCAGGATCGGCTCGGCCAGTCTCTCGTCGATGACGGTCTGCACGGCCCGCAGCACCCGCTCGTCCTCGCCTTCCGCATAGACGACGCGCTGCGGCTTCAGACGCGCCGCCTCGAAGACCGGACGCATGAGCTGGCCCGACCGGAACACGAATCGCTCGAGATCGCGGGCATAGGCGTCGAAATCGGCGATGGGCCGGAGCGCGACGCCCGACTCCATCGCGGCCTTTGCCACGGCGGGGGCGACTTGCAGGATCAGGCGCGGATCGAAGGGTTTGGGGATGATGTAGTCGGGCCCGAACACGGGCGCCTGCCCGCCGTAAGCACTGGCCACAACCTCGCTCACTTCGATGCGCGCGAGTTCCGCGATGGCCTCGACGGCCGCGATCTTCATGGCCTCGTTGATATTGGTGGCCCCGACATCGAGCGCGCCGCGGAAGATGAACGGGAAGCACAGGACGTTGTTGACCTGGTTCGGGTAGTCGGAACGGCCGGTGGCGATCAGCGCGTCGGGGCGGGCTTGCCGCGCGAGTTCCGGCGTGATCTCCGGTTCGGGATTGGCGAGCGCCAGGATGATGGGCCGGTCCGCCATGGTGGCGAGCCATTCGGGCTTGAGGACGCGGGGCGCCGAGAGGCCGAGGAACACGTCGGTGCCCGGCAGCGCATCGCCGAGCGTCCGCGCCGTGGTGTCCCGGGCATAACGCGCCATGTTGGGCGCCATCTCGTCGCCGCGGCCGGCGTACACGACACCCTTGATGTCCGTGAGCGTCACGTTTTCGATCCCCAGCCCCATCGAGACCAGAAGATCGACGCAGGCCAAGGCCGCGGCGCCGGCACCGGACGTGACGAGGCGCACGTCCTTCAGCGACTTGCCCTGCAGCAGCAAACCATTCGTCACGGCGGCCGCGCAGACGATCGCTGTGCCGTGCTGGTCGTCGTGGAACACCGGAATCTTCATCCGGTCGCGCAGGCGCCGCTCGATCTCGAAACATTCCGGAGCCTTGATGTCCTCGAGATTGATGGCCCCAAAGGTCGGCTCCAAAGCCGCGACGACATCGACGAAGAGGTCCGGGTCGGCGGCGTCGACCTCGATGTCGAAGACGTCGATGCCGGCGAACTTCTTGAAGAGAACGGCCTTTCCCTCCATCACGGGCTTGCCCGCGAGCGCGCCGATATTGCCGAGGCCCAGCACGGCGGTGCCGTTCGAGATCACGGCCACGAGATTGCCGCGGGCCGTGAGGTCGCGGGCCGCTTCGGGGTCGGCCATGATGGCCTGGCAGGCGGCCGCGACTCCCGGCGAATAGGCGAGCGCCAGGTCGCGCTGCGTCGCCATGCGTTTCGTGGGTTCGACCGACAGCTTACCCGGGGTCGGATAGCGGTGGTAGTCGAGCGCCGCTTTCTCGAAGTCTTCGGCCAATCTGTTTCTCCCCGGCGCAGGGGCGCGTCGTCCGGCCCCCTTGACGCCGACCATGCCACGTAAGTTCGTGAGGGTGAACCCGAGGATCCGGCTCGGGCGCCGGTCAATCCATGACCAGCGGGCTCGGCACCTCCGCTTCGAGCGTCTGCTCCAGCGCATCCCGGCGCCGGTCGCGCAACGGCCGCTCCTCCATGATGATGAGGAAGAACCAGGCGAGGCAGAGGCCCAGGCAGGCGGCTGAGAAGACGTAGCGGAACGTTCCGGCCAGTTGGACCGCGTCCGTTCCGCGGATCAGGGCCTCCATGTCGTGGACGCCCCCCGATCCGGCTCCGCCGAGGACGATGGTGCCGAACGCCGCCACGATGAGGGCACCTCCGAGCGACCGGAAGAAGTTCATGCTGGCCGTGGCGATGCCGAGCTCGCGGAGCGGCACGGTGTTCTGGATCGCGATGGTGGACAGCGGCAGGATCGTGCCGAGGCCCATGCTGAGCATCAGGAAGAGCACTTCGAGCCCCCAGAACGGCAGGCTGCGCTCGAACACGGCCAGTGCCGCGCAGCAGGCGACGCTGATCCCCATCATGATGGTCGGAATGCGCTTGTAGCGCTTGAAATACATCATGGAGCGCCCCGACAGCGTGGCGCCCGTGACGGTGCCGATCATCAGGGGGACCAGGGCAGTGCCGGACTGGCTGGCGGTGAGCCGCTCCACCCCCTCGAAGAAGATCGGGACGTAGATGGCGAGCCCGATGAAGGTGCCCATGGCGAAGCAGGCCGCCAGGGTCGCGGTGTAGACCACCTGGTCGGACAGGACCGTCATCGGGATCAGAGGCTCTTCGGCGCGCAGCAGACGAAGAATGAAGAGAGCGCCGAGACCGACGGCGGCGATCAGGAGCCCGAGTACGGTCGCCGAGCCCCAAGGATACCGCACGCCGCCCCAGCTCAGGGCCAGGAGGAGGCTCGTCGAGGACAGGATCAACAGGATGGCACCCGGATAGTCGAGCCGATGCTTCCGCTCGTGCCGGGGCAGGAGCTTCAGCTTGTCGTTGGTCAGCCAGAACGCCAGAAAACCGATCGGCAGATTGATCCAGAAGATCAGCGACCAGTGCAGGTGCTGGGCGAAGAAGCCGCCGAGCAGCGGACCGGCGATGGAGGAAGCCACGAAGACCGACGCGATATAGACCTGGTAACGTGCCCGCTCCTTGGGCGACATGATGTCGCCGATGATGGTCTGGGCCAAGGCGATGAGCCCGCCGCCACCGACCCCCTGGAGGCCCCGGGCCAGCGCGAGCAGCAGCATGCTGGGCGCCAGCGCACAGAACAGCGACCCCACGCTGAACGTCGCGATGGCGATCAGCAGCATGATCCGCCGACCGTGGATGTCGCTGAGCTTGCCGTAGAGCGGCGTCACCGCGGTCGAGACCAGGAGATAGGCCGTGACGATCCACGGGAGGTTCTGCGCATCCCCGAGCTCGAGCCCGATGGTCGGCATGGCGGTCGCTACGATGGTCTGATCGAGAGCCGCCAGCAACATCGCGGTCATGAGGCCGAAGACGATCGACCTGATCTGCACTTGGCTCAATCGACCGGGCGGCGTGAGGGCGGGCTCGGGTGCGTTCATGGCTCGTCCTCGGTGGGGCTTCGCCCGACTTAGGCTGGGAGACCCCGTTCGGGCAAGGCGATCGCGCGCAGGGCTGCTAGGCAGGGCTGCTATCCCGCCATTCGGGCATCCGGGCCGCCGGTGGGCCATCCGATGCGGCCGATCGCCGGCAGTTTGATGGCCGGGTGCCGGAGGTCGATGCCGATGACCCCGCCCAGGATGTTGAACTCGACACCCTCGATCCAGCCGATCGTCAGTCCGAGATAGCCGCCGAACGATAGCCAGAAGCCGGTTCGCGAAGGGGTTAGACCCGCAAACCTGCCGTCGAGCGGATAGTCCTTGCCGATGGCGGTCGGCGGCAACACGGCGCCGCACTCCGGAACGGCGGCCAGGACGGCTTCGACGAAGGTGTTGGAGTTCGGCCCCGGCCAAGCCTTGTAATCACCGCGATTGCGGTAGCGGTAGGTACGGATGGCCTCCCGCATGCGGGGCAGCAGGCGCTCCGCGTCAGCGCCGTCAGCCGCGAACACGACATCGGGGACCTGCCCGAACCAGCGTCCGTCGGGAGCGAAGCCATCGATGCGGATCGGATCGCCCCAGGCCGTGAGATCGAAACGTTGATAGGCGGACGCGCCGACGTCCTTGAGGACGATCCAGCTGTGCACCGCGACGATGCCGCGCCAGCTGACAGTCCGGGCCGCGAAGATCCGCACCGCGGCCTCGGGGTGCAGGCTCGGCCTCGACAGTAATCCGGCGCTCGAGCGATCGGCACTCCACCACTCGACGGCCGGGCCTCGCCAGTAGAGCATGGCCCTCCAGGTGATCGGTGCGAGGAACAAGGCGAGGGTCGTCAGAAGGATGATACGCGTCATGGTCGGCCGCGGCATGGGTAGGGGTGCCTGGAAGACATGGGGCGTCGAAGCGACCCTGGAAAGAAGCCGGGACCCGGTCTGTTCGTCGATCGGAAGCATGCCGTCCGGATTGACCTGCGGCCACCCGCTCACCACTTCTGCGAAGGCCTCGGGTAGAGGCCGTCGGGAGCAAACCCATGACCTGGTCTGCCGCAACTTCGCATGTAGAGTCAACGGTTTCGTCGGCTCGCCGTTTGTCGCGTCTGAAGAAGCTCGCCTGGGCCGTCGACGGTGCGTTCCGCATCCCAGGCACGCGGTTCCGGTTCGGCCTGAACAGCCTGATCGGTGCGACGCCCGCGGCGGGCGACGTTATCCTGGCCGGGATCTCGCTTTATATCGTCAACGAAGCTCGCCTGCTCGGCGTCCCCGGCGACAAGATCGCCCGGATGTTGGCGAATGTCGGCATCGAAGTCGCCGCGGGAGCCGTCCCGATCCTTGGCGATTTCTTCGACATGGGGTTCAAGGCCAACCTGAGGAACATCGCCATCATCGAGGAGCATATACGGGCGTCGGTGTCTCGCCTTTGACGCAGGTCTCGCTCCAGCACGCGATCGCCGGCCTGATCGTGGCAGGCCGATCGCGGCAGGACGCAGCGCGAAGCGGATGGGCGGGCAACGCCTCGACGACGTGACGGCTGTCCAGATGTCTCGCCAAAGCCACCAGTGCACCAAGGCCGCCGGCGACCATGAGCACGTCCGTGTAGAAGGTGTGTCCCGCGTATTGGACCACCACCTGACCGGCGGCGGCCATCAGCGAAAGCGCGCAGAACATCCACAGGCCGTGTCTTCCGATGGCGCAAAGCGGCTCGAAGGCCAATGACCCGCGCATCCACTCAGCCAGCCTGACGCAGTAGATCAAATAGGCAATGGCGAGGAAGTGAACCAATCGCCCCAAGCCCAGCGTCGTCTTGTCGAGATGTCCCCACGTCCTGACCTGATCCTCCAGTCCGGGCCACAAGGAAAATCCATCCGTGACGCAAAAGGCGCTCAGCGCCACGACAACGGCGGCCAGCGCCATGAGCAGGTTCGATCGCGGGATCGCCGCGGTCCGCAAGCCCAGCCCGACCGCGATCCCGACCGCAGCCATGAACTGCCACGCAAAAGGATCGAAAAACCACGATCCGCTCTCCGGCCAGTTCGGAAGGTTGCAGCCGCAGGTCGCCATGACGTAAAGCGCGAGCGATGCGGCCAGCATGGGCCACCGACCCGCCTGAGCCAGCAGGAGCAGAACCGGCGCGGTCGCCAGGATCATGATGTACATCGGTAGGATGTTGAAATAGCCGAACTGGTGACCCAGCGAAAACACGCCCACCACCATCTCTACGGGTGCCGTGACGGCCAGATCCCGCCCGTGGACCGACAGAAGGCTGTCGCCCTGACCGAAAGCCGCACCGAATACGAAGATCGCCACGCCGGCCAGCGACAGAAAGACATGCAGCCCGTAAAGCAGCATCGCGCGACGTGTGAGTGACAACGTCACCCCGGTCCACTCGCCACGTTCGAACCGCCGGCCGTAGGCCAGAGCCAACGCCAGACCGGAAATGAAAACGAACCCCTCGGCAGAATCGGAGAAGCCGAAGTTCTTTTGCGTTAACGGCTCGAAAGCATTTCCCGGGATATGGTTGATGAAGATCGTGCACAAAAGGTAGCCACGCCAAAAGTCGATGGCGTCAAACCTTTGACGTGCTCCAGCCAAGCGATCCGACATGAAGGCCCTGATTTCAGCTTCTGCCCATCCGGCGTGAGTCCGGATCCGGGGAGGTAACGACGATCGACAGGAGGCCGATTTGCACTTTGATTCGGTCTCAGCGCATGCAAAGAGATAGCCAACGCCCCAATTCGCACGCTCGCCGAGAAATCCCCGATGTTCGAGATCGGCTCATCGTTAAGAACTCTAAAGCGTTATCTCAGTGGTGTGGTTCCGCTTCCCGCGTGTGGAATGGCCGGTAGCCTGGTGCTGGGGCTTGCGGCTGTCGCCGCGGTACCTGCGGCGGCGGGGACGCTGAAGAGTTTCTCCTACGCTTCGCCTGCCCTGGGGCGCGAGGAGGTCGCGCAAGTCTACTCTCCCGATGGTCCGCCCCCCTTGGCCGGTTGGCCCGTGCTCTATCTGCTACACGGCCTGAACGGCGCCCCGACGGACTGGCAGACGATCGGAAATATCCGGGGCACCCTTGATCGACTGATCACCCAGCGAACGATCAAGCCGCTTGTCGTCGTCATGCCCGACGGCAGCAATTCCTGGTACGTCGACTCGGCCGATGTCAACGGGCCCGGCAACTACGCGACCGCCATCGCGCATGATCTGCCGAGTGCGATCGAGCGTGCTTTTCCCGTCGGGCACGACCGCGCCCATCGGGCGATCGCGGGTCTGTCGATGGGCGGCTACGGCGCGTTCCGGCTCGCGCTGTCCGAGCCCGAGCGCTATGCCGCGGCAGCCGCCCTGTCACCCGCCTTCTGGCAGAACATGCCGGCCGAAGCCATGGGGAAGTCGTCGAAGGACCTCGATCTGATCCGTTCGACGGGCTACTTCAAGGCGTCCGACCCGGCCACCGTCACGGTCGGCATTGACCTTCCGCCGGACGGCAAGCATTTCGGGTCCGCGTTCGGCACGCCCTTCGACCCGCGCCGCTTCAACGCCGCCAACGTCTTCACGCTCCTGCAGCGCGACATCGACACCAAGAAGGATCTGCCGGAGCTCTACATCACGGTCGGCGACGACGACAGTCACAGGCTCTGGCGCGGCGCTTTCGCGTTTTTCGAGACGATGCAGATGAATGGCCGCGAGGTCGAATTCCGGGTGACCGACGGCGACCATGATTGGCACTGCTGGAAATCGTCGATCATCGACGCGCTGGCCTTCGTCGACAGGAACCTCGCGGGCGACGTCACGCAATAGTGCTTCGGGCACAGCGCGGGCGAAAGGCGCTCTCGACCAAGATGCCTTCTTGGAACTGCGCCACCGGATCCCGTAGCAACGCGCCGCTGGAGTTCTTCCGGGCGGAGGCTCGGCACCCGACGGTGTCGTTCCGGACCAGGCGGGAAGCCCGTAGAGCCGGGTCCATGCGGCCGACCGAGGGCCGAACGAGCAGCCCGATGCGGCCGGTCGCCACGAGATCGTCAGCGCCGCCCGCGCCGGCGCAGCTGGTCGAAATAGACGATCACGATGATCAAGCCGCCCGTGATGATGCGCTGCCAAAACGGGTTGACGTTGAGCAGGTTGGCGCCGTTGTTGATGGTGGTCAGGATGAAGGAGCCGAGCAGCGGCCCCTGGACCGAACCGACGGCGCCGAAGAGGCTCGTGCCGCCGATCACCGAAGAGGCGATCGCCTGCAGTTCCCAACCCTCGCCCTGCGTGGCATTGCCGATGCCGATCCGCGCGGCGAGCAAAATTCCAACGAAGGCAGAGAGCGTCGCCGAAACGATATAGGCGAAATAGATCATCGCCTTCACGTTGACACCCGTCAGCCGTGCGGCTTCCGCGTTGGACCCGATGGCGAAAAGGTATCGTCCCCAGCGGCTGTGCTGCAGCAGCACGTAGGCCGGCACGGCCACCAGGACCACCATCCAGAAGAGCCACGGTACGCCCAGGAAATTGTTGCGCGAGAAGTTGGTGAAGCTGTCCGGCAGGCCCGAGATCGTGGCCCCGTTGGTGATCAGCAGCCCGAAGCCCCGAAGCGCCGTCAGGCTCGCCAGCGTCATGATGAAGGGCGGCAGGCCGAGCTTGACGATGCCGAAACCGTGGAAAGCGCCGATCGCCACGCCGATCAGCAGGGTCAGGGCCATGGCCGAGGCGATGCCGAACCCGTGCACCAGCAGCCAGGCGACGGCAACGCTGGCGAAACCCACGACGGCGCCCGTCGAAAGATCGATGCCGGCCGTGATGATGACGAAGGTCTGCCCCACCGCGATGATCGCCACCATGGCGCCCTGGCGCAGAAGGTTGACGATGTTCTTCTCGGTCATGAACGTGTCGGTGGCGAAGGACAGCACCAGCCACATCAGGAGCAGCAGGCCGAGAAGCGTCAGGCTCAGCACCAGCCCGATCCGCGACGCGCGGGGCACCACCGCGGGGGTCGGCGGTGGTGCGGTCGGAAGCGTGGTCTGGGCCGTCATCGTCTGATCCTCATCGCTATGGTCCTCGGCTCACGACCGGGCGCGAGGGCCGGAGGCCGCTTCACGCTCAAACGCCAATGGCCTCGGTCAGAATGGTTTCCTGCTCGGCGGACTTGCCGAGGTGCGTTGCGACCAGATGGCCGCGGCGGAAGACGTGGAGCGTGTCGCTGAGGTCGTAGACCTCCGGCAGGTAGGACGAGATCAGGATGATGCCGGCACCAGCCTCGAGCAGACGAGCGAAGACCTTGTAGATCTCGACCTTGGTGCCGACGTCGACCCCGACGGTGGGCTCGTCGAAGATGAAGAGCTTGGCGCCGTGGTTGAGCCACTTGCCGACCACGATCTTCTGCTGGTTGCCGCCCGACAGGCTGGACGCGTTGGCGTCTCGCGACGCTGTCTTGATCTGCATTTCGCGGATCTGCCGGTCGGCCCTCGCCTTTTCGGCAAACGGCTTGATCGTGATGCCGTTGGTGAGCTGGTCGAAGACGGGCAGGTTGATGTTGAGGCCGACACCGAGGTTCAGGCACAGCCCCTGGTCGCGTCGACTCTCCGGCACGAGCGCCATGCCGCGCCGGATCGCGTCGCGCTCGTCCCGGACCGTGATGGGCTGTCCGTTCCAGAACACCTGCCCGGCCGACTTCGGAAACCGTCCGAACAGCGTCTGGACGAATTCGCTCCGCCCGGCCCCGATCAGGCCGTAGAGACCCACCACCTCGCCTTCTCGGACGGTCAGCGAGACGTCGTCGAACCCCACGCCGGAGAGCGTCTCGACCCGCAGGATCTCGGCCCCGAACGGGATCGCCTCCTTGTAGTGGATCTGGTCGACCGAGCGGTTGATCATGCCCCGGATCAGCGATTGCTCGTCGGTGTCCGCGACCCGGGAGGTCGACACGAGGTTACCATCCCGCAGGATCGAAACGCGGTCGGCCAGCTCGAACACCTCTTCGAGCCTGTGGCTGATGTAGACGATCGTGATGCCCTCGGCCTTCAGCCGCCGGATCAAGGCGAAGAGCTGGGCCGCTTCCTGCCGGGTCAGGTAGCCGGTGGGCTCGTCGAAGATGAGAAACCGCGTTCCGCGGGTCGATGCCCTGGCCGTGGCGACGAGTTGCTGCTGGCCGATGGTCAGGCTCGACAGGATCGCGGCTGCGTCGAGCTTGAACCCGATGTCGTCGATGATTTTCTGGGCGGCCCGCACCATGGCGCCGTGCCGCAGGAGACCGAAGCGGGTGGTCTCGTCACCGAGGAAGAGGTTGGCCGCGACGGTGAGGTGCGGACACAGCACGACCTCCTGGTGCACCGCGTTGATCCCGAGCGCGATGGCCTCGTGCGGCGTTTCGAGAGGTACGGGCTTGCCGTGCCAGAGGATTTCGCCGCTCGACCGGCGATGCACGCCCGTCAGACATTTGATCAGCGTCGATTTTCCGGCTCCGTTCTCCCCCACGATCGCGTGGATTTCACCTCCCATGAAATCGAGGTCGACGTGTTTCAGCGCATGGGTCGCGCCGAAACGCTTGTCGAGACGCTGGAGCACCAGAAGCGGATCGGCCGACCCGGACCGAACCGCGGCATCGTCCTCAGTCGCGGTTGCGGTCTGCATTGTCGCCTCGCGCGATTGGATCCGTCTTCCGGAACTCGGCCGCGAGGCACGAGCCCGGAGGCGCGGAACACTCAGTTCAGCTTGGGGCTCAACAGTTCCTGCGAGCGGGCCGAGGTCATGTTGGCCTTGGTGATCACGTTGACGCCGGTATCGACATCCTTGGCGACCTTGTCACCCTTGGAGGCCGCCAGCGCGGTCTTCACGCCGTCGTAACCCATGCGGAACGGATCCTGCACGATCAGGGCGTAGATCGAGCCGTCCTGCAGCAGCTTGACGAGCTTGTCGTCTGAGTCGAAGCCGATGAGGGTGAGCTTGTCGCCGAGCTTGTTCTCGGCCACGGCCTGCCCGGCGCCCTGCGCCATGATCAGGTTCGATGCGAAGACACCCTTGAGGTTCGGATCGGCCGTGATCAGGTCGGTCATGATGTTCAAGCCGGTCGTGGCTTGGCCGTCGGCGACCTTGTCCTGGGTCAGTTTGAGACCCGGATATTTGGCGAGCTCTTCCTTGAATCCCTGGGCGCGCTGATCGAGCGACCCGACCCCCGGCAGCGAGGTGATGAGCGCGACGTTGCCCTCGGCCTTGCCGGTCTTGGCCTTGATGCCGTCCGCGAGCGCGTCGGCGGCAGCACGACCGCCCTGCACGTTGTCGGTCGTCAGGAAGGATGTGAAAGCCTTGGAGTCGGCGGCCGAGTCGATGCCGATGATCTTCACCGCCTTCGCGGCTTCGTCGATCGGCTTGCCAAGGGCCGCGAACTGCGTCGGCGAGATCACGATGGCGGCCGGCTTCTCCGACACGGCGTTCTCGAGGATGGTGATCTGCCCGTTGATGTCGGACTCGGACTGTGCGCCGAGTTCCGGGACCTTGATGCCGAGGTCCTTGCCCGCCTTGCGCGCGCCCGCCAACACGATCTGCCAGTAGTTCGAGGTCGTATCCTTGACGATGATCGGGATCGAGACTTCGGCCGCCCTGACCGGGCTGCCGGCAGCCACGACTGCCAGCACGATCGCGCCGATGATGCTCTTCTTCATGATGTGTTTCCCCTGACGTTCACGAGCGATCTTGAAGTCGCATCCGCGGTCTTGTTCGTTTAAAGCGCCTAGTCAACGACGACGCGCGTGCCTAGATCGGGCTCCCCGCATCGCTTGCGGAGACGCTCCCAATGGCCAGACCGATCGGGCCATGTCAAGCTCAGGCTTGTCCTGCTGACGCTTTCGACGAATGGCATGGAATCGGACCGGCGCGACGCGTTTCCGGCTGGCCAAGCCGAGGTCGGTCGGGTTGCAGGGCATCGGGCATGCGCCTATCCGAACCATGGCGTGCCGCAGGTCGGAGCACCTCCGGTCAGGCGCCACTCGACAAGCGCAGGCCAGCGGTTCAAGGGGTGCGATGCTCAAGTTGCCGCTTCCGAAAAGTCTAGCCGTCGTGATCGTGGCGATGTCGGCCGCGACCTTCTGCTTCCGGCCTTTGACGCCCGAGACTCCGCAGGCCGGACTCGACGCTTCCTGGGTCGTGGTCATGGGAGAGGCGGCGGAACGGCACCTCCGGTGGGGCTTGGACCTGGCCTTTCCCTACGGCCCCGCATCGTCGCTCCTGACCAAATACGACAGTTCGATCTACTTCTCGCGGGTGTTGCCGCTGATCGCGCTGATCTGTCTGCTGTTCGGCTGGGGAACGGTGCTGCTGGCCGAAGCCGGGCGAACCGGAGAGCGCCGGCGAGGCATCCGCGTCACGGCAGTCCTGCTCCTCGCGGCCGGCATTGCAGGCACGCGGGGTTTTCCGGATGTGTTCTTCGTCACACTTCCCATCGTGCCGTTCCTATTGGCCCTGGACGCACGATCGCCGGCAGGGGAGAGGCGGCTCGTGGCGTCGGGGCTTGCCTTGGCGGTGGGCGTGGCCGGCATGGCCAAGATGAGCACCCTGCTCTGTGCCCTGCCCCTCTTCATCTCGGCTGACCTCGCCCTGGCGTTCCGCCGGCGGCGGCCCGTTTTTCTCTTCCCGCTCCTCGTGGTCGGCTTCGCGGCCGGAGGCCTGCTGTTCGGGCAGACGCTCGGCGACCTGCCGTCCGGCCTCAGCCTGCAGTGGTCGGTCGTGACGGGGTACAGCGAAGCCATGGCGGAAGACGGCAGCCGCTGGGAGATCGTGGCCTTCGGGCTCGCGACCGCTGCGCTTCTCGCGCTGGTTCTGCGGGCCGAATGGCGACCGAAGGATGCGAGAGACACACCCGGCGACGGTCTCGGCCCCCTGCGTACGCTCGGTCTCGCCGTCGTTCTCTGCCTGCTGTTCAAGACCGGTTTCGTGCGCCAGGATCTGCATACCCTCATCGCGTGGAACGGGCTCGGACTGACCGCGATCGTCGCGATTTTGGCGCGCTCCGGCCTTTGGTCCCCGGGCGTCGCGCGCGTTGCTCTCGTGGCCGCCGTCTCGACCGTGCTGCTGGTCTGTCCGGCGATCGCGATCTCGCAACGGGCCCCCGATCAACGGCTGGCGGGAGCCGAGGCGCTCTACGAGGCCTGGCTGGTCGACGAGCCCCTGCAGCAGGTCCGGAACGCAGTGGAGGCCTTGACGACACCATCGGATTACCTGCACGACATCGCTGACACCAAGGCGGCCGCCTGGGCGAGGGTCGCAGACGCCTTTCCGCTGCCCCGGCTTGTCGGCCGCGTCGACACGATCCCGTCGGTGCAGAGCCGGGTGATCGCAAACGGCCTCGACTATCGGCCGCGACCTAGTTTTCAGGAATACGCCACCTATACGGCGGCTCTTGCGCAGGCCAATCGCCGCTTCGTCGAAGGCCCGCTCGCGCCTGACTGGATTCTGTTCGGTCCCGAGCCCGGCAGCATAAGCCTGACGCTCGAGCGTCGATTCCCCAATTTTGCAGAAGGGTCGCTCTGGCCGGATCTTCTGCGGCTTTACCGGCCTGCTCGCCGCCTCGACGCGCTCCTGGCGTTGCAGCGACGCCGAGAGCCCGGCGCGACGGCGGTGGAGGCGGCGCAACTCTCGCGCGTCGGGTTCAACCAGTCGGTGGATGTTCCGGCCGGCGCCTCCACCTTCGCTCACGTGACGCTGCATCCGAATCTCCTCGGCCGCATCGCCGGCCTTCTGTTCCGCCCGGCCCCCGTGGTCCTCACGGTCCGTTTCGCCGATCAGCACCAGGCGTCCTATCAGTTCATCAGCGGCCTCGGCGAGGCGGGCTTCGTCCTTTCGCCGCTGGTGTCCAGCGCCGATGATTTCGAGGCCCTCGCCGACGGCAAGACCCCACCGCCCGATCGCACCGTCGTGGCCTTCAGCATCGACGCGACGTGGAAGATGCAGGCCTTCTTCTCGCCCGAGATCGATGTTGCGATGAGTGCCCTGCGCATCGCCCCGGGCGATATTGCGCCGGAGGCCGGACTTCTCTGATGC
>CAXUOD010000012.1:4799-18513 GCA_964252585.1 uncultured Lichenihabitans sp. | reverse complement strand
AAAGGAGCCACCATGCCGTCGACGATCGACACAGCGGCGCCGATTCCGGGGACCTCGCCGGACGCCATGGCGCCGTCCCATGCTGCGGTCGAGATCGCCTTCGGGGAGGGTGTGAGGCGCCCCGTTGAGCGTCGCATCCCGGCCGAGACGCCCATTCAGGTGCTCTATTCCGACATCCCGTTCGGCGTCATGATGGCGACGCCGGCCGATCTCGAAGACTTCGCCTACGGCTTCAGCCTGACGGAAGGCGTGATCGACGCGACCGAGCAGATCCGCTCCGTCCGGATCGAGACGGCGCGAGGCGCCTTCCGGCTCCACATCGACCTCGTGGCATCGCGTCTGCGAGACCATCTGGCCCGCAAGCGCGCCATGACAGGGCGGACGAGTTGCGGCCTGTGCGGAATCGAGGACCTCGCGGCCTTGCCCCGGGCCCCGGCACCGAACGGCCCGGCACCGATCGTCGCCCTCTCCTCCATCGCGCGGGCCTTGGGGGCGCTCGACGCCGGCCAGGTCCTGAACGCGACCACGAGGGCCGTCCACGGCGCCGCCTGGGCGGGGCCAGACGGCACGCTTCTCGCTGTCCGCGAGGACGTCGGCCGCCATAACGCCCTCGACAAACTGATCGGGGCCTGCCTGAGAGCCGAAACATCGCCGGACAAGGGATTCATCGTGGTCACGAGCCGCGCTTCGTTCGAGATGGTCGAGAAAGCGGCAGCCTTCGGCGCCAGGACATTGATCGCGATCTCGGCCCCCACCGCTCTCGGGATCGAACGTGCCCGCGCCCTCGATCTTACGCTGGTCGGCATCGCACGCCGCGACAGCATCACGGCGTTCCATGGTGCCGACCGTATCGCCGGCCTCGATCAACCGCCGGTGGCGAAGCCGGGGTAGAGCGTCATGCCCCCATCGACGAAGAGCGTCGCGCCCGTCACGTAATCGGCCGCGTCGGAGGCGAGCCAGACGGCCGCCCGGGCGATGTCGTCGGGTTCGCCGATGCGCTTATAGGGAACCAGGGTCATCAGATCGGCATAGGCTTCGGGCGTGCTCCAGGCCGGCGTATTGATCGGTGTACGGATGGCGCCGGGGCCGATCGAATTGACCCGCACGAAATGCGGCGCCAGTTCCTGCGCCATGCTCTGCATCAGCATCAAGATGCCGCCCTTCGAGGAGGCATAGTTGACGTGGCCCGCCCAGGCGATCTGCTGGTGCACCGAACTCATGCAGATCATCTTGCCGGCCGCGAGCGAAACGCCCTTGACGACGCCGCGCTTCAGGAACTCGCGCGCCGCCGCCCGCTGGCACAGGAACTGGCCGGTGAGGTTCACCCCGATGACGGTGTTCCATTGCTGAAGCGTCATGGTGGTGAGAGGGGAATCCTGCTGTAGGCCGGCATTGGAGACGGAGATGTGCAGGGTGCCGAATTCGGCGATGGCCTTGGCGTACATGGCCTCGACCTCGTCCTCCTTGGAGACGTCGGCCTTCACCACGATAGCCTTGCGGCCGAAACCTTCGATCTTATGGGCCACTTCCTCGGCCGTTTCGGGATGGGTCACGTAGTTGACCGCGACATCGGCGCCGGCCTGGGCGAGGCCGAGCGCCACCGCCTCGCCGATCCCCGAGTTGGCGCCGGTCACGAGGGCGGGCTGACCGACCAGCACCTGATGGTACGCGACCTGGGGAACCCGGCCCGGGTCGAACTGGGCCGGCTGGGCGGGTTTGTCCTGGGCGGTCTGGGCGTCGCTCATCACCATCATCCTCGTGCGGCCGGCGGGACGGCCCCGCCTCGACGGCTTCTCAACGATCCCTGGCGCGACCCGTTCCGCCGAATATCTGCCGATACCCTATGATCGAGCGCCGCCGGCCGTGTGCCCATGACCGCGACGGCCCTCATCGGAGGCCGGATCAAGCCCGCAAACAGCCGCCGAGAAGACCTCATCGGCTTGCCCACCGCTTCCCGCGTGGTACACCCGGTGCCCATCAGGGTGCACCGGATCCCAACAGTGCGCCGGACGACAAGGACGACCATGACGACCAGCGCCTTGAACGCCCGACTGGGCGACGTCACGCAACGCATCGTCGAGCGCAGCCGCGACAGCCGCACCCGCTACCTCGACCGCATCGCCGCCGCCGGCGAAGCCGGCCCACGGCGCGCGCGGCTCGGCTGCGCCAACCAGGCGCATGGTTTCGCGGCCTGCGGCGCGGGCGACAAGTCCATGCTGCGCGACGGCACGGGCGCCAACCTCGCGATCGTGACGGCTTACAACGACATGTTGTCGGCCCACCAACCCTACGAGACCTATCCCGAGATGATCCGCCGTGCGGCCCGCGAGGCCGGAGGCGTGGCTCAGGTGGCGGGCGGCGTGCCGGCCATGTGCGACGGCATCACCCAAGGCGAGGCCGGCATGGAATTGTCGCTGTTCTCCCGCGAGGTCATCGCGCTCGCGACCGCCGTCTCGCTCTCGCACCAGACGTTCGACGCCGCCGTCTATCTCGGCATCTGCGACAAGATCGTGCCCGGCCTCGTGATCGGGGCGCTGGCCTTCGGTCACCTGCCGGCGGTCTTTATCCCGGCCGGACCGATGACCTCCGGGCTCCCCAACGACCAGAAGGCCAAGATCCGGCAGCTCTTCGCCGAAGGCAAGGTCGACCGCGCCGCCCTGCTCGAGGCGGAGGCCGAATCCTACCATGGACCCGGGACCTGTACCTTCTACGGGACCGCCAACACCAACCAGATGATGATGGAGATCATGGGGCTGCACCTGCCCGGCGCCTCCTTCGTCAACCCCAACACGCCGATGCGCGACGCCCTCACGACGGAGGCGGCGCGCCGCGCCATGGCGATCACGGCGCTCGGCAACGACTATACGCCGATGGGCCGCATGCTCGACGAACGGGTCTTCGTCAACGGCATCGTGGGCCTGCATGCGACCGGCGGCTCGACCAACCACACGATGCACATCGTGGCGATGGCCGCGGCGGCCGGCATCGCGCTGACATGGCAGGACTTTTCGGATCTCGCCGACTGCACGCCGCTGCTGACCCGCATCTATCCGAATGGCAAAGCGGATGTGAACCACTTCCACGCGGCCGGCGGCATGGCCTTCGTGATCCGCGAGCTTCTGGGCGACGGGCTGCTGCACCGCGACGTCACCACGGTGTTCGGCCAAGGACTCGACAGCTACACGACGGAGCCGGTGCTGGGCACCGAAGGCCAGCTGGCCTGGCGGGACGGCGCGGCGAAGAGCGGCGACGAAACGGTCCTGCGCGGCGCCAAGACCCCGTTCCACGCGACCGGCGGCCTCAAGGTGCTCGACGGCGACATCGGCCGGGCCATCATCAAGACCTCGGCCATCGCATCCGAACGGCACGTCATCGAGGCTCCGGCCCGCGTGTTCCATTCGCAGGAGGAGCTGCAGCAGGCCTTCAGGGCCGGCGAGCTGAAGGGCGACATGGTGGCGGTGGTGCGCTTCCAAGGACCCAAGGCCAACGGCATGCCGGAACTGCATAAGCTGATGCCGCCCCTGGGCGTGCTGCAGGACCGCGGCCATAAGGTCGCGCTGGTGACGGACGGACGTCTGTCGGGCGCCTCCGGCAAGGTGCCGGCCGCGATCCATGTGACGCCGGAGGCGGCCGAAGGCGGCAGCATCGCCAAGATCCGTGACGGCGACACCGTGCGGATCGACGCCGTGACGGGGCGGCTCGACGTGCTGGTGCCGGCGGCCGACTGGGCGGCCCGGTCCCTCGCGACCTGCGATCTCGAGCCCTCGCATTGGGGTGTCGGCCGCGAACTCTTCGCCCCCTTCAGGGCAGCCGTCGGGCCGGCCGATGGCGGAGCGACGATCTTCGGGTAAAGTCCGTCCTGCCCTATTCAGAAAAATTGCGAATCCTCAGTCGACCCCGTCGGCTCACTGACCTGTCGATCTTGAGCAGAGCCATTGCGTCACGATCGACGGCGGCGGCTGGAGCATCCCTCGACACGACCGCGTTCCGCGGTCGGCTCGGGATGAGGCGCGTGGAATTGGATTTGAGTTTCCACCCATGCTCATGCTGAGCCGGCCCGCAGGGCCGTGTCGAAGCAGGCAGAGCGGGCATCGACGGGCGCTGGAGCGTCCCTTCCTTAAGCTCAGGGCATCTTCGACACGACCGCTCTCCACCGACTTGTCCAAGCCGCACTGCGCGTTGGAGCCCCAAGCCGGCTCCGCTCGGGATGAGCCGTTTTTAGAACCCGAGGCCCTATTGTCCGCCGTCGCTGTGAGACGAAGCGAGCCAAGGAGGCGGCTCAGGTGAGCGCAGCAGCGGAGATCATAGCGCGCGTTACGGTCCGTGCCACGGCTATCGGCGTGTGCGCCATCCTGCTCTGGGCCGCGCTGGCCCTGTTCACGGTCGCGGCCGGCGGCATCCCGTCCTTTGAGCTCCTTGCCTTGAGCTTCGCGGTCGCAGCCGTGTCGGGCCTCGTGCTCCTGGCCGCGCGCGGCCGCGCGGCGCTGGCCGAGTTGCGGCAACCCCTTCTCCCCTGGCTGCTGGCGTTCGGCGGGCTGTTCTTCTACCATGCGCTCTACTTCTACGCCCTGTCGGCCGCTCCGCCCGCGCAGGCGAGTGTCCTGGCCTATCTCTGGCCTCTTCTGATCGTGCTGCTGTCGGCGGCGCTGCCGGGAGAAAGGCTTCGGCTCCGCCATCTCGGCGGCGCCGTCCTGGGCCTCGCGGGCACGGCTCTGATCATCCTCGGCCGCGGATCGGGCGAGGCGGTCTCGGCCACATCGGCGGCTGGTTTCATGGCGGCGCTCGGCTGCGCCGTCGTCTGGTCGGGCTATTCGGTGCTGAACCGGCGCTTCGCCGATGTGCCGAGCGGCATGCTGGTCGGGGTCTGCGGTGCCGTGGCCCTGGCGGGCGGGCTCTGCCATGTCGTGGTCGAGCCGAATGTCATGCCGAGACCGGGCCAGTGGCTCGCCATTGTCCTGCTGGGCCTCGGCCCGACCGGTCTCGCCTTCCTGGCCTGGGATCACGCCACGAAACATGGCCGCCTGCCGGTCCTCGGCGCCTTGTCCTATTTGGCGCCGCTGGTGTCGACGCTTTTGCTGATCCTCACAGGCCAGGCGCCCGCGACGGCGTCGTTGCTGCTCGCGGCGGTTCTCATTATCGCCGGCGCCGTTCTGGCCACCGGACTGTCGGCGTGGGACCGCAGGCGCGAAGTCGCGGCCGGCTGAGCGGGTCAGGCCACCTCGCTCTCGGCGCTGAACTCGCCGGTCTTCTCGTCGAGATCGATGAGACGCATCGTGAGGTCGGGCCGAGCCTCGTAGAGCGAGCCTTCCAGCATGGCGTCGCCGGTCTCGTTGGCCCGACCCACCACCACCCGGAACAGGCCGTCGCACCTGTCGCGCGCCAGGACGAGGTCGCGGATGCGCTCGCGGTTGCCGCGTTTGGTCCGCCATGATTCGAGCTCGGGATCGTCGAAGATGTCGTAGCGGATCCCTCCCTCGACGGGGCGGATCTTGTCCTGCCAGAGCGTCACGACGACGGTCGTCTCGTCCGCACTATGACCCGACCAGGACCAGCGCTCGTTCTTCAGTTCCGCGCCGAGCGACGCATAGGCTTCGATCTTGCCGACCATATCGCATTCCATGTCTCGAAGGCTTCATGGCAGCGGCGACCGACGCTGGCAACAGCCGCCTTCACCCCATCACGGCCTCGATGAGGAACGGGCCCGGGCGGTTCAGCGCGTAGTCGAGGACCGCGTGAAATCCTTCGGCGCTCTCGACCGAGGCCCCCTCGACCCCGAACCCGTTGGCGAGCGCCACCCAATCCAGCGCCGGGTCGTCGAGCTGCATCATGCGGCGGGCGTTGACGCCGAAGTCTTCGACGCCGACGTTGCGCATTTCCTGCTGCAGGATCGCGTAGGCCCGGTTCGCGTAGATGACCGTCACGACATCGAGCTTCTCGCGCGCCTGGGTCCAGAGCCCCTGCAGGGTGTAGAGGCCGGAGCCGTCGGCTTGCAACGCCAGGACCTTCCGGCCCGGAGACGCGACGGCCGCACCGGCCGCGACGCCGGGGCCGAAGCCGATCGCGCCGCCGGTCAGCATCAGGTAATCGTGGCGAGGCGCTCGCTTGAGCAGGTTGAAGATATCGCGGCCGGACGTCAGCCCCTCGTCGACCACGATGGCGTTCTCGGGCAGCAGCATGGCGACCGCCCGCGAGATCGCGGCATCGGTGAGATCGCCGTCCGGCATGCCGTCGAGCATCGGGTCCGACGATGCTGCGACAAAGGCCTTGGCGCCGTAAGCCTTGGCGCCGAGCCGGTCCGCCACCGCGGCCAGCGCATCGCCGAGAGCCTCGTGCGGTTCGCCGAGCAGTACGGCGCGGCTGTCGGCCGGGAGGAGCCGGCTCGGCTTGTTCGGATAGGCGAAGAAAGCGACGGGCTCGGGTGCCCCCACCAGCACGAGGACGTCGATCTCGGCCAAAGCCGCCAGGGCGGCGTCGACCGGATAGGGGATGCGCTGGACCGGGACCCTGCCCTGCCCACCCGCGATCCGGGCGATGAAGACCTCGCCGAAGAGCTTGGCGCCGGTGGCGGCCGCGACCCTGCCTGCGCTCTCGAGCGCCCCTTCGCGCGTTGCAGAGGCACCGAGGAGGAGACCGGCCCGCGGTCCGGCCCGGCGCAAGACCTCCACGGCCGCGAGGATCCGCTCCTCCTGCACGGCAGGCACAGGCGGGATGGTGACCTTGGGGCGGTTGCCTAAGGTCGTTTCGCCCCAGGCCGCATCGGCCGGCAGGATCATCGTCGCGACCCCCGGCGCCATACGCGACGCCAGGATCGCGGCTTCCGCGGCGGGGCCGACGTCGTCGGGTCCCGTGGCGCGGCGCAACCAGGCCGAGACCGGCCGGGCGAAGGATTCGATATCGGTCGTCAGGGGCGCGTCGAACGGCAGGTGGTAGGCGGCATGGTCGCCCACGATGTTGACGATCGGGGTCCTGGCCCGGCGGGCATTGTGGAGGTTGGCAAGGCCGTTGGCGAGGCCCGGCCCGGTGTGGAGCAGGGTCGCGGCCGGCTTGTCGGCCATGCGGCCGTAGCCGTCGGCCGCCGCCGTCACCACGCCCTCGAACAAGCCGAGCACGCAACGCATCTCCGGCCGGCGGTCGAGCGCCGCCACGAAATGCATTTCCGACGTACCGGGATTGGCGAAACAAAGGTCGACCCCGTTGCCGAGCAGCGTGTCGCAGAGGATATCCGCTCCGTTCATGCGCCTGCTCCCCGACACGGCCGCCCTTCGGCCGCACGCCTCGATAACGCGGGAGGCCCCCTGTCGGCCACTCCCGTCGGGAACTTTCGCATCGCAACATCGCCATTGCGTTCCGCCGTTCGGACGCAGATGCTCCGCGGCCCGTCTCAGGAGCTTCGACAGTGGTGATCCTCGGCCTGACCGGCTCGATCGGCATGGGCAAATCGACGACGGCGACCATGTTCCGCGACGTCGGAGTCCCGGTGTTCGACGCCGATGCCGCCGTGCATGCGCTCTATGCGGGGGCCGCGGTCCCGGCGATCGAGGACGCGTTCCCAGGAACCACGAAGGACGGCGTGGTCGACCGAGAGCTCCTGCGCCAGCGCGTCTTCGACGATACCGGCGTCTTGCGGCGGCTGGAGGCCATCGTGCACCCGCTCGTGCAGGAGGCGCGGGCCGCCTTCCTGGCCGAGGCGGGCGCCGCCGGCTCAAGTCTGGTCGTGCTCGACATTCCGCTGCTCTATGAGACCGGCGCCGAACGCGCCGTCGATGCCGTAGCGGTGGTCTCCGCACCGGAAGCGGTGCAAAAGGCCCGCGTCATGGCCCGAGCCGGCATGACGGAGGAGCGGTTTTCCGCGATAGTGGCGCGGCAAGTTTCCGATCAGGAGAAACGGCGCCGGGCCGATTTCGTGATCGAGACCGGCGACGGTCTGGAGCGGGCACGAGCCCAGGTCGGCGAGGTCATCGCGGCGCTTGCGATAGGTTCGGCAGCGGAGAGCTAATGCGCGAGATCGTGCTCGATACCGAAACGACGGGCCTCGACCCTTTTGCCGGAGACCGGCTGGTCGAGATCGCCGGCATCGAACTCGTGAACTTCATTCCGACCGGCAGGCGCTACCACGTCTACATCAACCCCGAACGGGACATGCCGACCGACGCCTTCAAGGTTCACGGTCTCTCGGCCGAGTTCCTGTTGGCCCATCCCGTTTTCGCGCGACACGCGGACGAGTTCATCGACTTCGTGTCCGACGCTAAGCTCGTGATCCACAATGCCGAATTCGACATGCGGTTCATCAACCACGAACTCGGCCGATTGTCGAAGCCCGCGATCCCGATGGAGAGTGTGATCGACACGCTCGCCATGGCCCGACGTCGTCATCCGGGTGCACCGAACTCGCTCGACGCCCTCTGCGCCCGTTACCGCATCGACATGTCGAAGCGCGTGAAGCACGGCGCCATGATCGACGTCGAACTGCTGGCCGAGGTCTACGCCGAGCTCCTGGGCGGCCGTCAGACGTCGCTCGGCCTCGGCACGCGGGTCGTCAACCTGCGGCGGGGCGAGATCATGGCCCCGACCTTGCGGCGCCCTGCCCCGCTCCCGTCGGCCCTCACCGCCGCGGAGGCTGCGGCCCACGCGAGTTTCGTCGCGACATTGGGCCCGAAGGCGCTGTGGCTGAGCTACGACGCACCGGCGAGGGAGAGTGCGGCGGGATAGGGCGGCGCGGACCGCTCGCCCCAGCGCGGATCGGTCACGGTTCAAAAGGTCGGGCCTCCCCGCCGCCCGGCACTCGCCTCAGCGCTGCTGATCTCCCGATCACCGGCGAAACGGCGGCCGGTCGGCCGGTTCGATGGGGTCGTGATTGCTCCGAAGCAGATCCTCGTTGAGGATCATCGCACGACCATTCCATGAACGCCGTACCGATAACCAGTGGACTGGCTCCTGATGTCCAGGCCATTCTGCGAGGAAGCCGGGTTGCAGCGATCGGCCTCAAGTCGGCTTGGCTGGGGCTGCTGCGTAAAGGTCCCGAAATGGGATGCACATTCCGCCGATGGAGATTTGGATGACGAGCGGTCTCGAGAAGGGCATCACGACCGAGGGGACGGGCTTCGGCGGCAAAAGCTGGAACATCTTGGGCCAAGTCTACTTTCCCAAGGCCTTATGCGAAGCGACCTTCGCCTTTGAGACCAACAGCGAGCCTGGACAGTTCGTCCCGGTGCACGTCCACCCGACGCAGGAAGAATTCATCCTGGTCCAGGACGGTGTGCTCGACCTGAAGCTCGACGGCGTTTGGGTCCGGGCCAAGGCCGGAGACCTCGCGCGTTTGCCGCGCGGCATCCCGCACGGCTATTTCAACAAGTCCGACAGGCCGGCCCGGGCACTGTTCTGGGTTTCACCGGGCGGGATGCTCGCTTCCCTCTTCGACCAACTCGACACCTTGACCGATCCGGCCGAGGTGGTGGCGATTTCCGCGCGTCACGGCGTAGACTTCCTGCCGCCCGATGCCAACGATTAGCCGGCAAACCTGGCCAGACCCGTTCAGAGGCGGTCGGGGAAAGGCTGTCACCGACGGACGTTGAGGACCGCAAGCAGCTCGCCCATCGCCTGTTGACCTCTGCTGACGCCGGCTCTTCAGAAGAGGTCGAGCGTGGCGCGGAACAGCGTGGCCCCGACCGTCGTGAACTCCCGCAACAGGCTGAAATGGTCGGCTTCCGGGTCGACCACGACACGGGCGATGTTGCCGGCCGACCGCCAAGCCGCGGCCATGCGCGCGGTCTGGTCGGCGAAGGCCGCGGTTTCCGCCCCGCCGACCGCGAGCACGGCCGGCGGCAAGCCGCTCGTGATGCGGTCGAGAAGCGAGGCCGCCGCGGCGCTTGCCGGGTCGAGCCGCAGTCTTTCGTTGAGCGGTGTGGCGAGGAGGGGTTGGAGGTCGTAGACGCCGCTCAGCCCGACGAGGCCCGTGACCGGGGCCGCGCCGAAGCCGCGCGCCGCCCAGTCGGTCATCGCAAGTTCGAACGCGAGATGGGCACCCGCCGAGTGCCCTGCAACGACCACGCTCGGCACGTCCGCTGCGGCAAGGAGGACCGGCACGGCCCCGCGCACGGCCTCCGTCAGCTCCGCTATGGTCACGTCGGGGCAGAGCGGATAGTTGACCACCGCCACACTGAGGCCAGCCGCCACGAAGGGCGCTGCCACGAAGCGGAACTGCGCCTTGTCGCGCGACTGCCAGTAGCCCGCGTGGAGATAGGCGAGGAGGCCCCGGCTCGACGCCGCCCGGAAGAGGTCGAAGCGTTGCCGCGGATGCGGGCCGTAGGAGAGGTCGAGGTCGGGACGCAGGGCGGCGACGGCCTCGGCCCCCTCACGCTCATAGGCGGCCAGCAGTGGTGGCTGACTCGGATTGAGCTGGCCGGTCATGTAATGGAACACGGGGTCGAGCGTCGGATCCGTCATGCCGAGGTCTCTTCCCGGGCCGGCACCGCGAAGCCTGCAAGGCCGGCGTAGCCCTTGACGATGCCCGCGAGTTCTTCGTGCGACGCGACGTCCGACAGCCGCTTGAAGCCGTCCGGTGCGCGTTGGGCGATAAGGTCGATGACCCGTTCGGGTCCTCCGATCCTGTTGGACCGGACGAGGTCCGCGGTCGCCGGCCGTCTCGCGTCGTCGTAGGCGTGCAGGGCGTCTTCGACCGTTCGCCCCGCCAGCAGGTCGGAAAGGCATCGTGCATCGAGGATCGCCTGCGACGCGCCGTTGGAGCCGACCGGGTACATCGGATGAGCGGCGTCGCCGAGCAAGGTCACGGAGCCGCGAGTCCAATGCGGGAGGGGATCGCGATCGCACATCGGATAGCGGAAGATCCGACCCGTCGCGCCCACCAGAGCGGCGACGTCGACGTCGGGGAGCCTGAAGCGCGCCGTGAAGGGGGCGAACTCGGCGGCGGCGGCAGGCTGCGACCAGCTTTCCCGCGTCGGCGGCGGCGTGGTGGGGTCGCCCACCCGAGCGTAGATGACCCAGTTCGTCAGCCGCTTCTCCGGACCGGATCCCGGCCCGATCGGGTAGAGCACCAGCTTGGCCACGGCGTCGCCGGCCACGATCATTTCGTCCCCGCCGCCTTGCACCGGCCAGTCCACGGCGCCGCGCCACATCTGGATGCCGTTCCAGCGAATGCCGGGGTCGTCCGGGAACAGGATGGTCCGCAGAGCAGAGTGGATGCCATCGGCGCCGACCAAGGCATCGCCCGTCACCCTGTCCGTCCGGCCATCGGCGGACGCCACGCAGACGGCGACGCCGGAACCCGCGGGCGCGACGGCGGTGACGCGGGTATCGGTACACAGGGCGGCAGGCCCGAGCCGCTTCGCGACGGTACGCCACAGCAGCGTCTGCAGGTGACCCCGGTGGATGGAGAACTGCGGGGCCTCATGGCCGGCGAAGAGCCCGCGCGGCTCGGACCAGATCTCCTGCCCGAGATGCGTGGCGTAGGTCAGCCGGCGGGTTCGGACGCCGGCCGCGTCCAGATCCGGCAACAATCCGAGCTCCGCGAGCTCGCGAATGGCGTGTGGAAGCGCGTTGATCCCGACACCGAGCGGCCTGACCTCCGCGGCCGCCTCGAGGACGACGGCTTCGATCCCGCGCCGGTGCAGCATCAGCGCGAGCGTCAGGCCACCGACGCCCCCGCCCGCAATGATGACCCGCATGCGGCCTCCAAACGCCGTGGCGCCTGACGAGGCGGACGCGACGGCCATTGGCTGCGATCTTGCCGGGATCGCCTCATCGATGCAACCTTGCGGAGGCACGTTCTCGACGGCAGGCCACGGGCGAGCGGTGGTCGGCTTGGGTCCGATCCGACTCGGCCGGCCTTCTCGTCCTGAGGGCGCGATCAGCGAAGCTCGATGCCGAGGTGGTCCCGCGCTTGTCCACGACGGCCGGAGCCGCTACGGGTCGAGGCGACAACACCGGAGCATCACCATGTCCGACGTCTTTGCCCGGGCGACAGCCTATGGCGTTCTGCCCGTGATCGCGATCGAGGATGCCACCCACGCGGTCGCGCTCGCCGATGCGCTCGCCGAGGGTGGACTGCCGGTCGCCGAGGTGACGTTCCGAACCAAGGCCGCGGCCGACGTCATGGCCCGCATGACCCAGGAGCGGCCGGATTTCCTTGTCGGGGCCGGCACGGTGCTCGATCTCGATTCGCTGGCGGCGGCCCGGCACAGCGGCGCCAAGTTCGGCCTGGCGCCGGGCTTCGACCCGGCCATCGTCGACGAGGCTCTCGCGTCCGGTTGGGCCTTCGCGCCGGGTATCATGACCCCGAGCGAGGTCAGCGCCGCCATGCGGCGCGGCGTCAAGCTGATGAAGTTCTTTCCCGCCGGCACGATCGGGGGCCCCGCGGCGCTCGAAGGCATCTCGGCGCCTTTCGCCCATCTCGGCCTGCGGTTCATCCCGACCGGCGGCGTCACCGAGGCAAACCTCGGCGAGTGGCTCAAGCTGAAGAGCGTGGTCGCGGTCGGCGGCACCTGGATCGCCCGCACGGACGATATCCGCGAGGGCCGCTGGGCCGACATCACCCGCAAGGCCAAGGCCGCAGTCGCGGCCGTGAAGCAGGCAAGACCGTAGTCGGCGCTCAGCGCAGCCCGTCCTCGCCCTTGATGTCGGCAGCCGCGAGTCCGCCGGCGCGGTTGTGGATGCGGGCTCCCGTCGTCATCACCAAAGCCAGCACGATCTCGTTCCGCCGCGGCGCATCCGCGATCCCGACCTCGACGGCATCGAAGTGGCTGCGCACATAGGACGCATCGACATGCGTGACCGGCACGTCGAGCCGCGTGCCGAGGCCGCCGACTTTCTTGGCCGACGGGACGATCGCCTTGGCGTCGCCGAGCAACTCGCGCATGGCGTAGCCGCCCGGCGCATGCCACAACGCCCCGTGCTCGAGTTCGCCGGCCTCGCCCACGATGGCGCCTTTGCCGTAGCCTTCGACCACGCCGGCATCGCCGCCGAGCGCCGCGATCAGCCGACGCGCCATCTCGAGGCCGAGCGGCTTCAACCTGTCCATGAACGGCACGATATCTTCGACGTAACGGCCCGCGAAAGGATTGTCGACCACCGCCAGGACGGCGCCGCGGCGCAGCGGTACGGCGGGCACGGGGCCTCCCTCATGCAGGATCTCTTCGATCTGGACGACGAACTTTCGAACCGCGATGTCGTTCATGGGAAGCTCCACGGATCCGCCCGCCGGGCGTCGTGCCCTTCGGGGCGGCGTGCTGTCGTTTGCACACCAACAAGTCTGGGCGAGCCTCTGTCAAGCCTCCGGAGCGGCTCCCGCCGAATCGGCCGCTTGCGCAGGCGGCCGATCCTTCGCATGACTGCGGGCCCATACGCCTCGTGAGCCGCTTCATGCCGCAGAACCGCCTTACCGCTCCCTCGTCCCATTTCGACGGTCGGGGCCGGTTCCAGTTCCGCGCGGTCGATTTCGCGCGGCTGGGCATCGACCGCGTGCTCGACCTCGGCCATGACGAGACCACGAAGATCTTCACCCGCTTCGAAGCCGACCGGGTCTTCGCCGCGGCTCGCGCGGCGGATCGGCGCCGGGCCGCGGGCGAGCCGATGCCGCTTCATGGCGTGCGCGTCTCGATCAAGGACCTCTTCGACGAGGCCGGGCAGGTGACGAGCGCGGGTTCGGCCGTGCTGCGCGATGTTGCCCCCGCCACTGCCGATGCCACCGTCGTTGCACGGC
>CAXUOD010000012.1:0-4789 GCA_964252585.1 uncultured Lichenihabitans sp. | reverse complement strand
GTCGTTGCGCGGCTCGTCGCGGCCGGGGCCGTCCCCTTCGGGCGCACCACGATGAGCGAGTTCGCTTATTCGGGGGTCGGTCTCAACCCGCATACGGGAACGCCCGGCAACGTGCGGGACGGCTCGCGGATCCCCGGCGGCTCGACGTCAGGGGGCGGCGTGTCGGTCGGGCTAGGACTTTGCGACGCGGCCCTCGGTTCGGACACGGGAGGCTCGATCCGCATCCCGGCGGCGTTCAACGGCCTCGCGGGGTTCAAGCCGAGCCAGGGCACGGTGCCGCTCGCGGGCGGCTTTCCCCTGGCCTCGAGCTACGACAGCTTCGGCCCCATCGCACCGGGCATCGGGCTCTGCGCGGCCATCCATGCCGTACTGGCCGGAGACCCTCCGCCCGCGGACAGGGACCGCTCGGTGGCAGGACTGAAGATCGGCATCGTCCGCACCCTGCTGGCGGACGACCTCGACGAACAGGTCGGCGGCGACTACGGCCAGGCGCTCGCGGCCTTGTCACGCGCCGGCGCCGAACTCCGCGACGTCGCGGTGCCCTGTTTCGAGCAGGCCGGGCCGGCCAACCGGATCATCGTGGCGTCGGAAGCTCATGCGGTCCATGCCCATCACCTCGATCGGCTGGAGGTCGCGGGCGATCCGAGGGTATTGCGCCGCATCCGCTCGGGCGGCGCGCTCGAACCCGAGGAGCGGCGCGACGCCTTGGCGGTGCGGGCCGCGGCACGCGCCGCCTTCGCCGGGATCGCCCGAAGCTTCGACGTCTTGATCGCGCCGACCCTGCCCGTCGTGGCACCGACCATTGCCGCGGTGGAGAAGGATTTCGATCGGCTGAACGCCCTGGTGCTGCGCAATCCATCTGTCGTCAACTTCGTCGACGGTTGTGCCGCCACATTGCCCATGAGCACGCCCGACAGCCTCGCGACCGGCCTGATGCTCATGGGACCGAACGGCACGGATCATGAGATCCTCGCCATCGCGGCAGCCATCGAGAAGCTGATCGCACGGTAAGGCGCTATCGAGGGATCGGGTACCCGGCTGCCTCGGCCTCCTCGGCCCAGCGCAGCGTCGTCGCGAAACTCCCCTGCTCCACGGGCTCGAACCCCGTCAGGCAGAGTGCTTCCGCGAGGGGCGGAAACCAGGACCGCGCTGCGGCCCCGGCAAAGCTGTCCTTCAGAGCCGTCACGAGGGCAGCGGGTGTGGCGGAGGACGCCACGAAAGCCGGCAAGGGGGCGAGGTCGGTCGAGGCGAGGACCCGGATCTGCGCCACGAGGTCGGGACGATGGCGCCGGACGAGGCCGTGCCAGTAGCCGTCGAGCGGACCGATGTCGATCCGCCCGTCGATCACCGCATCGAGAACGCCGCGTGCCGTGATCAGGGACCCGAGGCTGTGCCCGTAGAGATCGCTCCCGCCGACCGGGCGACGTCCGAGCAGGTGATGGCGCAGGGCGTTGAACCCGGAGTGGGAATGCTCGACCGTCCAGCCGAGCGTGCCGCCGAACGTGTCCTCCAGCGACCGAAAGGCGCTGTCGGCCCGCACGATCAGATCGGATCGGTAAAGGGCCCGACCCCCGGCCCAGGCGGCATCGGGGATCGGCGACGCGATCGGCTGGACGTCGGCGAGCTTCAAGGCGATCGGATAGCCGCACATGAAGACGCAACCGAGATCGGTTCTTCGCCAAAGCGCCTCCAACGGCTGCGGCGCAGCATAGAACTCGTAGGTGAGCGACACGCCCGCCTCCTGCGCCACACGTCCGATAAGCTGCTGCCACGCGTCTTCCACGCCGGGCGTCACGGCATACATGCGGGCATTGCTGATCAGCGGCGTCATCCTCGGCTGCTCTCCAGGCGTATCGGTCCGGCCGGCCGGTGCGGTGCCGGACTTGGCTTATCTCAAAGGCTGGGGGTCCGACCAGGGCTTCCGCCGCCGGCACGGGTTGGGTCAGCGTTTCGTCCGAGCTATGAGGTTCGCGCTCCTCGCCCTGAAGGTCCATGCTCCCCATGCGAAGTTCCGCCCGGTTTCCGATCGCGATCGCGCTGCTGACCGTCAATTGGTCACCCATCTCAGCGCAGACCAATCCGAGCACCCCGCCCCCCGTCAGCGCCGACCCGAGCGTCACGACGGCGGCCTTTGGCGATTGGACCTTGCGATGCGAGAAGCCTGCGCCCGACAAGCCTCAACACATCTGCGAAGCCGTGCAGACCGTGCAATTGCGGAACCAGTCCGCCCCGATCGCGCAGATCGCGTTCGGACGATCGTCGAGCTCGGACCCGATGCGGCTGGTCGTCGTGCTGCCGGTCAACATCCTCTTCCCGAGTTCGGTGAAGATCGGGGTCGGCGACAAGGATCCGGAGAGCCTGGACCTCGTCTGGCGGCGCTGTCTGCCGGTAGGCTGCTTTGCGGAGAACGCCACTCCGGAAGCGGCGATCAGGCGGTGGCGAGGCGAGACCGCCCAGGGGCGAATCAGCTACAAGGACGCAGCCGGGCGCGACATGGCTTTTCCCGTATCGTTTCGCGGCATGGCGCAAGCCTTGGACGCGCTGGCCCGGCAGTGAGCCGGATCAGGCGAGGGCCGCGAGGAAGAGCGCTGCGCCGGCCCCGAGGCTGAGGATCAGGCGCAGACGCCCGAACCAGGCCGGCGCCAGACCGCGAGCCACGAGGTTCCGGTCGAGCGGACCGAGCCCGAGTACGACCACGCCCAGCAGGAAGAAGCGCCAGGGGTCGGGAACCGCGAGGGCCGCCCAGCCGATCAGTTGCGGGACGACAGCGACGCCGAAGTCGTACCCAGCGTTGCCCTGGTCGGGACCGCGCGTCGCCAATCCCCAGCGAATCCCTCCCAGGAAAGCCAGGATCGTGGCCGCGTAGGTCGCAAGGGCAAGCGAAACGGTAAGCGGCGGAACTCCGAGCCCGACCCCGGTGACCCGGCTGAAGGCAAGGGCCCAGAACGGCACGAGGCCTCCGAGGCCCAGCAGCAGAGGAACAAATGGGATGGACGGCTTGGTGGTCGGCGCCCCGATGGCCGAAAGCGATTCGCTCATCGACGTTTCGGACCGAGCATCGACAAGGCCGCGTCGAAAAGCGCCCCCCCGATGGCATTGGCCGCCGCAATGGGCGAAGCCGGATCGAGCATCGCGCGCGTATAATAGCTCGTCCGCCCGCGATCCTGGTCGTTGTGGGTCGCGCGATGGCCGGTCGACGCATGCAGGTTGTCGTCGCCGGCGTCCTGTACGCCACCGAGTTGGGCCTCTTCTCCGAATCGCGCACTGACCTTGTCGGCGAGCTGCGGAACCGCATTGGCGAAGAGCGACATAAGTCGCCCCGTGCCACCGACGTAGATGTCTCTTTGCGGGTGAGCGGCCGCGTGCAAGATCGCGTGGGCCACCTCCTCCGGCGCGTAATGAGGCTTCGGGAGCTTGGCTTCCCGCCCCGTCGTATTGCCGAGATGGTCGACGATCGGGGTGGCGACGGCAGCCGGCTTGATCAACGTGACCGACACGGGGGCGTTCTGGGTTTCCAATTCGACCCGCAGCGTATCCGTGAAGGCCTTCGCCGCATGTTTGCTGGCGCAATACATGCCTTGGAGCGGGATGGCGAAATCCGAAGCGATGCTGCCGACGTTGATCAACGCCCCGCCGGTCGCCTTCAGGGTCTTCAGGGCCGTCAGCGACCCATGGACCAGTCCCCAGAAATTGGTCTCGAACAGCCGGCGCGCGTCGGCCTCGGGCGTCTCCTCCAGCCGCGAGAACAGAGCCACGCCAGCATTGTTGACCCAGGTGTCGAAGCCTCCGAAGGCCTCGTGGGCCAGGGTCGCGACGGCCTCGACCTCGTCGCCTCGTGCGACGTCGGCCGCGAGAGCGTGAACAGCGCCGCCATGCCGGGTGATCTCTTCGGCGACCTGCTGGAGAGCCGCGGCATCGCGTGCCGTGAGGACCAGCTTTGCGCCACGGCGTGCTGCCGCAAGAGCCGTGACCCGCCCGATCCCGCTCGACGCGCCGGTGATCACGATCGTCTGACGCGACAATGGCTTCAATGAAATCGTCATGGTTCCTCCTGCCCGTGGCAACGCCCGGGCAGGATCATTGTTCTTGGCCCGGAGCGCGACCGAAAGACATCGGCCGGACCCGAAGGTCCCTATTGCACGTCGGGCGCCTCGGCACCGCCGCTCTTTCCGCCCTGCCGTGCCTTGCCGCCCGCACCGCCGCCCGACCTGTTCCACATATCGGCCGCGATCTTCCAATCACTGCCCGCCTTGGTCCAGATGATCAGGTATTTGCCCGTGACGGCGGCGGCGCCTTGCTTCCTCCCCTCGAAGCTGAAGCTTCCGACCTCGCGTGCCGTGGCGTCGCCGATCGGCTTCAGATCTTCCGACGTATATTTCAGGTCCTTGACCGCGTGGCTCATGTTGCCGAGGAAACGCTGGATCTCGGGCTTGCCGCTGATCGCGTCGCGCCCCGGGGGCAGTGCCACGGCATCGTCTGCGAAGAGGGATGCGGCGGTCGTCGTGTCGCCGCCGCTCATCGCTGCCGTGAAGCGCTGGCTGGCCTGTTGGGCGCCGCTGATGTCCTGCGCCATGGCCGGCAGGGCTGCGGCGCAGATGAAGAATGCCGTGAGGGATTTCCGCATGGTTCTGATCCTGTTCTGGAAGCATTGAGGTCCGCTCTGCTCCCCCAAGCGTCGAGCGGGCCGGTTCGCACTGCAATTGCCCGGCTCAGTCTTCGAGGTTCGAATAGAGTCCGGGACTTTGGTCGTAGAGGCTACGCGCATCCCGGCGTCCGCCTTGTCCGGGGC
>CAXUOD010000011.1:0-47880 GCA_964252585.1 uncultured Lichenihabitans sp. | reverse complement strand
CGCGTCGCGTCGAGCGGTTCGCCGATGACGCCGGTCGACGCGAGGAAGATCTCGGAGGCCGGCGCCCCGCTGGCTTTGCCGGCGATCCGGGCCGTGAGTTCGGTCGCGGCAACGCCGGTGCGGCCCGTGAAGGCATTGGCATTGCCGGAGTTGACCACGAGCAATCGCGCCCGACCTCCGCCGAGATTGCGGCGGCACCAATCCACGGGCGCCGAGGGGCAACGCGACTGCGTGAAGACGCCGGCCACGACCGTGTTCTCCGGCATGACGGCGACTGTGACGTCCGTGCGACCCTTGTAGCGGATGCCCGCCTCGCCGGCCGCGAATCGCAGCCCGGCGATCACGGGCATGTCCGGAAAGGAGGTCGGCGCCAGAGGCGATACGGGGACGGGAGGGGCCATGGTCAGGGTCTCGGCGGAGGTCAGTGCTCCCTCATACCCTCGGCCAGCCGGTGAGAGAAGGCGCCGCGACTCAGGCCCACTCGGGGATCGCCGGGACGCGCAACCGTTCGATGTCGGGGAGATCGAACCCGAAATGTTCGCTGACGAAGGCCCGCAGTGCCGTTCGGTCTGGCAGCAGGCCGGACGACGTCACGCCGTTTTTTCGGATGGTGAAGCTGCGGTTCATCAGCGTGACCCGCCCGTCCTGCGTGAACAGACCCATCATCAGAGAACTGATGAAGGGAGAAGCGGGATGGCTTGACGTAAAGTGGTTCGCCATCTCGAAGTCGACCGGGTAATCCTCCTCAAGGGTGGAAACCCAGGCATCCGCAGCGCCGTCGTCCGCTCTGGCGCGAAGCACCCACCGGTCGCCATCGCGAACCATCCAATGCGTCTCGTCTTCGCTCGGGCGAGTCCCTGATTCGGGCAGCGGCATGGGGAACAGCGCTGCCGGCCCTCCGAAACCCGGGTCGACGACGAACGTCCCCTCTGCGAGCTTCGCCGTGAGGAACATGTGGGCGCGTTCGGACTGAGTCCTTGGCGTGAAAAGGACCACGCGGGCCGAATGCAGCGTGTTGTCGAACCCCAGTCGCGATGCGACGGCAGCAAACAGCGTGGTGTGCTCAAAGCAATAGCCGCCGCGGCGCGCGACGACCAGCTTGGCCTGGATGGCGTCGAGATCGAGCCGAACGGGACGACGCAGGAGGACGTCGAGATTCTCGAACGGGATGCTGAGCATGTGGGCCTTAAGGAGCCCCATCAGGGTGTCGAGGGTGGGACGCGTATCGCCGCCCCATCCAATCCGTTCGAAATAGCGATCGAGATCGAGCGACATCGCACCCCTCCCATCCTGCCCGCTTGGGCCGGGCACTCGGCCGACCTTTATACAACCAGGAAGAGGGCCGCCAAGCGAAGATTCGTCCAAGCGTGCGTTGCGGGCAACATGCTATAGTTTGTCCAACAAGGGGGCACAGCATGGCCGAACCCGCCTCACGACCTTGGACGGTCGACTCCTTCTTTGCTTGGCAGGAGCGACAGAGCGAACGCTACGAACTCGTATCTGGTCTGCCGTCGAAGATGATGGCTGGTGCCAGGAACGTTCACGACGACATCGTCGTGAACTGCCTCGTCTCACTGGGAAACCAGCTGCGCGGGGGCCCATGCCGGCCGTTCACGGGCGATGGCAGTGTCGAAACGTTCCCGGGCCAGATCCGCCGGCCCGACCTTGGCGTGGACTGCGGGCGTCGCGACCCGAACGCGCGTAAGGCCGCAGCTCCCCGTATGGTGGTCGAAGTCCTGTCGCCGGGCACGCGGGATTTCGACACCTTCGAGAAACTCGGAGAGTATAAGGCGGTGGAGACTCTCGCCCACATCGTGTTTATCGAGCCCGACGCTCCGCAGGTGGTGCACTGGGCCAGGGACTCGGAGCGGAACTGGAAGCGGCACTCGATCGAGGACATGGCCGAAACGCTCGAAATACCGGAGCTCGGTGTCTCGCTGGCGCTTCGCGAGGTCTATGACGGCGTCGCGTTTCCGACGCGCCCGCGGCTGGTCGAGCAGAACTCCGAAGGCTGACCCGCCGCGCCCTCCCTCATCCGTCGTCACTGCGTGCCGACCCCTTCTGCCGCGACCGGGAGAAGGGGTGTCGTTCAATAGACGTCGAGCTGGAAACGGCCGTCCTTCTTGAGCTGGCTCACGAAGGCTACAGCGTTCTCGGGGGTTTGCTTGCCGTTCGTACCCACGATGTCCACCAGGGCGGCCTCGACGTCCTTGGCCATGCGCTTCGCGTCGCCGCAGACATAGACGTGGGCTCCATCTTCGAGCCAATGCCAGAGGTCGGGGCCGACCTCGCGCATGCGATCCTGGACGTAGAACTTCTCGCCCGCATCGCGCGACCAAGCCAGCGACAGGCGGGTCAGGATCCCGTCCTTACGCAACGCCTCGAACTCGTCGCGGTAGAAGAAGTCCGTTGCCTGCTTCTGGTGGCCGAAGAACAGCCAGTTCTTGCCCGGCGCACCGGAGGCTTTGCGCTCCTGCAGGAAGGCCCGGAACGGCGCCACGCCGGTGCCCGGCCCCACCATGATGACGGGCTTCGACTTGTCCTCCGGCAACGCGAAGGCATGGGCCTTCTGCACGTAGACCTTCAAGGTCTCGCCGGGCTCGACCGCATCGGCCAGGAAGGTCGAAGCGACCCCGGTGCGCTTGCGCTTGTTGACCTGATAGCGCACCGCGTCGACGGTCAGGGACAGGCCGCCGTTACTATAGTTCGGCGAGGACGAGATGGAGTAGAGCCGCGGTTGCAGCGGTTGCAGGGCGTCGACGAAGGCTTCGGGATGCGGCCGGGCGCTCGGGAACTTGTGGAGCACCGCCAGGACGTCGAGGTGGCCGGCATCGCCGTCCGGATCCTCGCCCTTGGCGAGAGCGCGGGCCTTCTCGCGGGCGGCACCGCCCGTGATGTAGGAGAAGAGTTCGAAGAGCCCGTCGGGAGCGAGCCCGAGATCGACGTCTTCGCGCAGCACCTGGCGCAGCGTCTTTCCCCGTACTTCGGTGAGATGGGAGGCGCCGAGCATCGCGATGATCTGGTCGACGAGGCCGAGGTTGTTCTTCGGGAACACGCCGAAACTGTCGCCGACCGTATAGTTCACGCCGCTGTTCGAGAGGTCGAACTCGATGTGCCACGTGTCCTTGGCCGAACCGTCGGCGTTGAGCCGCTGGCGCGACCGGAACACGGCCTCGGCCGGTACCTCGCGCGATGTCCCGGGGAGCGCCGCCTGCGCGGCCTCGACCGAGCGCGATCTTCCGCCGTCTTCGGCACCCTCGACGGCAGCCGTCTTGTCGCCGTTCGTGTCGTTGAGTTCGACCGCGAGGCCCTTGAGCAGCCGCGCCGTGATCTTGCCGCCGGGCGCGCAGAGGTTGAGGCGCTCCTCGCTCCGCTTGAAGATGGCATTGGCGTAGTCGGCGCAATTGTAGCCGCACTGGCCGCAATCCTGCTGTGCCATGGCGGCCATCAGGCGCGGCGCGATGGGCCGATCCTTGGCCATCTCCATCCGCTCCTCGGGCTGGAGCGACGGGTCGTGCCAGGGCGCTTCGTCGTTGGCGGCCAGAACCGGGCCGCCGGGGGCCGTGGCCTCCGATCCGGGATCGTTGCTGGCCACCGGGGCCGCATCCGCCATCGCGGCGATGGAGGCCGAAAAGAAACCCGACAGCCACGAGCGCTGCTCGGGCGTGAAAGGTGCCGAGTCGGGGATCACGACCGTGAGGTGCTGGGCTGCGCTCATGCTTTCGCTCCCTCGGCGAGGCTCTTCAGCGCCTCGACCTCATGGCGATTGGCGAAACTATGGAAACTCTCGTTCGGGTCGTTCCGGTGCGCGAGATAGGCCCTGAGCAGGCCCTCGACCCGCGTTGGCGCGTCCTCGGCCTTGGTGTCGGGATAGATCAGCTTGGCGATCGAAGCCTCGGTGCCGAAGCCGCCCCCGACATGGATCGCATAGCCCTCGACCGTGTCCTCCTCGCCGACCGGCACCTTGACCCCGATGAGCCCGATGTCGCCGATGTAGTGCTGGGCACAGGAATTGGGGCAGCCCGTGAGGTGGATGTTGACCGGCTGGTCCATCACGAGACGGGGCTCGATGAAGGCCGCGATCTCGTTGGCGTTGCGCTTCGTATCCGCATTGGCGAACTTGCAGCCGAAATTGCCCGTGCAAGCCACGAGCCCGGCCCGGATCGAGGTGGCGCTGGTCCCGAGCCCGATCGCCGCGATGGCCGCCGTGACGAGGGCGACCTCGTCGTCCTTGACGCCCGAGATCATCAGGTTCTGCCAGACCGTCAGGCGGATGTCGCCATCGCCGTGGCGGCGCGCGACCTCCGCCAACGACCGCATCTGGTCGGTCGACATCCGGCCTGTCTCGAGCGTCACGCCGATGTAGTTCAAGCCGGGCTGCTTCTGCGGATGCACCCCGATGTGCCCCTGGCGGTCGTAGGGTGGCCGGGGCGCGACATGCCGGGCATCGAGGCGCTGGAGCGGCGTGCCGAGCTTCTCCTCGACGGCTGCCAGGAACTTCTCGAAACCCCACGCATCGAGCACATATTTCATGCGGGCATGGGCGCGGTTGGTCCGGTCGCCGTTCTCGCCGAAGATCCGCACGATCGCGTCCGCGATCCTGATGCAGTCGTCGGGCGGCAGCACCACGCCCGTATCGCGTGCGAAATCCTTGTGGCCCGTGATGCCGCCGAGCGCCAGCCGGTAGTAGACCCCAGGCGCGATCGGGGCACCTTCCAGGACCGCGACGGCCTGGAAGCCGATGTCGTTGGTGTCCTCCAGGGTGGCGATCTTGCCGCCGCCATCGAAGCCGACGTTGAACTTGCGCGGCAGGTTGAACATGCCCCGGCTGTTCAGGATGTGATAATGCCAGGCCCGGGCGTGGGGACGGGTGTCGAGGAGTTCCTGGGGGTCGATGCCGGCCGTCGCCGCACCCGTGACGTTACGGATATTGTCCGCTCCGGCACCGCGCGGGATGATGCCGACGTCCGCCAGACCCTCGATGAAATGCGGCGCACGCTCGGGCGATATCTCCCGGACCTGAAGATTGCAGCGGGTGGTCACATGGGCGTAGCCGCCGCCATCCTGGTCGGCCAGGTCCGCGATGGCGGCGAACTGCCACTGCTTGAGAATGCCGTTGTGGATCCGCAGGCGGCACATATAGCTGTCCTGCGCGGGACCGACGTAGAACAGACCGTGGTAGCGCCAACGGAAGTTGTCTTCCGGCTTCGGCCTTGCGCCGGTCAGCGCCACGCCCTTCAAGCGTTCGTAGGACTCGAAGGGGTGCTCGGCCCGCTTCCACTTCTCCTGCTCGACGAGCTTCTTGCCGGCCGCGACCTGTCTGTCTTGTGCTTTCAGTTGCTCGGCATCGGGGCCCGTCGGCTCGCTCGGCAGGCCGGCCGGGGCTCTGCCGATCGACTTCATGGCGCCGAGGCCCGAGGCGAACCCTTCGAGCCAGTTCTTCTGGTCTGGATTGAAGTCCATGCCCATGGCGGGGGAACCTTACTCTGCCGGATGCGAAACGGGGATCGTCGAGATGCGGAACCCGACGGAGATCCTCGCCCCGGCGGCCGCGATCACGATGCCCACCGGATCGCGAGAACCAACGGCTTGCGGTGCGCCCGTTTCGGCAAATCTCTGCACAGTGTCGACCCACACTTTCGGCGTCCGTGATGAATGGGGAGATGAGGGCAGATCGCCGCCGCGCTGCGGGATCCCTCGTGCAACAAGGTGTGCAAAACTCGCGCCAAGCGTTTCGTCCAGGACCACGTCCGGCGACGGCCGGGCAGGCGATGCACCGGTCAGCCCGCGACCACCTCTTGGGCGGCTGCACAAACCGCGAGCATCCAGTCGAGGTCGACACCCTGTCGCGGGTTACGCTCGACCCCGATCTGATCTAAGGCTGCCTTCGACGACAGCGCCGATCGAGGCCAGTGTTCCGGGAGACAAGACGTGGAATCTTCTCAGGCCTACCGTGGCATCTTTCCGGTCGCGCCGACGCCGTTCACGAGCAGCGGAGACCTCGATCTCGAGGGCAAGCGTCGCGTCATGGACTGCATGGTCGACCAGGGGGTCGACGGCATCTGCATCCTGGCCAACTACTCCGAGCAGTTCGTGTTGACGGACGCCGAACGCGACACGCTGGTCGAGACCAGCCTCGATCGCGTGGCGGGCCGTGTCCCGGTGATCGTGACCTGCAGCCATTACGCGAGTGCGATCGCGGCGGAGCGGGGGCGCCGGGCCGCGGCGGCCGGCGCCAGGATGCTCATGCTGATGCCACCCTACCACGGCGCAGGCTTGAAGGCCGACGAGACGGGGATGATCGAGCATTTCGCGCGCGTGGCCGACGCTGCCCGCATCCCGATCATGGTGCAGGACGCTCCCTTGAGCGGCGTGGCACTCTCGGTGCCGTTTCTCGTGCGGCTCTCGAAGGAGGTGCCGTTGGTTCGTTACTTCAAGATCGAGGTCCCGCAGGCGGCCGCCAAGCTGAGGGCGCTGATCGCCGCCGGCGGCCCCGAGATCGAGGGGCCCTGGGACGGCGAGGAAGCCATCACGCTGATGGCCGATCTCGACGCCGGCGCGACCGGGACGATGACGAGCGCGCTGCTCCCGGACCTGATCAAGCCCATCGTCGAGAGCCACCACGCCGGCGACCGCGCCGCCGCGGCCGCGCAATACGCCAAGGTGCTGCCGCTCATCAACTACGAGAACCGGCAGTGCGGCCTCAGGGCCGCCAAGACCGTGATGATGGAAGGCGGTGTGATCAAGAGCGACGCCGTGCGCCATCCGTTCGAGCCGCTCCATCCCGTGACCCGCGCGGGGTTGCTCGAGATCGCGGCCACGGTGCAACCGCTCGCCCTGCGCTGGGGCAAGTAGCGACGCCTGCCTCTTCCCGCTGGCGGGAGAAGTTGGCAGGGCCGGATGAGGGGTGAACGTGCGTCCCGCCTTCTCCGCCGGCCCGCTGTCGCCCTTGCTACTCTGCGCGAGCGAGCCCGAACTCCAGTCCCGCCAGGAACCCGGCAAGGTCCTCGGTGACGAAATCGACATAGGGCTCTTCCGCGCCCTTGCTTTCCCAGGGCTCGCGGTTGTCGTGGGTGGCGGGCGGCACGATCAGCACGGTCGCCATGCCGCGGGCATGCGGGACGATGAGGTTCTTGGCAAGATCCTCGAACATCGCGGCGCGGCGCGGGTCGACATCGTGGGTGGCGAAGAACCGGTCGTAGGTCGCGGCCTCCGGCTTCGGCAGGAGGTCTGCCGCCACGATATCGAAGACCGCTTCGAAGGCGTCCGTGAAACCGAGTTGCTCGGTCGTGCGCAACGCATGTTCGCGGGAGCCGTTGGTCAGGATGAGCTTGCGGCCCGGCAACGCCCCGATCGCCTGGACCAGCGCCGGATTGGGCGACAGCGATGTCCGATCGATGTCGTGCACGAAGGCCAGGAACGCGTCCGGCGAGAGAGCATGGTCCTCGATCAGGCCGCGCAGCGTCGTGCCGTAGCGTCGGTAGTAATGTTTCTGGAGCCCCCGCGCCGACAGCCCGTCGATGCCGAAGAGATCCGCGAGGAAGCGGGTGATGCGATCGTCGATCATCGGCCAGACGGTGCTGCCCGCCGGGTAGAGCGTGTTGTCGAGGTCGAAGACCCATGTCTCCACACGGGCGAAACGCGACCGCACCTCCTCGGGCAGGCCCTGCCGGAGGTTCAGCGTATGAGCGACGGTGGCGCTGACGTCATCCATGAAGCGGTCCTGGGACGGGTTCACCGGGTGATGAGGGTGCCGGCACCGTGGTCGGTGAGGAGTTCGAGCAGGACCGAATGCGGCACCTTGCCGTCGAGGATCACGACGCCTTCTACGCCCTGTTCCAGCGCGTAGATGCAGGTCTCCACCTTGGGGATCATGCCCCCCGTGATGGTGCCGTCCGCGATCAGCTCGCGGATGGCGTCGACGCTCAGTTCCTTGATCAGCGTCTTGTCCTTGTCGAGCACGCCCGGGACGTCGGTCAGCAGCAACAGCCGCTTGGCCTTGAGGGCACCCGCAATGGCGCCCGCGAACGTGTCGGCGTTGACGTTGTAAGTGGCGCCGTCCGCACCTTGTGCCACCGGTGCGAGGACCGGGATCAACTCGCGACCCAGCACCTGATCGAGCACGGTGGTGTCGACCCGCGACGGCTCACCCACGAAACCGAGGTCGATCCCATGGTCGCCATCGGGATCGCCCGCCTCGCCGGTGAGTTCCAGCTTCGTGGCCGTCACCATGTTGCCGTCCTTGCCGCAGAGCCCGATCGCCCGACCGCCCTCGGCATTGATGAAGCCGACGATCTGCTTGTTGATGGAACCGCAGAGCACCATTTCGACGATCTCGATCGTCGGCTTGTCGGTGACGCGCAGACCGTTCGAGAACTGCGACTGGATGCCGAGCTTCTTCAGCATGGCACCGATCTGCGGGCCGCCGCCGTGCACCACCACGGGGTTCACGCCGGACTGCTCCAGCATGACCATGTCGCGCGCGAACCCGCGGGCCGTCGCCTCGTCGCCCATGGCATGGCCACCATACTTCACGACCACGATCGTGTCGTCGTAGCGCAGCATATGCGGCAAGGCCTGCGTGAGGATCTCGGCGCGTTCCGCGGGGCTTCCCTTTTCGGTGTCCGTCATGTCGGGAGTCTCGATGGCTTTTCGAAGAACACAGACCGAGGGTGGGTCGTCACTCTGTCCTAGCAGCTAACCCAGCGGCCGTCTGGACGTCATGGCCGTTTGTCCAGTCCCCAAGGACGGACCTTGAGCGAACCCCGCTCGGCCAGCAGCCGCGCGATCCCGGCGCGAAGCTCGGGGATGCCGGCACCTGTTTCCGACGATGTGAGGACGACCTGCGGAAAGGCTGCCGGGTGCTTGGCCAGGGCCGCCTGGGTCTCGGCCACGCGGGCCTCGCGATCCTTGGCCTTCAGCTCGTCGCCCTTGGTCAAGACCACCGCGAAGGATGCTGCCGCCCGGTCGTAGGAGGTCATCTGCTCGTGGTCGACGTCCTTCAAGCCATGGCGCGCGTCGATCAGAAGGTAGATGCGCTGCAAGGAGGCCCGGCCCCGCAGGTAGCTCTCGATCAGCAAGGTCCAGTCGGCGATCTTCGATTTGCTGACCGCGGCGTAGCCGTAGCCCGGCATGTCGACGAGACCGAGTTCACCGCCGAGATCGAAGAAATTGAGCTGCTGGGTCCGGCCCGGGGTGTTCGACACCCGCGCCAGAGTCCTGCGTCCCGTGAGCGCGTTCACGAGCGACGACTTGCCGACGTTGGAACGGCCCGCGAAGGCGATCTCGGGCAGGCCGATCGGCGGCAGCGCCTCGACCGTGGGGGCGCCCGCGACGAAGAGGCACTCCTTGGCGAAGAGCAGCCGGCCGGCTTCGACGAGATCGTCGTCGTCCAACGCCAATGTCACGTCAGGGCCGCGACGGCTTGCGTTGGAACATCCCGCTGAGATTGTCCCAGAGCTCCACCTTGGCGCCGGCCTTCTTGGCGATGAGGTATTGCTGGATGACCGACAGCGTGTTGTTCCAGGTCCAATAGATGACGAGGCCCGACGGGAAAGACCCGAGCATGAAGGTGAAGATGACGGGCATCCAGGAAAACATCGTCTTCTGGACGGGATCCGGCGGCTCCGGGTTCATCTTCATCTGCAGGAACATGGAAAAGCCCATGATGACCGGCCAGATGCCGATCAGCAGGAACTTCGGCAGGTAAGGCCCGATCGGGAGGGTGCCGAACAGCGTGAAGATGGACGTGGGGTCCGGTGCCGACAGGTCGTGGATCCAGCCGAAGAACGGCGCGTGCCGCATCTCGATCGTGATGAAAATGACCTTGTAGAGTGCGAAGAACACCGGCACCTGGATGATCATGGGCAGGCAGCCCGCCACAGGATTGACCTTCTCGCGCTTGTACATCGCCATGGTCTCTTCCTGCTGCTTCTGCTTGTCGTCCGGGTAGCGCTCCTTCATGGCGGCCAGCTGTGGCTGCAGCTTCTTCATCTTGGCCATCGACATGTAGGACTTGTTGGCCAAGGGGAAGAACAGCCCCTTGATCAACACCGTCACGATCAGGATGGCGACGCCGAAATTACCGGTCAGCTTGTAGAAGAAATCGAGAACCTGGAAGAGCGGCTTGGTTATAAAGTAGAACCAGCCCCAATCGATGAGGTTGCCGAAGTTCTTGATGCCGTATTCCTTCTCGTACTTGTTGAGCGTGTCGGTTTCCTTGGCACCCGCGAAGACCCGGGTGGTCACGTCGGTGGTCTGGCCGGGCGCGATGGAGCGGACGCTCTGCAGCGCGTCGGTCTGGTAGTCCTTCACGCTGCCGTTCGGGAAGACTGAGAACCGGCCTTTGAAGGACGCGTCCTGCTCGGGCGCCACGACGGCGGCCCAGTATTTGTCGGTGATGCCGAGCCAGCCGCCGGTCCCGTCGACCGTGCGGCTGCCGCCGGCTTCCTTGTCCATGGCGTCGTAGGTGATCTGCTGCTCGCGGCCATCGCCGACCTCGCCCACAAGGCCCTCGTGCAACACCGAATAATTCGACGTCACGGGCTTACCGTGCCGTGAGATCAAGGCGTAAGGATAGAGAGAGACGGGCGTCGTGCCCTTGTTCTCGACGCTATCCTTCACCGTGAACATGTACTGATCGTCGACCGAGATCGCACGGTGGAACACGAGACCCTGCCCATTGTCCCAGGTCAGCGTCACGGGCTTGTCGGGCGTCAGCCTGTCGGTGTCGGCGGTCCAAAGCGTGTCATGGCCAGGCAGAGCCGGGGTCTGGCCCGCGTCCGGAATGAAACCCGTTTCGGAATAATAGGGGTGGGGCGAACCCGAGGGCGAAAAGAGCTCGATGATCGGGCTCTGCTTGTCGGTCGTCTCGTGGTAGGTCTTGAGCGAAACGTCGTCGATGCGTCCGCCCTTGAGATTGATCGAACCCGCAATGTTGGGGGTGTCGACGGGAACGCGGGGCGATGCGGCGAGGGCTGCCTCACGGGTCTGGGTCGTCTCGGGGGCGCTCCCGGCCGCCGGCTGCGACGCGGCACCCTGGGGCGGCGAGGCGTTTGCAACGCCGGGCAAAGGAGCCGCAGAGGGTGTCGTGCCGGGAGGCGTGTTGACCGCGTCGGCGGGTGCGCCGGCGACCGCGGCCCTGTTCTGCAACTGAGCCTGGCGCTGCCGCTCCATCTGCGGCCAACCGTAGAAGTAGTTCCAGCCGATGATCACCAGGATCGACAGGGCGATCGCAAGATAAACGTTCTTGTTGTCATCTTTCATGGTGCATCACGCTGCTGCCTTTGTCCGGACGGGCTCCTCATCGACACGAGGCCTACGCTCGATGGTTCATGGTCGGGGTGCCGCCTTGACGTCGGCCGATCTCTGGCGGCCGCCGCCTCGGCGGGACCGCCCCGACGCCGCTTCACCAAAGCATTTCCGCAAGTCCGCGATGAGGCCGGCAAACGGCACGGTGAGGGCGTCCCGCCTCGCAACGAGCACATAATCATGCGCCGCATCGGTCGCCAGCCCTGGGGCACGAAGCGCTTCGCGCAAGCGACGCTTCATGCGATTTCGTTCAACGGCACCGCCGACTTTTCTGGTCACAGTGAGACCGACGCGACATGTCGAGACCCCGTGGCCATCGTCGCCGCCGCGCCGATAGGCCTGCAGGCCGACGCAACGACCGTAGACCCTGCGACCGCTCGCCACGCGGAGAAACTCCGGCCGCGTCTTCAGCCTGGCAGGTGCAGAAGACAGCTGGAGGGTGGGCACCGACGCCGGCAATCCGGACCCGTCCGGCTCACCGCCCACCGAGCCCATCTCGCGGTCCTGGGCTTCAGGCCGAGAGGCGTTTACGGCCGCGCGCCCGGCGTGCCGCGATGACCTTGCGGCCGCCCACGGTCGCCATGCGCGACCGGAAGCCGTGACGACGCTTGCGCACGAGCTTGCTGGGTTGGTAGGTCCGCTTCACTGTCCTGCTCCGTCATCTTTCTCGGGTCCGCCTCGCGCCCATGGCGAGGAGCCGCGACCCTTGCTGTTTGGATCTCGCCGCCAGCTTCGCTCGCGCATGCAGACGCGGCGAAGGCCCGTGGTAGCGTTCCGCTAACAGGCTCGAAATTCGTCGCGCTTATACGGGGTGCCGACGGGCGAAGTCAACAAAGGTGCTGGGATCCAGGGCCACCGCTCTTTGGGCCTTCCAGGGAGATTTCCGCCCCTATCGTTTCAGAAGCGACTACCCTGCTGGATCTGCCGCTCGCAGCGCGGGCGACGAGACCTGCGGGCATGGCGAGGCACGGCTTCCCCACCTCATACCAGCCCGTGGGCATTCCGGCGCTTCTCCGGAGCGGCAAGATGCTCTACCACGGGATCTCATCGCTGGAGCCGCGCATGCCTGAGCCGACAGACCAGTTCAAGCGCACTCCCCGGCGCAAACCCACCAAAGGCAAGCACGTGACACTATCGGCCGAAGCCAAGAAGGCCTATGCCGAGTTGATCGAGGAGCGCGTCAAGCGCGAGGAAGCCTACGGTCGGCATCTCCCTGGAAACGACAAGGCACGCTGATCGAGCTCTACTTCAGGGTCTCTACCCCGGGTAGTCGTGCGTCGTACCCCAGGGATCCATGACCGACAGGCCTCCCGAACCGACGTAATCGGGCCCGACCGGCACCTTGCCGAAGCCGCCCGGGATGTCGAGCACATAGGTGGGCTGGCAGAGCCCCGAGATCCGCCCCCGCAAGGCCCGCATCAGGCGTCGCCCGTCCTCAAGCGTCACGCGGAGATGGGCCGTGCCGGGCGCCAGATCGCCATGGTGGAGGTAGTAGGGCCTGATCCGCATTTCGACAAAGGCCCGCATCAGGGTCGTCAAGGTCTCGGGGTCGTCGTTGACGCCGCGCAGCAGCACCGTCTGGCTCACGAGCGCGAGGCCGGCGTCGATCAGCCGGGCGCAGGCGGTCCTGGCGGCCGGCGTCAGCTCGCGCGGATGATTGCTGTGCAGCCCGACATAGGTGGTCTTGCCCGAGGCCCGCAGGGCCGCGACGAGTTCCGGCGTCACGGCATCGGGCGCCACCACGGGCACGCGGGTATGCAGGCGCACGATCCTGACATGCTCGATGGAGGCGAGGCGGCGCATCACGGCCTCGATCCGACGCGGCGACAAGCCGAGCGGGTCTCCGCCGGTCAGGATCACCTCCCAGATAGCCGGGTGATCCGCGATGTAGCGCAGCGCTTTCTCGGTCTCGTCGGGGGGCAGAACGGCATCAAGGCCCGGACCGACACGTTCGCGCCGAAAGCAGAACCGGCAATAGACCGGGCAAACGAACAGCAGGGTCAGGAGCACGCGGTCGGGGTAGCGGTGCACGATGCCCGGCACGGGGCTATGCACCGCATCGCCGATCGGATCCGACCGTTCGTCCGGCGTTCGATCCCGCTCCGCAGCCTGCGGCAGGAACTGTAGCGCGATCGGGTCCCGCGGGTCGGTGGGATCGATCAAGGCCGCCATGGCGGGCGACACAGCGACCGCATAGCGTTCCGCCACCTCTGCCAATTCTACATCCGGCCCGGGGGAAAGCAGCCCTGCGGCCCGGAGGTCGTCGAGGCTGCGGAGCGTCCCGCTCATGGCCGCGGATCTCCAGCCGTCGCGGCGGTGGCCGCGACCGGCAGCCACAACACCTGATCCACGTTTTGCGCGCCCGCGGCCAGCATGACGAGGCGATCGAAGCCGAGCGCGATCCCGCTCGCCTCCGGCATGCAGGCAAGGGCGGACAGGAAGTCCTCGTCGATCGGATAGGCCTCCTGGCCGCGGCTCCGTCGGGCCGCCATGGCGGCTTCGAAACGGCGGCGCTGTTCGACGGCATCCGTCAGCTCGCCGAAGCCGTTGGCGATCTCGACGCCGCACACATAGAGCTCGAAGCGCTCCGCAAGCCTCGGGTCGGCGAGGCTCGGTCGCGCCAGGGCGGCTTCGGGCGCCGGATACAGGTCGAGCACCGTCGGACGGCCGAGCCCGAGATGCGGTTCGATCCGGTCCGACAGGATGCGGCTGAAGACGTCCGACCAGCTGTCGTCGTCCGCCGTCCGGAGACCGACGGCTCGAGCCGCGGCGACAAGGCGCGGGGCGTCGCCCGAGGCGCCGTCGAGCGTCGCCAGAAGGTCGATGCCGGCGAAGCGGGCGAAGGCTTCGGCGACCCCGATCCGTTCGGGTTCGGCATTGGGGTCGGCGTCCCGCCCGCGAAAGTGCCACGCCTGCGAACCCGTGGCCTCGGCCGCGACCCGAAGCAGGGCCGCCGCATCCGCCATCAGTCGAACATAAGGTTCACCAGCGCGGTACCACTCGAGCATGGTGAATTCGGGAGAATGCGTGAGGCTGCGCTCGCGGTTGCGGAACACGCGCGCCATTGTGAACAGCCGCGGTTCGCCGGCCGCCAGCAGCTTCTTCATGGCAAATTCGGGCGACGTGTGGAGATAGAGGCGTCGTCGCCCTGCGTCGGGTTCGACGAGGTCTGTCCCGAAGGCTTCGAGATGCGCCTCGTTGCCCGGCGACACCTGCAGGATCGGTGTCTCGGCTTCGATGAAATCCCGTTCGTCGAACCATCGCCGCACCGCGGCCGAGATGCGATTGCGCGCCACCAGGAAGGGGCGGCGGTCGGCGAAGACGTGGGGTCGCCAAGGCGGCGAGCGAGGCGGCGAAGCGGCGACGGTCATGGGGTGAAGGAACTCGAAACCCTGGCTAAACGAAAGAAAATCGGTATGGTGCCGCCCGATCTCGTCGAGGCTGGGCGCCAGCGTTCCGGCCCCATAGCAATTTCCCGAAGGTAAATCTCCCGTGAGAGTCATCGCCAGCTCGGTTCGCAAGGGCAACATCATCGAAAAGGACGGCCAGCTCTACGCCGTGCTCAGCGCCGAAAGCTTTCATCCGGGCAAAGGCACGCCCACGACCCAGATCGACATGCGCCGCATGAGTGACGGCGTGAAGGTTTCGGACCGCTACAAGACGACCGAGCAGGTCGAGCGTGCCCATGTCGAGGATATGGAATTCAACTACATCTATCATGACGGCGACGGCTACACCTTCATGAACGCCCAGAACTACGAGCAGGTGGTGGTTCCCGACGAGGTGCTGGGCGATCAGGCGCAGTACCTGCAGGAAGGCATGAAAGTCCTTCTTTCCATCTTCAACGAGACGCCGGTCGCGGCGCAGTTGCCGCAGCGCGTCACCTTCGAAGTCGTCGAGACGGAACCCGCCATGAAGGGGCAGACGGCATCTTCGTCATACAAGCCCGCGAAGCTGTCGAACGGGGCCCGTGCCATGGTACCGCCGCACATCCAGCCCGGCACCCGCATCGTCATCCAGACCGACGACGGATCCTACGTCGAACGCGCCAAGGACTGACGGTTCGGGCTTGGCCCGGGATGTGTTGAGCTGCGGGATCCGAGGCATGACGCGGCGCGACACGCCCGACGCCCCCGGTCCGGCGGCTCAACGCCTGCGTCCACGCCCGCACCAATGTGCGGCCCGCGACGCGATCCTGGCGGCGCGCCGGGCGGGCCGGCCGGGTTTCGTGCTCGGCGACCGTACCGGACTTGGCAAGACCCTCTCGGTCTGGGCCGCCGTCGCGGCCATGCCCGAAACCGAGGTCCTCGTCGTGGCGCCCAAGGGCGCCCTGCCGCAATGGCGGCGCACGATCGCCCTGGCCGGGCTCGCGCCGAAGACCGTGACGCTCACCAACTACGAACGCACCAAGAATCTGCTGGCCCGTCCGGTGAACAGCACGCGCAAATCCGTCCGCGCCAGGAACAACGAACTCGCCAAGCACGGCCGGCCCAAGCGGGTCTGGCCTATCGTCGTGTTCGACGAGAGCCACCGGCTGCGCAACCCCTATGCGCAGCAGAGCCTCGCCTGCCGGCAGATCGCGGATGCTGCGGTCTTCGCGATCTACATGAGCGCCACGGCCGGCCAGTCGCCGCATGAACTCGGCTATCTGGGGCGCCTCTTGGGAGAAGCGGCGGGGATTCCCAGCGCGACGCTGGCCGATTTCCGGGAGCTCATGAAGAGGCTCGGCATCCGGGGTGCCAAGGGGCGCTGGACCAATTGGCGCTGGGACCCGAACGAGCGAGACCGTCGCTGCATGTCCGACCTGCTCTACAAGGGGCAACGGGCCATCGGCCTCCGGCGCCATCCGGCCGACATCGCGGGTTGGCCGGAAGTCCAGCGCGAACTGGCGCCGGTCTCGCTGACGCCGGCCGAACATCGCCTCTACGAAGCCGTGTGGCGGGATTTCCGACGCGAAATGGGTCTCGTCGGCGGGAGCAGCCGTCGGCCCGTCGGCTGGGCCGCCGATCTGCGCTTCCGCCAGAAGGCCAGCCTGCTCAGGGTGGCCGGAACCGCGGATTTCGCCGAAGACCTCCTGGGTGCGGGCCTGCAGGTCGCGGTCTCGGTCGCTTACCTCGAAACCAGCGACCTACTCGCGCGGACGTTGCAGGCTCGCGGCTGGCGGGCGGAGACGATCGACGGGCGCCGGAGCGGCCAAGCCAACGAGGCGGCACGCGTGGCGTTTCAGACGGGTGCGGTCGACGTCGTCGTCTTCACCGTGACCGAGTCGATCTCGCTTCACGCACACGAGATGCAAGGCGGGGAACGTCCAAGGGCGTTGCTGGTGCATGACATGCGCCACAGCGCCATCGAGCTCCAGCAGATCGAGGGGCGCTGCCATCGCGATGGAGAGAAGGCTGTCGTCTACTACGCCTATGCCGAAGCGACGGTCGAAGAGCACATCGCCGCCACAGTGGTGAGCCGCATGGCCGCGATGGACGGCATGGCGGGCGACGATACCGCTGGGATCGACGCCATGCTGGCCCGCATCGACGAGGCTCTGACATACGGCTGATCGGGACGGCGTGCGGGCGCCGGTCACCTTCCGGCAGGGTGCATGACGATCGTCGATCGACCTTTGCACTCCGTCAAGATCATCGGTTCCGCCTCTGACGATCACCAATTCTTAAAGCGTCGAACCTACTATCCTCAGTCGAACACCTAGGTGAGCGAAGGCGCTGAAGGGTTGCATCGACATGAATTTCTTCAACAATCTCCGCATAGCTCGAAAGCTGCTGTTGGCGCTGGGCGCGATCGTCCTCGTCATCGTCGTCAGTTCCGTCGTTCTCTACAGCCAGGTCAAGTATCTTTCCGAGGTCGATCGACTGAATTCTACATCGGACGAAGCCGAGGACCTGATCGATCGGGCCCGGGCGGAGTTCGCTTTGGAAGTCGGGGGAGTACGGAAGTTCCTGCTGACGGGGGCGGAGGCCGACAAGGCGAGCGTGTCCAAATCCTCGGCGGACCATGCAAGCGATCTGGCGCGCGTCCGGACCATCCTGGCCGCCAACGCTCCTGAATTCGTCCCGGATCTCGACCTCTACGAAGCGGCCGTCGCGACCTACGAGACCAAGTACCTCAACGAGGAAGTCAGACTCGGATCGTCGCCGACGACCCGCCCCGAGGCCGTTGCCATCATCGGTTCGGCCGGGGCGCTTTCCGACTCCGCAGGTTTGACGCAGAAGATCGAGAAGCTCCGAGAGGAGGTCAATGCCTGGTCGGACCATTGGACCGAGACCGGCCTTCAGACGGACGCTCAGACCGTGACGGTGGTGATCGGCAGCAGCGTGTTGACGGTGATCGTGGCATCGCTCATGGCCTGGCTCGTCAGCCGGGCGATCTCGCGGCCGATGAACGCCATGACCGGAGCCATGCGGGCGCTCGCGGCCGGCGACAACACCGTTACGGTGCCGGCAATCGGGCAGAAGGATGAGCTCGGCGAGATGGCGGCCGCCGTTCAGGTGTTTAAAGATGCCGCCATCGCGAAGATCCGCCTCGAAGGCGAGGCGACGGGCGCGCGCCGCATGACCGAGGACGAGCGTGCAAGGAGTTCTGCCGCTCTCGCCAGCGCGGCGCAGCAGCAAACCGTCGTCGTGCAGGCGATCGGAACAGGCCTCAAGCGTCTCTCGGCTGGCGAACTCATCTACCGGATCGCCGAGCAGTTCCCGGCCGACTACGAGCAGTTGCGGACCGATTTCAACGACGCCATGGCCAACCTTCAGGAGACGATGAAAGTGTTGGCCGCCAACGCCTCGGCCATCGGCTCGGGCACGGCCGAGATCTCGACCGCGGCCGACGACCTGTCGCGGCGGACCGAGCAGCAGGCTGCCAGCCTCGAAGAGACCGCATCGGCGCTCGACGAGATCACAGCCACGGTTCGGAAAACCGCACAAGGTGCGAAACACGCCCGCCAGGTGGTCGGCACGGCCAAAAGCAACGCCGAGCATTCGGGTCAGGTGGTCCGTCAGGCGGTCGAAGCCATGAGCGGGATCGAAAAGTCGTCGAACGAGATCACGCAGATCATCGGCGTCATCGACGAGATCGCCTTCCAGACCAATCTCCTGGCTCTGAACGCGGGCGTCGAGGCGGCACGGGCGGGGGATGCGGGACGCGGTTTCGCGGTCGTCGCGTCGGAAGTCCGCGCCCTGGCGCAGCGATCCGCCGAAGCCGCGAAGGAGATCAAGGCGCTGATCTCGACCTCAAGCGTGCAGGTCGAGCAGGGGGTTCAACTCGTCGGCCAGACCGGGCAGGCCTTGTCGCTGATCGTCGGGCAGGTCGGCGAGATCGACGGCATCGTGGGCGAGATCTCGTCCTCTGCGCAGGAGCAGGCCACGGGCCTCGATCAGGTGAACACCGCCGTGAACCAGATGGATCAGGTGACGCAACAGAATGCCGCCATGGTGGAGCAATCGACTGCCGCCAGCCATGCCCTGTCGCAGGAAACGGCGGAGCTGAGGCGGCTGATCGATCGCTTCGATATCGGGGCAGCGGTTGCCGAGACGGTCCGTCGCCCCGCCCCGGCTGCGAAGAGCAGGCCTGTCACGAGCATAAGGCCGACCCAGGTCAGCCGGCCTGCGCCGGCCGCGACGTCGCGCCCGCAAAGGGTCGCGAGTGGGGGCGCTCCGGCCGCGGCGCACCCCGTCCTCACCAGCGACGACTGGACGGAGTTCTAGCCCGACGGAAAAGTCCGACACGCGGTTCCGCCGAGCGGTAAGGCCGGCCCTCGTCAGGCCGGCCGATGCCAGGCCGTGATCGACGTTGGGCATCACCAGTCGGTCCACGGCCGGCATCGCGGAAGCGCGCAACGAGACAGTGATCGCGGACGCGCCATGAAGGTTCGCGTGCATCGATCGCCAAACCTGCTGCAGCGCGGTACCATTTTGCGCGACAGATCGTGCGCGGCGCCTTATCGTCGAAAAGACGGCAACACCATGCGCATCGACCGGCGGCTCCTCGATCTTCGGCGCCTCGCACCGAAGCGCCCGTGTCGCGGCTTTCGCCACCTCAAGCCTGTCGTCGAGAGGATTGATGATGCGCATTCACTTGGGCTGCGAACTCGCCTTCGACCTGCCTTACCCGACCCCGATGATCATGATGCTGAACGTGCATTACTCGCGCTCGGCCGAGCTTGAGCGGCCGGATCACATCGTGACCGAACCGGCGGTCCCGATCGAGGGCTTCCGTGACGGCTTCGGGAACTGGTGCAGCCGCGTGCTGGCGCCCCCAGGACGTTTCGTCGTCAAGGTCGACAGTGTCATCCGGGATCACGGGCAATGGGACACGGTGGATGAGACGGCCCAGCAGCACGCCGTCCAGGACCTTCCTGCCGACACCTTGGCGTTCCTGTTGGCGAGCCGCTACTGCGAGAGCGATGCCCTGAGCAACGAGGCTTGGCATCTTTTCGGCGGCACGGAACCGGGCTTCGCGCGGGCGAAGGCGATCGTCGATTTCGTCCACAACCACATCGCGTTCAACTATCAGGACGCGAGCTCGACCCGCACGGCCGCCGATGCCTATGCGGAAGGGCGCGGGGTTTGCCGCGACTACGCCCATCTGGCGATCGCGTTTTGCCGGGCCATGAACATCCCGGCCCGCTATTGCACCGGCTACATCAGCGATATCGGGCTGCAGCCGCCCTTCGGCCCCGGCGATTTCGCGGCCTGGATCGAGGTCTACCTGAGCGGGCGCTGGCATGTCTTCGATCCGCGCAACAATGCGCCCCGCATCGGCCGCGTGCTGATGGCCTTCGGCCGCGATGCCGCCGACGTGTCCCTGACCCACACGTTCGGCTCGAGCCGCCTCACCGACTTCCGGGTCTGGACCGACGAGATCCCGGCCGAGGATCCGGGGATAGGCGTTCCCCCGTCGGCGCATTCCGTTCCGGTCGAAGCCGTGAGCGCCTTGCCGGTCTGACCTCGGCGGGCGGGACTGCGATCCCGCCCTGAACCGAGAGGGTCGTTCGCCTCGCCCCGAGCCGCTCAGCCCTGTTCTGCCTCGGGTCAGGCGACCTTGACGGTGCGGTCCGGAAAGGAGAGCTGCTCGCGGGCGCGCCAATCCTGCGTCACGTAGTTCAGGATCACGGAGCGCCTCACGCCCTCGATCGGCCGCTTCTCGAACCCGTGCCAGGTATTGGCGCCCGGAACGAAGATCATCGCCGAATTGCGCGTGAAGGGCGGGCAGCCGAAATGCTGCTCGCGGCTCGCGTAGATGTCGGTGCCGAGCCGCTCGTGGCCGGGGCCGGTCGACAGATAGATCAGGCAGGTGAACTTCTTGACCCCGAGGTCGGTGTGCGGCTCGAGCCAGAAGCCGTCGACGTCCTGCGCGTATTCGAGCCGCAGGAACGTGCCGTCGAGCGGGGCGTCGAAGGCGGACGCGATGTCGGTGACGAGGTCCGTGGCTTGCAGCGCCTCCGCGACCTTCGCGACGACCGGGAACTCCGCCATGGTGGCGGCGTCGAAATAGCGCCGCGTGTCGTTGTGCAGTTCGCGCTTTCCCGAGACACCGTCGAGGCCCGGCGCCGTGAAGGGGAGGTCCGCCAGTTCGTCGGCGACGGCGGGCGGGAACAGCCCATCCACCAGGAAGTGGCGATAGGGAGCGTCGAAGCGCGCGCGGGCCGCGATGCTGGCTCGGATCGCCGCCTTGATGCCTTCGACGCTCGACGGCTCGGAATCCGGTGAAGTGGCGCTGCGGACCGCGCGGGATGAAGCCATGGAGCAACTTTCGAAAGGCTGAGGCCGGCCGCCGGTCGCGGGTGGGCGTGGAAGTCAGGCCGGAACGCGAGCCCCGGGCACGAAGTGGCGCAAACTAGGGCTCCCACCGCACCATCGCAAGGCCCGGCGGCCATGCGAGGGCTCCAAGCAGAGACGGACGGCCGTCATGGCCGGGCTTGTCCCGGCACCCACGCCGGGGCGCCAGGTGCAGACAGGCGTCTTGCGGGGACGGGGACCCGTTCCTATACCAACGCCAGACCCGCCGTTCGACGCGCGAGCGAGGCCGGCCGAAGTGCGACGGTGCCCCATGCCCACGACCCACGCGACCAAGACCCTGATCATCGGGGCCGGCCCGGCCGGCTACACGGCCGCCGTCTACGCGGCGCGGGCGGGGCTCGACCCGGTCGTGATCCAGGGTCTGCAGCCCGGCGGCCAGCTCACCATCACGACGGATGTCGAGAACTGGCCGGGCGAGATCTCGATCCTCGGCCCGGACCTCACGGACCGCATGGCACGGCAGGCCGAACACGCGGGAGCACGTCTCGTCTTCGATCTCGTGACCGACATCGATGTCACGCGTCGACCTTTCACGGTCTCGACCGACAGCGGCGACACTTACATCTGCGACAGCGTGATCGTCGCGACGGGTGCCCAGGCCAAGTGGCTGGGCCTGCCCTCCGAGCGCGCCTTCATGGGGCAGGGGGTCAGCGGTTGCGCGGTCTGCGACGGCGCCTTCTTCCGCAACAAGGAGGTGGTCGTCGTAGGGGGCGGCAACACGGCGGTCGAGGACGCGCTCTACCTCACCCATCATGCAAGCCGCGTCACCGTCGTCCATCGCCGCGACGGTTTCAGGGCCGAGAAGATCCTGCAGAAGCGCCTCTTCGCCCATCCCAAGATCGAGGTCGTCTGGAACCACGCCGTCGACGAAATCGTCGGCGAGGGAACGCCGGCACGGGTGACCGGCGTCAAGCTGCGCGACACGGTGACGGGCGAGACCTCGGTGCGACGGACCGATGGAGTCTTCGTGGCCATCGGCCACTCGCCCGCGACCGCGGTGTTCGCAGGCAAGGTGCCCATGGACTCCGGCGGCTACATCCTGACCCGGCCCGATTCGACGGCGACCGAGATCCCGGGGCTCTTCGCGGCGGGCGACGTCAAGGACCGCATCTACCGTCAAGCCGTCACGGCGGCCGGCATGGGATGCATGGCGGCTCTCGAGGCCGAGAAGTTCCTCGCGGAACATAGTCCGGATCCCGAAGTGAGGGCCGTTGAGAGGCGCGAGCCGCAGATGATCGGGGCCTGGGAGTAAGCTTCGCCGGCCCGCGCTCGACAGATCAAAGCCCGCGAGCGACGTCGTTTATTACGCGCGACAGGCCGGCGAAAGACACTGCGCGGCTCCTTGCTCTGGCTATCGTGTCGCTTAGCCCGATATGCTGATGAGGGGCAGCGGGGAGGCGACGGTGGATTGGGATAAGTTGCGGGTATTTCAGGCGGCCGCCGACGCGGGCTCCTTCACCCATGCGGGCCAGGTCCTGAACCTCAGCCAATCCGCGGTCAGCCGTCAGATCAGCGCGCTCGAAACCGAACTCGAAACGCCGCTTTTCCACCGCCACGCGCGTGGGCTGATCCTCACCGAACAGGGCGAACTTCTGTTCCGCACCGTCCAGGACGTGATGCTGAAGCTCGACGCGGTGCGAAGCCATCTCACCGACAGCCGCGACAAACCGCATGGCGAGTTGCGGATCACGACCACCTTCGGACTCGGAACCAGCTGGCTCGCTCCACGCTTGGGCGAGTTCCTCGACCTCTATCCCGACATAAAGCTGCATGTCATCCTGACCGACGAAGAACTCGATCTCGGGATGCGAGAGGCCGATATCGGACTGCGCTTGCGCGAGCCGATCCAGCCCGACCTGATCCGGCGCCGGCTGTTCACCGTGCACTACCATGCCTACGCGTCGCCCAATTACCTGAAGAGGCATGGTCAGCCGAAGAACCTCGACGAACTCGCCAAGCACCGACTGCTCGGATATTCGGGCTCGCCGTCGAATTACCTGACGTCGATGTTGAACTCGCTGCAGGCCGCGGGGCGCGACGCCAAATCGCTGCGCGCCTCCGCCGTCACCTTCAACAACATGATCGCCATCCGACATGCCGTACAAAACGGCGCGGGGATCGGCGTTCTGCCCGACTATCTCGCCGAATCGGACAGTGGTCTGGTGCAGATTCTACCACATGTCGATATGCCGGAACTCGATTGTTATTTTGTCTATCCCGAGGAGATGAAGAGCGTTGCCAGGGTGCAAGTGCTCAGAGACTTCTTGGTTGCGAATGCACAACGATGGCGGTTCTGACCTCCGCATTGCAACCGGTTGTTAAAGCGTTTGGCTGACACTGCATTAACGCGATGTCAGCCAAGGGGTGGCCGTGAACCAGAACTCAGCCGGTCCGAGGCGCGGGCATGCCAGCGGCGGCATCGGCACTCGCCTGATCCTGGCGTTCGCGGCGATCTCGGGCCTGACTGCGGTCGCAGGGACGGCGTCTTCATGGTTCGCGCTTCAGGGTTCCACGATCGTCAATAGCCTCGGCTCGCGCAGCTTGCCCACGGTCACGGCTTCACTGACCTTCGCGCAGCGCAGTTCGGTGCTGGCCGCGGCAGCGCCCGCTCTGGCCCTGCAAAAGGATGCGGCCGAGCTCGCCCGGCAATCCACCAAGCTCGCGGACCTGATGGCCGAGCAGAAGGCTCGGCTTTCCTCCTTGCGCGAACTCGCGGCCTCTCCGGCGATCCTCGACGAGGTCGAGCGCATGAGCGGCGACCTCGGGGCCAAGATCGCCACGGTGGAGAGCGTCACCGGCAAGCGGATCGCCGTCTCGGACCAACTCGACAAGGCCGTCTCCGATACGCTCGCTGCGTTCCAGGATCTCACCGATTTCGCTCGACCGATGGTCGAGGCGACGCAGGGGGACGTCGATCATCTGCTCGAAGACATCAAGACGGGAGATCCCGCGTCGCGTGCGGCCAACATGGCCCAACTGGCCAACACGTCCATGCCGGCGCTTCGGGCCTTGACGGATATCGTGGCCAACGGCAACCTGGCCAACGGCATGCTGGCAGCTGCCGCGAATGCGCCGACCGACGACGCCTTCAGCAATATACGCAACCAGTATAACTGGGGCGAGCTCTACCTCAACAAGGCCGTCAAGGCCTACGGAACCGACGCGGACGGCCAGAAGCTGGCGAAGCTCTCCGAGGCTCTCCTGAGCGCGGGTTCGGGTAAGGACAGCATCTTTGCCCTGCGCGAGAGCCGGGCCGCGCTCGATGCGGAAAACGCCGTAGCGCTTTCGGCTATGGTCGGGATTGCCAACGACCTTGCGGCCGAGGTCGATCAGCTGGTCGAGACCGAGCGGTCCGCCGCGTCCGACGCCGTCGCGGCCTCCGAAGCGACGACCTGGCGGAGCCTCATGGTCAATGCCGTGCTCGGCGGTCTCGTCCTCGTCACATCGGTGCTGATCGCCTGGCTCTATGTCGCCCGCATCGTGGTGCGTCGCATGAACGGGCTCGGCAGCGCCATGCGGCGCCTTGCCGAAGGCGACCGCACCGTCTCGGTGGATCGGGACGGCAGCGACGAAATTTCGGCGATGGCCGAGGCCGTCCAGGTCTTCAAGGCCAACATGCTGCGCAGCGATGAACTCTCCGCCGACGCCTCGCGTCATGCCGCGGACCGCGAGTCGGCCCGGGCAGCCGGCGAGCGGGACCGTGCTATCGCCGCGGCCCGGCAGAACAAGGTCGTCGAGGCTCTGGCCGAGGGGCTGTCGCACCTTGCCAAGGGCAACCTGACGCATACGCTGGACGAGCCCTTCGCCGAGACCTACGAGGGCCTTCGCCACGACTTCAATGCCGCTGCCTCGCAGCTGCGATCGGTGATGCAGCAGATCGTTGCCAATGCCTCGGCGATCCGCAGCGGGACCGGCGAGATCTCGTCGGCAGCCGACGACCTGTCGCGTCGCACCGAGCAACAGGCGGCCAGCATCGAGGAAACCGCCGCTGCGCTCGGCCAGATCACCGCGACGGTGCGTCAGACGGCGGATGGCGCCAAGCAGGCGCGCGACGTCGTCGGCGCCGCGAAGACCGATGCCGAACAATCCGGCGACGTGGTGCGCCAAGCCGTCAGCGCGATGAGCGGCATCGAAACGTCATCGGGCCAGATCGGCCGCATCATCGGGGTGATCGACGAGATCGCGTTCCAGACGAGCCTCCTGGCCCTCAATGCCGGGGTCGAGGCGGCACGAGCCGGCGACGCGGGGCGCGGCTTCGCCGTGGTCGCCTCCGAAGTCCGCGCCCTGGCGCAGCGTTCGGCCGAGGCCGCCCGGGAAATCAAGGTGTTGATCTCGACATCCAACGCCCATGTGGCCCAGGGTGTCGACCTCGTTGGCCAAACCGGCAAGGCGCTGGAGAGGATCGTTGCCCAGGTGGCGAGGATCGACGGGATCGTCAACAGGATCGCGGCCTCGGCCCAAGAACAGGCGACGGGCCTCAACGAGGTCAATCACGCCGTCAGTCAAATGGACCAGGTGACGCAGCAGAACGCCACCATGGTCGAGCAATCGACCGCCGCGAGCCATGCCCTCGTTCGCGAAGCTGAAGGCCTGAGCGATCTCACCGGCCGGTTCGAGGTGGGGCAAGATCCCGACGATGTCGTGACCCCGATCCGGCGTTCGGTGGCGCCGAGGCGCTACCACGCCGTCCCGGCCTTGAAGCCGACCGGGAGGGGCGGTGCAGCGCCCAAGCTCACCCCGTCGGCCGAGACCTGGGCAGAGTTCTGATATTAGAGCGGAGACAATGACCTGAGTGCTTACGCCTTTCATCCTGAGCCGGCCACGGATGCGGCCGAGTTGAAGGATGCTTCAGAGCGCTCGCTGCCGGCCCTGCGTGCTTCGACACGGCCCTGCGAGCCGCTCTCCGCCGGCTTCTCCAGCGGGCTCCGCCCGCCGCAGCCCCAAACCGGCTCCGCTCAGCACGAGGGTGAGTGAGAAATTTCCGCCCTTGATCGAGACTTGATCGCCCTCCCGTTCAGGAGAGCATGCGCTGCAACTCGGGTTCGCGGTCCCAGAACTGATGCTTCAATGCCCCCAGCACATGCAGGGCCAAGAGGGCGTAAAGCGCGTAGGCGAACCAGACGTGGAAGGTGAACAGGACCGCGTGCCAGTAATCCTTGGCGGCTGGATCGAGGTTCGCCAGTGCCGGGATGCGAAACCAAGGCACCGTTCCGAACAGGAAGAAGGGGTGGGTGGCGCCCCCGTTCCAGGCCGAATCGTGCATCCAGCCGGAGAGCGGCAGGGCGAAGATCAGAAGATAGAGCGCGACATGAGCCGCGTGGGCGCCGAGGCGCGCGGCCGGCGCGTAGCTGCCCGGCATGGCGGGCGGACGATGGGCGAAGCGCCACAGCAATCTGAGCATGGCGAGCCCCAGCACGGTGATGCCGATCGACTTGTGGGTATCGACCGTGGTTCGAACCCAGGCGTCCGGCATGTCGTCGGCCACGAGCCCCAGCCCCACGTTGGCGAGGATCAGGACGGCGACGACCCAGTGCAGCACCATGGCGGTGCGGGTGTAGCGGTTGGCGATCGACACGCGTGCTCTCTCCGGGGCCGTCTGGCGGCGTTCTGGCCGACCATCGGGACGACAGCTCCATTGGGCGTCCTGAAATCGCCGCTTTGAAGGCAGAGCACGCGCGCCTTGCCGAATGCGGCGCTTCGCGCCTGTCGGGCGGTGGGGCGAACGGATAGAAGGCGCCATGCTGACCGACACCGCCGACCGCGCTCCTGGTCCGACAGCCGACGCGGCTTTGGACGAAGCGCGGCGTCGGGCGTCCCCTCGCTTGACACCGCCCCCGGGCATCGCCTGGCCGGCGCTTCTGATCCACGGTGGCCTGACGCTGCTGTGGCTCGGTCTGCTGGCGCGTGCCTTTCTGCCCGACAGCGCGTGGTCATGGGCGGCCGGCTTCGTCTACATCGGCTACGACACGGCACTGCTGCTCTTCGTGTTCTGGCAAACGCTGCCGCTGCTGCGGCACGACGAGGCCCCGGTCACGCCGCTGCGGCCACCTTCGCTCGCCGTCGTGGTGGCGGCCCATGACGAAGACGAGGTCCTGGCCGCCACGCTGAAGGCTTTGCTGGAGCAATCCGACCCGCCTGATCGGATCGTGGTCGCCGATGACGGGTCGGGGTCCCGCACCCTCGATCTCCTGGCGCGGGTCTTCGGTCTCGCCGTGCCGCCGGTCGGGCGCCTGAGCGTTCCCGCCCAGGCCCATCCGACGCTCGGCTGGCTGCGGCTGCCGCATTCCGGCAAGGCCATGGCGCTGAACCAGACGATCGCGATGCTGGACCAGGACGTCGTCCTTACCGTCGACGCCGATACGTTGCTGGACCGGCATGCGATCGGTGCGATGCGCCAGGCCTTCGCGCGCGATCCCTCTCTCGTGGCCGCCACGGGGGTCCTCCTGCCGGTCTGCGACGCCAGCGCGAGCGGCCGTCTCTTCGAGTGGTTCCAAACCTACGAATACCTGCGCAACTTTCTCTCGCGCTATGCTTGGGCCAGGATGGATAGCCTGCTCCTGATCTCGGGCGCCTTTGCAGGCTTTCGGCGTCGACCCATGCTCGATGTCGGCGGTTTCGACCCTGCCTGCCTCGTCGAGGATTACGAACTGATCCACCGGCTCAGGCGCTTCTCGGGTGAGCGCGGGCTCGGCTGGACCACGGCGGTATTGGGATCGGCGCGAGCCCGCACCGAGGCCCCGGGGACGCTTGGCGCTTTCCTGCGGCAACGGCGTCGCTGGTTCGGCGGTTTTCTGCAGACGCAATACTGGTACCGGCACATGATCGGCAACGCCCGCTACCGTTGGCTCGGGCTCCTCATGCTGCCCGTGAAAGCCGCCGACACGCTGCAGCCGATCTATGGACTGACGGCCGCAGGCCTCTTCATCTTCTACGCGGTGACGGGCCATGCCGGCGTCGCGCTCGCCGTCTCGGGCGTGATCGGGGCCAAGATCGTCCTCGATCTCGGCTTTCACCTCTGGTCGGTCCTGCTGTTTCGGCGCTGGCTCGGCGGAACGGCCCGAACGAGCCTGGCGGCGGCGTTGGCGGTGAGCCTCGTCGAACCCTTCTGCTTCCAGATCCTGCGCCATCTCGGCGCGGCTTCGGGCTGGGTCACATTCATGACCGGCCGCACCAGTTGGGGTCGGCAGACGCGGGGCGGTCTCGCGGCCTCGGCCGGGGACTAGCTCATCCCCGGGCGTCGCTTTCGCTTTTGTCGACACGGGCGCGAAGAAAGCGGCCGGCGAGCAGCATCTCGTAAACGAAGGCCGCGAGGGACGCGATGGTGAACAGGATCGCGAGGCCGAACAGGCCGTAGAGCGCGGAAGCGACCCCCGAGTTTCGAAGAGCGCCGTAGAACAGCGTGAGCGCTGCCCCGCAGGTCGACGCACCCCCGAAACTCGCCAGGATCACGGCGATGTCGAGGACACGGGAGCGGTGCTTCAATTGTCTCAGCCGTCGGTCGGCCAGCACCTTGTCGCGATGCCCGGCCACGGCCGCGGCTTCCATGATCTTGTCGACCTGATCGGACACGCGCCCGAGGCGTGCCGAGAAGACGTTGATCAGAGTTCCGATACTGCTGAGCAGAAACACCGGCGTCAGCGCCACCTGGATGATGTGCGCCACATCGTCGAGCGAGCTGAACTGCGGTTGGGAGAAGGGCATGGCGTCTCGGCTCGGTTGCCTGCCGGTCGTCATTCCTCGACGGGACGGCCTCGTCGAAGCGCGTCGCCCCACGCGTTAGATTGATGTAACGACAGGTGAGCAATTAATCGTTACAGGAGCAATTAATCATTTCTGGTCTAATATCAGACAATTCCGGCGACTTGAAGCTTTGGAGCCCGAAAAAAGACGAAATGACGAACCCACTGCTTGCCAAGTCGCAAGCAGTATGGTGAAAGCAGGACGGCCAAGGGGATACGCCAACGCCTCCATTCCGGTAGACAAAAAAAGACCGCCCCGAAGAGCGGCCCAAGTCTAGGGAGGAAACGCCCAAGAAGGGCATGCAACGCGAACGTTGCACATTCCTTATGACACTTCTACCATCACTTTGCAAGCCTTATTTGAGGGCTGGCGGTCTTTCGCGTGGCGATTTCGGCGCGGAGCTGTTCGCAAACCCATCACGAGACGTGTTCCGCTGGGTCACGGCTGCCCCTATAAGTGGAAGCAGGAGTCGAGCCGGACGGACCGTGCTCTAGCCCGCGATCGCGTCGGAGCACGTCGATAGGTCATGGCGGTCGAACGAACTTTGGCGAACAGGCGCATCCTCCTGGTGGTCGGCGGCGGCATCGCGGCCTACAAGGCTCTTGACCTCGTGCGGCGTCTTCGTGAACGAGGCGGTGGCGTCCGGGCCGTGATGACGGCAGCCTCCAAGGCTTTCGTCACCCCCTTGTCGGTCGCGAGCCTTACAGGAGAACGGATCTACGACGACCTGTTCTCGCTGACCGACGAGGCCGAAATGGGTCATATCGAACTGTCCCGCTCGGCCGACCTGCTGGTCGTGGCACCAGCCACCGCCAATCTCATGGCCAAGATGGCGCAGGGCATCGCCGATGACCTCGCGAGCACGCTGCTCCTCGCGACCGACAAGAGGGTTCTCCTCGCGCCGTCCATGAATGTCAGGATGTGGCTCCATCCGGCGACCCAGCGCAACCTCGCGCTGCTCCAGCACGACGGCGTCCTCACGGTCGGGCCCGAGGAGGGGGTCATGGCCTGCGGCGAATTCGGTCCCGGCCGCATGGCCGAACCGCTCGACATCGTGGGAGCCATCGAGGCTGCACTGGCGGTCGGGACCGTCGTTCCGCTGCCGGAGCGCGCCGTTCCTGCGCCGAAGCTCTTGGCGGGGCGTCGCGTGGTGGTGACCTCCGGACCGACCCACGAAGCTCTCGATCCGGTGCGCTTCCTCGCCAACCGATCCTCCGGACGACAGGGCCACGCGATCGCGGCTGCGGCGGCGTCGGCCGGAGCCGACGTCGTTCTGATCTCCGGACCGGTCGCACTGCCCGATCCGGCGGGTCTCCGGGTCGTCCACGTCGAGACCGCGCGAGACATGATGGCGGCCGTCGAAGCCGCCATCCCGGCCGACATCGTGATCGCCGCGGCGGCCGTCGCGGATTGGCGGCCGGTCGTCGAAGCCGGGCACAAGATCAAGAAGCAGCCCGGGGATCCCGCCCCGATCCTGAAGCTCGAAGAGAACCCCGACATCCTGGCGACGGTGTCGCGACGGAGCTTCGAGCGGCCGCGCCTCGTCGTGGGTTTTGCGGCGGAGACGGACCAGCTTCTCGCGCATGCCCGATCCAAACTCGACCGGAAGGGCTGCGACCTGATCGTGGCCAACGATGTCGGCCCGGGGACCGGGACCATGGGCGGGACCACCAACGAGGTCAGCCTCGTGACCCGAGTCGGGACGGAAACCTGGCCTCGGCTCGGTAAGGACGAAGTGGCCCGTCGCCTCATCGAGCGTCTTGCCCGCATGTTACAGGAGAACCCCACATGACCATCGAGGTTGGGGTCAAGAGCTTGCCCCATGCGGCCGGTCTCGACCTCCCGGCCTACCAGAGTCTCGGAGCTGCCGGGCTCGATCTCCTGGCGGCTCTGCCGGAGGAGAGCACGATCGTGCTGGAGCCGGGAGCTCGCGACCTCATCCCCACCGGCCTCGTCCTGGCGCTGCCGGAGGGCTACGAGGCTCAGGTCAGGCCCCGGTCGGGCCTCGCGTTGCGCCACGGCGTGACAGTGCTGAATGCGCCCGGCACGATCGACTGGGACTATCGAGGCGAAGTGCAGGTCATCCTGATCAACCATGGACGGGAGCCTTTCGCGATCAGGCGCGGCACGCGGATCGCCCAGTTGATCCTGGCGCCCGTGGCGCGGCTGTCGTGGATCGATGTCGAGCCCGGCGAGACCCTCAGGGGAACGGGGGGGTTCGGGTCGACCGGAGCGGAGAGCATCGCGTCCGTCACCGGGCCCGGCACCGAGCGTTCGTGAACCTCCTCCCGCAGCGTAGCCTGCTTGCCGTAGCGGCGGTCGTCGATGTCGCGCTTCACGCACGCGCGGCTCCGGTCTCGGCGCGGGCTCTGTCGGAGCGGCACGGCCTCATGCCGCGTCATCTCGAGACCCTGCTTCAGGAACTCGTTCGCGCCAATATCCTGAAGGGCTTTCGAGGGCCGCGCGGCGGCTACGAGTTGGCGCGGGAGCGGCGGCGGATCACCGTGAGCGAGATTCTCCGGGCGGCCGACAAGGTCGGCGAAGCCGATGCCAAGCCGCGGGCGAACCCGACCTTCGTCGAAACGATCATCGTGCCGGCGCTTCAGAGCGCCGCCGATGCCTTCCTGGCCCAACTCGACGTGACGACGGTCGACGACCTTTGTGTCCGGGCCGAAACTCTGGGAATTCGGCTGTCGAGCGGCCTCGACTTCACCATCTGACCAGGCGATGCTCACAACGCAAAGGTCAGTTGCGGATCTTCCGGAGCCTCCTCGACCCCGAAGTTAGAAAGCGACAGGCCGAGCAAGCGTATGCCCGTTCGGGGCGGCAGGATGGTGGTCACGAGATCCCGCCCGATGCTCCGCAGCGTGTCGAGGTCGGCGACCGGACGGGCTCCGGTACGGCTGCGCGTGACCTGTCGGAAGTCCGCGTATTTGACCTTGAGGGTCACGGTCCGGCCACGCAGGCCTGTCGCGGCGCAATGGCGCCAGACGGCCTCCACGGCCGGCGCCAATCCGTCGAGAAGGTCTTCGGTTGCCGTGAGATCTTCCGGGAAGGTCGATTCCGAACCGACCGACTTGCGGATCCGATCGGGCTTCACGGGGCGATGGTCCACGGCGCGCGCCGCCATGTAGTAGTAGGCGCCGGCTTTGCCGAATTGAGCATCGAGCAGTTCTGGCGGTTGCCGGCGCAGATCGAGGCCGGTGAAGATGCCGAGCGCGTTCATGCGGGCTGCCGTGACGGGGCCGACGCCATGGAATCGCCCGACGTCGAGGGCCTCGATGAAGCGTTCCCCGTGGCCGGGCGGGATCACGGTCAGCCCGTCCGGCTTGCGGTGGTCGGACGCGAGCTTGGCCAGGAACTTGTTATAGGAGACGCCGGCCGACGCCGTAAGCCCCGTGACGGCGTGGATCCGGCTGCGGATCTCCTGCGCGATCCCGGTCGCCGAGCCGCACCGGTTCACGTCCGTCACGTCGAGATAGGCCTCATCCAGCGACAGCGGCTCGATCAACGCCGTGTAGTCGGCCAAGATGGCCCTGATCTGCAACGAGACGCCTTTGTAGACGTCGAAACGGGGTTTGACGAAGACGAGTTCTGGGCAGCGGCGCACCGCCGCCATCGACGACATCGCCGAGCGCACACCATAGCGTCGAGCCTCGTAGCTCGCGGCTGCGACAACCCCTCGCTGCCGCGATCCGCCGACCGCCACCGGTCTGCCCCTCAGGGCCGGATCGTCGCGCTGTTCGACCGATGCGTAGAACGCGTCCATGTCCACGTGGATGATCTTCCGCCGGCCTCGTGCGTCTGCCCCCGCGGATTGGCGGTCCACGGCGTGGCGCCGCGGCGGGACGTCCTGAGGAAAGGGGACGATCTTCGACAAGCGTCGCACGGAGCCGGAACAGGAAAGCGCAGCACGCTAGCCGATCGTCCGGTCTTGGAAAAGCCAGGGCCTTCGCGGCACTGTGGACCCGGCTATCAGGACAGCGCCCGGCGCACCGGTATGGGCCATCGCAGGAGTCCCGTTCGGTCCGTCACGTCGGGTGTGGTGCACGGCCTCTCACCTTCCGTTCGAGAAGGATCGGTGCAACGCCTCCAAGCTGACGGGCCGACTGGTCCGAACAGATGCATCATCGGTTTGGGCCGGACCACTAACCGGCCCATCACCGCAACCTTAAAGCCGCATTAGGCCGCCGGCGAGGACAAGTTGCCGTAAGGTCATGATGCTGATCACCCGCAGCCGGAGAGCCGTCCGACTAAACCGACATCCACCGTCAACTCGTAGCACTAGGCGAAATATCGAGGCTCGATCATCTATTCGACTTGCATTCCGCCAGCTTGCGATCTACTTCCCGTTTACCAGATTGCGAGTCGTTTGATGACAGATAACGAAGCATCCATGAACAAGGTCGAGATGACCGCCGAGATCGTCTCGGCTTATGTGGAACATAACTCGGTGCCGGCAGGCGAGTTACCGGCTTTGATCAGGTCGGTCCATGACTCGCTCGGGCTTCTGTTTGGCGAAAGGAAGGCGGAAGCTGAGCCGGAACCGCTGCAGCCGAAAGTCCCGATCAAGAAATCGATCACGGCCGAGTATCTCGTTTGCCTGGAGGACGGCAAGCGGTTCAAGTCGTTGAAGCGTCACCTGCACGCGGAGCACGGCCTTTCCCCCGATGAATATCGGTCGAAATGGCGCCTCGGCAAAGACTACCCCATGGTGGCTCCGGCCTACGCGGATGCGCGATCCAATCTGGCAAAGACCATCGGCCTCGGCCGCAAGACTGTGCCGGCCGCAACGTCCGAACCCGTGCATGAGGCTGAAACGACCGCCGACGTCGATCGCGTCGAGGTAGATGCTGAAACCTCTGCCAAGAAGCCTGGTCGGCGCAAGGCGAAAGCCGCCTGAACTCTCGAGACGTCCCGCGACCGACACCTCAGCAGAAGCCGCGCGGGGCTTGAGCCGCGATTGGTATGGCTTGTCGAAGCAGATCAATGCTGCTTCGCTTCTCGAGTGTAAGCAGGCTTGACATCGTCTGCCGAGGATGGGGCCGCATTGCGAGGCGGTGCGCCGCAGCAACCCAGCCTGTGGCCCAGGGTAGAGCTTGGCCCCGCCACCCTCCGCTCGCCATGCGCTCGCAATGACGGTCGATGGTGCTCTTGCCTTCAAAAGCCGGCTGACACGCTCCAGTCCGGCGGAGGCTCGGTATACCAGCGGCGGAAAACGTTCACTCTTGTTCTCCGCGCACTTCGTCCTGAGCCGGCCGCGAAACGCGGTCGTGTCGAAGAGCCTGTCCTGAACTTGTCGAAGGGATGCTCCAGGGGCCTCGCCGCCAGCCCTGTATGCTTCGACATGGCTTTTCGGGCCGCTCTCCGCCTGCTTCTCCAACGGGCGCCGCCCGCCGGGGCCCCAAGCCGGCTCCGCTCGGCATGAGGATGGGTGAGAACTTCCGCCGTCGGTACAAGACGGCGGCCCAGGGTAGAACCGTATCGCAAAGCGCACGAACGGTTCGCCACTCGACCGATGTGTCGAGCCGGATCCGATACTGCTCTAGACAGCGCCGTCCCCCGTCGTCGCGTCGAGTTCCGAGAAAAACTCGGCGAGGGTGCGGATCTGCATCCCGTCGGGAAGTGCCGTCCGCAGCGTATCGCGTTTTCTCAGGATCTTGCCGTCGCGTGTGAGGAACCTGGCGCAGCCTGCCTCGGCCGCCTCGGACAGATGCGACGCGTCGGCATCATGCTTGCCGGCTCTACCGTCGCCTCGCAAGATCGCGCGGACCCTGATGCGATCGATGTGCTGACCGGCCGATAAGGGGCGCCGGGGCCGGGCCTGCGCGGCACCGGCCGCTGCCCGGATGTCCGCGGGCGCGTGCAGGTGCAGCATCTCGTCGACGACGCCGCCCGGCCAGAATAGGTCGATGCTCCCGCACGTCGCGAGCGCCCGCAACCGCTCGATCAGTCGATCCTGTTCGAGCCCCGTGCGATCGAGAATGTTGGCGTCGAGAGCGACGAGCAGCGCGCAGACCCCATCGGCGGAAGTCCCGGTGCTCCAACCGACATCAGGCGCAGATGCCGAAGATCTCCGCTTCGCCCGGAGCCAGAACGGTCTCGACCCTGATCCGGTTTCGTCCATCATGCTTGGCGCCGTAGAGCGCTCGGTCGGCTGCCGAGACGAGGGAGGCGACGTCGATATCCTGGGTGACGGTCGTTGCACCGCCTATGCTCATCGTGACGACGGCACTCGATGCGGATGACCGATGCGCGAGGCGTAGGTCTTCGACGGCGCGTCGAATGCGGTCGGCGATGGCCTCGGCGGCCGCCAGGCCCGTATTCGGCAGGATCGCGGCAAATTCCTCGCCGCCGTATCGGGCCACGACGTCCCCCGATCGGCGTGCCACGTCCCGGATCGCGTCCGCCACGAGTTTCAGGCACTCGTCGCCATGCTGGTGACCATAGCTGTCGTTGAACATCTTGAAATGGTCGATGTCCATCATGAGGAGCGACAGAGGTATGCCGGTGCGAGCCGCGCGTCGGGCTTCGCTCGTCAAGGCCGCGTCGAAGGTCCGTCGGTTGGCGAGACCCGTCAATGCGTCGCACGCCGCCAAGGCCTCCAGTGCGTTCTGCGCTTCCTTCTGGGCCGTGATGTCTCTTACCGTCTCGACGACTGCGACCAGGTTGCCGAAGGCGTCGTAGATGGGGCCGGCGTCGATCGCCAGATAGGCCTCGCGGCCGACTTTCTGCAGCACGCACCAATTCTCGGCGGAAACGCCGAAATCACTCAAACCGAACCGATCCCAACGCGAGTAGAGTTCGCTGATCTCGCCATAGAGGCCTCGAGCCAGAAGGTCCGCCAGGCAGGGCCGCTTTTCAGTGTAGAAGGCCCGCCATTGTTCACTCGTGCCGACCACGTCTTGCGCTGCGACGCCGGTGAGGCGTTCGCACGCCCTGTTCCAGATCAGAACCTTGCACTGCATGTCGATGACGAAGGCGGGAACAACGAGATGTTCCATCAGGTAGACAGCGAAACCACGATCCTGCGACGACGTTAAGTCGATCGCTGGCTGGACCTGTTTGCCGACATCCATCCTGCCGCTCTCCCGAAGTCTGCGCTGAGAATCCTCAGTAAGGCTCTGATTGGTTAAAGTGGGCTGAAGCAGACCGGACAGAGTATCGGGAGCTCGGACGGCAGGCCGTTCGAACGATCGGGAATGTCTCGCGATCGGTCGCCGACTCTTGTCAGCGACGTGGCGCCCGCCAATTCATCAGCGTGACAGGCTTGGCGCTCGACAGCGACTCGCCGCAGCACGCGATCGTCTCGACGCGCCAGGCCGGCATCCCGACTGCGCCCGGGATCTCTCGGCTCGACAGGCAGAGCGGCTTATGCCGTTCGAAGAGGAAAGACGCCAGGTGTTCGGCAGCAGCGCGGTTCGGCGCCCGAAGAAAATGGACCATGGCGGCTCCCGAGATCATGGGCCCTGGATGCGCCGAGCATGAATCCCGTCCCTTAACGCTCCGTGACCAAAGCCTGACGCTCGGCCATTCTGCACCGGCGAGACCTCGATACCGCAGCTTATGCGGATCGCGCCTGCGTGCCGGATGACTGCCAGGCAATGCCATCAATGCAGGGTGACGGCATTCTGCATCGCCGTGAGTACGTCGAGGGGGCGCCACGGCTTCGGGACGAAACGAACGCTCTTCGGAAGGTCGCAGGGGGGCCGCACTCGGCCCGACGTCACCAAGACCGTAATGTGTGGCCAGTGGGTCGCAACGGCGCCCGCCAGATCGAAACCGTCGGCTTCTCCAGCGAACTGGACGTCGGTGAAGATCGCACCGATGTCGTTCGCCTGTTCGAACACATAGGCCAAGGCTTCGTCGGCGCTTTCGAGTTCGACGACCGAAAGGCCGGCTTCCTCGAACATGAGAGCCGCATCCATTCTGAGGAGCGGATCGTCTTCGACGACGAGCACTGATTTACCTTGAACCATCGGCTGTTCCCTTCGTCGTCATCCTCGGGTCGTGTGGGGTTTGAGCGTGAGTCGCCGGAACCCAGGCCGGGACGGCAAAAGGCCGCATCTCCGAAAAAGGATGTAGAGCAGGGGCGCCGGTCTGACAGGGGTGACGGATCGTGTCATCGCTGCATCGCAAACCGAGCAAACGCCACTAAGGTCCGGAGCGGCCTTGCATGCCGTGCAACTGCTTCGTTTAAAGCGGCGTGCTCATTTACCGTCCCTGGGTGTCCATGCGGTCCGGCGTCCGCCCATTCCGTTTCCGCTCGGCGCTCCCGTCGATCGCAGCGGCTCTCCTGATCGTTCTGCCTCGACCCCTCTCGGCCGAGCCGGCACCGATCGGCGGCGGCGAGAGCGTGGCGCAAGCGCTTTGCCGTCTCATTACGAGTTCGGCCGAGACCCAGCATATCCCGGTCGAGTTCCTGACCCGTCTGATCTGGCAGGAGTCGAGCTTTCGGGCCGGCGTGACGAGTCCGGCCGGTGCCCAAGGCATCGCGCAGTTCATGCCCGGCACCGCGCAGGAGCGCCACCTCGACGATCCCTTCGACCCCGAACAAGCGGTGCCGGCCTCAGCCGCGCTCTTGTCCGAACTCAGTGCCCGGTTCGGCAACCTCGGCCTGGCGGCGGCCGCTTACAATGCCGGACCGAACCGCGTCGCGAACTGGATCGCGGGCCGCAGCGGGTTGCCGTTGGAGACACAGGATTACGTCGATCGCATCACGGGCCGATCGGCCGAGGAATGGGCCGAGGACGCCAGGAACCCAGGTCGTCCCGATGCCGAGCACGCCGCGAAGACCGGTTCGCAATCCTGCCTGCAACTCGCCTCCACCCTGCGGACCGAAGTGCGACCGGGGATCATCGGCCTGATCGAGGCGCCCTTCGCGCCTTGGGGAGTACAACTGGCCGGCAATTTCTCCAAGCGTCTGGCCCTGGCGAGCTTCAGCCGGGCCAAGGCCAGCTACGCCGGCGTGCTCGGTGACGTGAGGCCGATGATCATCGGGACGAGGCTGCGAACGCGCGGGACCCGCGCCTTTTACCGGGTCAGGGTTCCGGCCGCGAGCCGGCAGGAGGCGGACGACCTCTGCCGCCGCATCCACGCGGTCCATGGGGCCTGCATTACGCTGCGGAGCGCAGCATAGGAGGTCCTGGCCGGACGGATCCGCCGCTGCCGAGCGTCGATGTGTCAGGCGGCGCTGAGACCATAGGTCGGCGGCAGGATTCCATCGAGCGCGATGAGACTGATCATCCGCTGGTCGACCACGACGATTCCTGTCACGAAAACGCGCGTCTCGTCCGACGCGGCATCGGGAAGCGGTTGGATCGTCGCAGGGTCGATGGTGAGGATCTCGGAGACGCCCTGCACGAGCAATCCGACCGTCTGACGTCCGATCTGGACCACCAAGACGGCGTGGCCGCTGGCCGGCTCGGTGGGAAAGTAACCCAGCCGACCCGCAAGGTCGATGATCGGCAGGACAGCCCCTCGCAGATTGATCATCCCGCACACGAAAGCTGGCGCATGCACCAACGGGGTCGTCGGGGTCCAGACCCGGATTTCCCGGATCGACATCACATCGAGGCAGAACTCCTGCTGCTCGATCAGGAACGTGATCACTTCGCGCGCGGGGCGCTCGACCTGTCCAGACTTGATCATGTGAGTTCCACGTTCTCTTCGTTTTCGGACCAGGCAACCCGTTCTGCACCGGCTGGGACGCGAGGGCGATCCGATCGGCCCGGACTGCTCTTTCATCGTGAATGCAATCACGCTTACGTTCGTGCCTTCAGCCCGGTGCGAGCTGAAGGCATCGTGATCTTCCGCCAGCGAGGCTGCTTAGGCGTAGCGGAGCTGGGCCTTGGCGCCGCCCTTCGCACCGGCGGATTTGGCCGATGCCTTGAACGCATGGGGGGCGGCCTTCTTCAGGTCGCGGCGAAGTCCGTCGTCCTGGCTTCCCCGGCCCACACGGAACTGTGAGACGAGGTCCGCCAGTTGTGCGGTTTCCTGCGACAGAGCATGACTGGCCGCCGTCGTCTGCTCGACCATGGCGGCGTTCTGCTGCGTGACCTGATCCATCTGGTTGATGGCCGTGTTCACCTCCTCGAGTCCGGTCGCCTGCTCCCTCGCGCCAGCCGCGATCTCCGTGACCACGGCGTTGATATCCGTGACTTGCGTCAGGATGCGCTCGAGCGACTTGCCGGTCTCGGTCACGAGTTCCACGCCCTGGCTGACCTGCGAGGTGGAAGCCGAAATCAGCTCCTTGATCTCCTTTGCGGCTTCGGCCGAGCGCTGAGCGAGGGCTCGCACCTCGGAGGCCACGACGGCGAACCCGCGACCGGCATCGCCGGCGCGTGCCGCCTCGACGCCTGCATTCAGGGCCAAGAGGTTCGTCTGGAAGGCGATCTCATCGATCACCCCGATGATCTGGCTGATCTGATGAGCCGACTTCGAGATCGCTTCCATCGCGTCGACGGCTTGGCGTACCACAACGGCGCTCTTCTTCGCATCGCTGTCGGCGGCTGCCACGACGGCACGCGCGTGGCTGGCGCCCTCTGCGGACTTCTTCACGGTTTCCGTGATCTCGTTCAGGGCCGCCGCCGTCTCTTCCAGGCTTGCGGCCTGCTGTTCCGTCCGTCGCGACAGATCATCGGATGCGGCGAAGATCTCCTGGGTGCCGGACTGGATTGCCGTCGTGTTGCCGGCGATCTTCAGGATCGTATGTTGCATCTTCTCGAGCGACCGATTGAAATCCACCCGGAGGGCTTCAAAGGACGGTCCGAACTCTTCGTCGATCCGATGTTCCAGATCGTTGTCCGCCAGCCGAGCCAGGCCGGCTCCGAGTTCATTCACGGCGCGGACGCGCTCGGTGATGTCGGTCGCGAACTTCACGACCTTCATGACCTGGCCATTGAGACCGAAGACGGGATTATAGGATGCCTGGATCCAGACCTCTTTCCCACCCTTGCCGACCCGCTTGAACTCGGCGGCGACGAACTCACCGCAGTTCAGCCTCTGCCAGAAGCTGACGTAGTCGGCCGACTGAGCATAGGTCGTCTCGACGAACGTACGGTGATGTCGCCCTTTGATTTCATCGAGACTGTAGCCCATCGCGGCGCAGAAGTTCTCGTTGGCCGTGATGACCTCACCGGCCGGCGTGAACTCGATAACGGCTTGTACCCGATAGATCGCGTCGAGCTTCGCTTGCGTGTCGGAGCTCTTCAGCTTTTCGTTTGTGAAGTCTGTCGCCTGCTTGACGACCTTATACACAACGCCCTTGGCATTTCTGATTGGATTGTAGGATGCCTGGATCCAGACTTCCTTGCCGCCTTTGCCGATCCGCCGGTATTCCCGGGCATCACACTCGCCACGGGCGAGTTTGATCCAGAACTCCCGGTACTCCGCGCTTTGCGCGTATGAAGGATCCACGAACATACTGTGGTGCTGGCCCCGGATCTCCGAAAGCGAGTATCCCATCGTCTTGCAGAAAGCGTCGTTCGCCCACAGGTTCTTACCGGAGGCGTCGAATTCGATGATGGCCAGCGACTGATCGAGAGCCTTCAGAATGATCTGAGCGTCTGGCTTTGACTCTGACTTCAAGTTGAACATGAAACCCGACTCCGTCGAAGGTAGGTAACAGTGTAGGAGAGTTGGTCGTAATAGAGGTTCAAAACCTTACCGAGGCGTCGCTATCATGCTCATTTATTTACTCTCGATGAGATACAGCATCTGTTGTCTGAGACTGTTGGTTGGGCCAACAAGTGGGAGCGATGTCAGTCCGAGGCGGCGGGATCGATGGTAGTGTAAGCAATGCAACCGAGCCGTCGCATGGGTAGCAGAGCTCTATCCTTTATTGCTAAAAACCTATCAAAACCATTAAACTCCACCAAAGATGGCATGGGCATAACCAAGTCTCACCCGCTTTCATTCGTCGTAACCGCAAACGGTCTGCTTGAGCGGATCGCTCGCCGCTGCAAGTTTCCTGCCTGGGCAGCGGCACAGTTCTACTGACGGTAAAATTGACATCAGGTCTTAATGTAACGTTACACGTCTCCTTGAACCTGCACGCGAGTCTCGACAGTCTTTCAGCAGCAAAAAATGATCTCACTAGTGAGTTCGACTGGAGCTGATCGCCATTACGAATGATAGCGGTCGTCCGCCAAGGTCCAGGGTCATCGGTGGGCGAAGACCACCGCCTTCCCCCGGCGTACTCACCGGCATCGAGCGCAGAGCGAAAGAGCGATGTGCGGGTGGGTCGGACGCATGCCTACGGTGCAACATACAGAGACGTTGCAACCGTTCCGGCCCGGACGACCGCGACCACGTTTGAAAGCCCCACGGTCCGTCTGAGCCGTTCGAGGAAGGTCGGTTTCCGGGGGACAATTCAGACGACAGTCCCGCCGGCCGCCTGCTTGCCTCAGGCGAGCGCGGGTTCTGCGACGGGCGTCGGCGCTTGACGGGCGGCTTCCTGCGACACCCTTACGCAGGTATCGACCGCATCCTTCAGGTTTGCGGTATAATGGTCGGCACCAATGACGTTGCGGATCCGCTTGTCGCCGACATCGCTGTTTTCGGCGGGCCAGACGCCGACAAGGATCGGCACGCCGGGCAGCCTACTCCTCAGCCGCCGCATCAGGTAGTGGAGGTGGTTGGGGCTGCCGCTGATCTCGAGATAGCTGATGCACACCATGGCGATGCCGGTGGGATCGAGTGAAGCGATATTGCTGCGCGACGCTTCCGTATGCGCCGCGATCCGGCCGGCAAGCCCATGTTTGGCGAGGAGTTGCGCCAACATCGCCGCGGCGGCTTCGTCGAGCGGCCCGCGGCCTGCCAGACACAGGACCGGCGTCGTCCCGCGCCAGCCCTCTGCGAGGCGATCGCCCTCGGGCGCGGCGGAGGTGGGAGCGGCGGGCTTCGGGATGGCGCGTTCCGCAAGCGTCGAGGCGGCTTCCGCATCCGCCTTCTCGTCGGGATGGGGATCCTTGTCCTCGTGGCTCGACAGATCGCTGATCAGAGCCATGACGTTGTCTCTGATGAGGTGGACCTTGTCGTCGTTGAGGACGCCCCGCAAGGCGTCGTTGGCCGCGAGCTGCAATCCTTTCAAGGCGACTTCGTCGTAGTAGGCCGTCAAGGAACGATCCTTCAGCATCGTCTCGGCCTGATGTTCCGCTTCGTCCGGATCATCGGCGAGCATGCGTTGATAGAAGTTCTCGACCGGAGTCAGGGCCGGACGGTCACCCAGCATCACATCGAGGAACTCGAGCCGGTCGACGTGACGTCCCAACACCACGAGGCAAAGCGTCAGCGGCGTCGATAAGACGAGGCCGATCGGTCCCCAGATCCAGGTCCAGAAAATTGCTGCGATGACGACGGCGGTCGGCGACAGGCCGGTCGAGTGGCCGTAGACGAGCGGCTCGACCACTTGGCCCGTGATCGACTCGGACACGACATAGAGTCCCAACGTCCAGAGAACGAGTGTCCAGTCGGGTGCGACCGCGGCCGCGACCGCGGTCGGCAACAGCGCCGCGATGACGGGACCTATGTAGGGAACGAAGCGCAAAAGGCCCGACAGCACGCCCCAAAGGGCCGGGGAGGGTATGCCGATGAGGTAGAGGCCAAGCCCGATGATCAGCCCGAAGGTCGCATTGATGGCGAGTTGCGAGAGGAAATACTTGCCGAGCCTCCGCCCGGCGTCGTCGAGCGCGACCGTCGTGCGATGAAGGTCCTGCGACCCGAACAGACGGATCAGCCGATCGCGCAGGTCCTCCTGCTGCATCAGGATGAACACCGCGACGATGATGATGATCAAAGTGGTGGAGAGGGGGTCCAGGATTGGTGCCAGTACGGTCCTGGCAAGGTTCAGCGCCGAGGTCGGCGGCGGCTGGATCTGCACCAATTGCGCCTTGGCCGGAACGCCGGGATCCGCTTCGGCCGGAGTCGCGGTCGCGGGTGTCGCTGCTCGGCCCATCTGCTTGTCGAGGCGGGACGTGAGCGTCTCGAGGCGGCCGACCGTCTGCCCCTGGATGGTCGCGAGTTTTTTCTGGATCGTTGCCGTGTAGGACGGGACGTCCGTGGCGAGGCCGGCAATCTGGACGCCGATGAGCCCGCCGAGCGCCAAGATGGCCCCGAAGCCGACCAGAACGGCCAGCAGGACGGCCGCGACATGGGGAATCCGGATCCGTCGAAGCAGGGCGACGATCGGCGCCAACACGAAGGACAACAGGATCGCCAGGGTGATGGGGATCAGCACTTCGCGTGCGAAGTACAGAGCCGCCACGACCACGACGAACACGGCCAAACTCAGCAGGCCGCCGACGCCTGGCGTCTCGGCCGGCGCCACCGTGGCGGGGGCGCGCGTTTGCTGGATCGTTTCGCTCATCGTCGGACCTGTCGTTACGGGCCCATGCAACACGGGTCGAGGCCGCAACGTCCCATCCCTGGATTGGATCCGGCCGTCAGGATCCGGAGGCGTTCCCGGCGGCATCGCAGCCGGGAACCAGAGCCGCCGCTCGCCCTCCAGGCCCTCACCGCAGCCCGATATTCCGCTTACCGATGCTTTTTTGCATGGAAGCCTTGCACAGCCGCCGGACGTGTGCTCAATGTCGTCACACAAAAAGACCGCCCCGAGAGGCGGCCCAAGTCTAGGGAGGAAACGCCCAATAAGGGCAGCGACATCGAGACGTCGCATTAGCGAACTTAAATTCCGCTGGCCGGTACGCAAGCTCTTTCAGCAAGTTTTTTAGGCAATCCGAGCGGTAGTTGCGGGAAAGCAACAGCTTGGGTGCCGAGGCTGAGCCTCCCGATCGAGCCGTACGGTAAAGGCCGTCCGGTCTCGCTTGCGCCCTTGATGGGCAAGGCCTCCCGCGGTCCGTGCCGGCGACATGGTCATACGCTGGTTCGTTCCGGCCTTCGCTCAGCTCTGTCACGCCTTGCAGGTTCTATGTCGAACTTCGCCGGCGTCGGCGCGCCCCGAAGCTGCTTGGGCCGGTTCAGCTCTCGGGCGGTTCCGGTGCGCGGCGGGGCCCCTGCACCAGACGCACCACGGCCCCTCGCAAGGTGCGGACATCCTGCTCCGAGAGGCCCATGCGATGGAACATGTTGCGCAGGTTGCGCCGCATGACGGGCTGCTTGCCGTCGGGCCGAAAGAAACCCGCCGCCGTGAGTTCCGTTTCGAGATAGGTGAAGAAGGACAGGACGGCCTCGCGCGAGGCCGGCCGCGACCGCTCGACCCAGCCGAAAGGCAGCGCCGCGTCGCCGGCCTGCTTCATCCATTCGTAGCCCATGAGCAGCACCGCCTGGGCGAGATTGAGCGACCCATAGGCTTGGTTGACGGGAAACGTCACGATGCCGTCCGCCAATGCGATCTCGTCGCTGTCGAGCCCCGTCCGTTCGGGACCGAACAGGATCCCGCGGACCTCGCCGGCCGCGATCGGAGCCGCCCACTCGGCCATGGCGATGTCCGGCGGAAGGACGCGCTTGCCTTGGCCGCGCTCGCGCGCCGTCGTGGCATAGACGGCGCTGAGATCCGCGACGGCCTCCTCGATCGTGTCGAACACCCGCGCCGCCTGCAGCAGGTGGAGCGCCCCCGCGGCCGCGGCTTCGGCCTCGCCGCGATATTTGTCCTGCGCGGGCGGCCATCCGCCTTTCGGCGCCACGAGGCGAAGGTCCGACAGTCCGAAGTTCGCCATCGCGCGCGCCGCCATTCCGATGTTGACGGCGAGCTGCGGTCGCACGAGCACGATGACCGGCCCGCCGCGTCCCGGCTCCTTCGTGCTGTCCGTCCCGGCACCCACCACGGCCGCTGCACTCCAGGCTCGTCGCGCGCCTGATCGGTCGGGGAACCGAGCGGAACTGTCAAGGCTCCTGGCGCATCGGCATGCAATCCTCGAGAGCAGGCGCCGTCATGGCGTTCCGGTGGCCTGACGCAAGACCCTGAGCACGAAGGCGTCCTGACTCTCGTGATGCTGGTCGGCCGCCTCCTCGACCTTGGAATAGAGCGAAGGTGGCACCGGGACGTCGAGGATGATGGCGTCGATCCCGGCGTGAGCGGGCGCGTAGACGGCCTCGGCGAGATGGGACGCGAACCGCGTCACCAGCAAGTCTTTGTCATGATCGGAAAGGGTCGGGATCCGGTCGACGGTGGGGCAATAGCTGGCGACCACGTGATCGACGATCTCTCCGTTCATCATGCCTTCGTGCCTCAGCGTAGTGATGGCGGATGCGAGCGATGGATCGGCGCGAGGGTCGTCGTATGGCTTGATGATGGTGGCGAGGTCCGGCATCGCCTTTATGGTCGGGGGTGCCTGCACGGGACACTCGAAAGCTGCGTAAGCCGCGGGTGCTGGCGCCATCAGGGCCACGATCAACGCAAAGCCCCACGGTCGGCGACACAAGCTGTTCATGGTCGGTCTCCTTACGATCCTTATCGGACGCAAACCTCCACCCAAGAACAGTGCCGGCACGGCCTTGGTTGCAGTTCGAGAGATGTCCATTATTTAATGCTGCGGGGCAGAACCGATGAAGGTCGACTTCCGTTCTCTTTCCAGGTAGGCAAGTAACGGAGGTTTTCATGAAACATAGTCTTTTGGCGAGCGCGTCGGCACTGCTTTTGATCTCGGGTGCTGTCGCGGCGAATGCAGCGCAAACTCCGGCTGTCGATGCCGGTCCGGTGGTTCAGAACAGTGATGCGATGGAGGCAGCCGACGCGTTGGCGCCAATGAACATCAGGCAGCAGATCCAGAGTCAGCTGACCAAGGCCGGCTACACCGACGTGACCATCATGCCGTCGTCTTTCTACGTCCGTGCGAAGGACAAGAAGGGTAACCCGATGGAGATGGTGATCGGCCCCGATTCCTTCACGGAAGTGACCGAGATGGCGCCAAAGACAACGGCCTCTTCCGGCACGATGGCACCGGGCACGACTGCGCCGGCCAAGCCCTGAATCGGAGACGGCCAGCTCGATAAAAGAGCTCACGTTCAGGTCGGCCCACGGGTCGACCTTTTTCATGGCGCGGGACCGGATCGATCGTACTGCGATCGGCGGAGCCGGCGTCCTCGTCACACGACCTCCTTCAACACCTCGATGAAGGCCCTGAGCCCCAGCGGTACATGGCGGTGACTGGGATAATACAGGAACAGGCCTGGGATCCGCGGGCACCAATCGTCGAGCACGGTGACGAGCTGTCCCGCTTCGATAGAGGGGCGGGCCGTCCTTTCCGAGACGTAAGCGATGCCGAGCCCCGCGGCGGCAGCCTCGGTCATCAGGTCCACATGGTCGAGCGTCAAGCTCCCTGGGACGTCGACCGTGATTTCCTGCCCGCGCCGGGCGAACTCCCATCGGAAAAGCTTGCCGCTCGGCAGTCGGAACCGGATGCAGGCGTGGTGTTTGAGATCGTCGGGTGTTCGTGGTGACGGCCGGCCGGCGAGATAAGCCGGGGCGGCTATGGCCACGAACCGGGCCTCGCCGCCGAAGCGCACCGCGACCATATCCTGCGGCACCTGTTCGCCGAGCCTGATGCCGGCATCGAAGCCATCGGCGACGATGTCGATCAACCGACCTTCGGTCACGAGGTCGACGGCCATCTCCGGATGCCGTGCCAGAAATCTCGGGATGACCGATTGCACCAGCATGCGCGCCGCGATCTCGCCAGCGTTGATCCGCAGTGTCCCGCTCGGGCGGGTGCGGAACGCGTCGACCTCGGCGAGCGCCAGATCGAGGTCGCGCAGCACGGGTTTCAGCCGCGCGACGAGACGATGTCCGGCTTCCGTCGCGGCCACGCTTCGGGTCGTCCGGTTGAGCAGACGGACCCCGAGCTGCGCTTCCAGCGTCCGCATCACATGGCTCAGCGTCGAGGGTGAAAGGCCCATGTCATCGGCGGCCTTTCTAAAGCTCCGATGCGCCACGATCGACGCGAGGGCCTTCAGGTCGGTCAGACTCGGCTTCTCATTCATGGCGATCTTTCAAGATGACATGCAAGATTGTCCGGATAGTAGCAGCAAAGAGGTGCCCCAACTTTGGAGGATCGGCGCCATTGGCGCGATCCGCACGAAGAGGCCCTCTCATGTTCAAGACGTGGTTCATCACCGGCGCATCGGCCGGGCTCGGTCGGGCGCTGACCGAGACGCTCCTGGCGCGCGGCGACCACGTCGCTGCGACTCAACGAAGGGCGGTCGCTCTCGACGATCTCAAAGCGCGGTATGGCGAGGCCCTGTGGGTGGGGTCGCTGGATGTGACCGACACCGCGGCCGTCCGCCGGGTGATCGGTCACGCCTTCGCGCATTTCGGTCGTATCGACACCGTCGTGAGCAACGCGGCCTATGGCCTCTTCGGCGCGGCCGAAGAGGTGACGGACGATCAGATCCGGCTTCAGGTCGACACCAATCTCATCGGCTCGATCCAAGTCATTCGCGCCGCCCTCCCGCATCTCAGGGCTCAAGGCGGCGGCCGCATCCTGCAGGTCTCGTCCGAGGGCGGGCAGATCGCTTACCCGAACTTCAGCCTTTACCATGCGACGAAATGGGGGATCGAAGGCTTCGTCGAAGCGGTCGCTCAGGAAGTGGCGCCCTTCGACATCGCGTTCACGATTGTCGAGCCGGGTCCCGTCCGCACGAGCTTCGGTGCCGGGCTCGTCAGCCCGCCGCCGATGGCGGCTTACGATGCTACGCCCGCAGGTGACGTGCGGCGCGCCGTCGGGTCCGGAACCTTCCAGATCAAGGGCGACGCCATGAAGATGGTACGGGCCATGATCGAATGCGCCGATCATAGCCCCGCGCCGCGGCGTCTGACGCTCGGCCGCGGCGCCTATCGCTCGATCCGGACCGCCTTGGTGGACCGGATCGCCGCTTTGGATGCGCAGCAGGACATTGCGTTCTCGACCGAGAGGGATGATTGACGACACCTGTTTGCGTCGGGCTTCGCCGGTGCGGGTGGGGCGGCCCTCGCGAAGCAGCCGGTCGATCTCAGGTCCGCGCTGAAACTCCTCTTCGCGTTTCTCGTAGCTTCCGCGGCGGTCGATGAGCCCCGCCCCACCCGCAC